>JANYGW010000078.1 GCA_025359245.1 Massilia sp.
CCCAGCGCCGCGGCACCGGCAATCCCGGCGCCGGCGTGCCGCTGACGGCCGCCGCGCCGGCAAGCGCGGCGGAACCGGCGGCGGTGGGCAAGCCGCCCGCCACCAACGGCCGGCCGCCCGAAGTGGCGCCTTTGTTCGAGCAGCCCGGCGTGCTGACGCCGAACGGCAAGTTCGTGTTCGAGCCGGCCTTCCAGTTCGGCTACTCGTCGAGCAACCGGGTCGCGCTGGTGGGCTACACCATCATCCCGGCGCTGCTGATCGGCCTGCTCGACGTGCGCGAGGTCAAGCGCAATACCGCCACCGCCATCGTCAGCGCCCGGTACGGCATCGGCAACCGGCTCGAGGTCGAAGCCAAGATCCCGTATGTGTACCGCTCCGACGCCACCGTCAGCCGCGAAATCTTTACCGGCACGGCAGTCGAAAACGTGTTCTCGACCAGCGGCAAGGGCGTCGGCGACGCCGAACTCGGTGTGCGCTACCAGTTCAACAATGGCGGCGCCGACCGCGCCTATTATGTCGGTTCGCTGCGGGTCAAATCGCGCACCGGGCGCGACCCGTTCGAGGTCGTCACCGATTGCGTGCGGCGCTGCATCGGCACCAACGCCAGCGGCACCGGCTTGCCGCTCGACCTGCCCACCGGTTCCGGTTTCTATTCATTGCAGCCGGGCCTGACCTGGCTGTTTCCATCCGACCCGGCCGTGTTTTTCGGCAGCGTCAGCTACCTGCATAATTTCAAGCGCAGCAACGTCAGCCGCACCGTGCTGGGCGGCGAAAAGGAAATGCTGGGGACGGTCGAACCGGGCGCCATCGTCGGCTTCAATTTCGGCATGGGGCTGGGACTGAACGACAAGGCGTCGCTGAGCCTGGGCTACGACCACAATTCCATCGCGCGCACACGCCAGGCCGGCATACCGGTACCCGGTTCAGTGCGCACCCAGCTCGGCACGCTGCTGGTGGGCTATTCGTATCGCCTCAGCGAAGGGCGCAGCCTGAATGTATCGGTCGGCGCCGGCCTTACGCGCGACACGCCGGACGTCACGCTGACGGTCCGCTTGCCGACCACGTTTTGACCAGGCGCGCCGATCCCTCCATCCCAAGTGTCAGCGCAGCCTGCGCAGCGCGCACGACAGCCGCGCGCTGCGCAGGCTGCGGCGCACGGCCCGGGCCGCGTCGGTCAGCGCGACGCCAGTACGGCCACGTTGTTGCTGCGCAGGCCCATGCGGACCACGACATCGCTGACGCGGTCGCCGCGGAACTCGTCGAAATCGACCTGCATGTCGCCGTTGAGCGCGACGAACTGCTTGTTCGCGGTCGGTACGATTTCGACCTTGCGCTGTCCTTGGATCTGGGCGAAGTAGTGGTAATTATCGCCACTGACGGTCAGCCGCTTGCCGTTCGACAGCGCGTAGGCGCCGCTGAAATCCTGGAACTGCTCTTCGGTCAGCACATGGCGTGCGGCGACGACACCCTTGATGCGCACCGACGACGTGTCGGCGGGATCCTGGGTCTGGGCTTGGGCGAGCGTGGCGAAGCCGGCGCTGGCAACAAGGGCAATGGCGAGCAGTGTGCGCATAATAATTCCTCTCAAGGTGGGTGAAGACGCTGAGCAACATGGACTGGTTTGCATGTCGATCAATACCCAGTGTAGGCAAGCCCTGTGCGACTGTCAGTGGAAAGCGACGAACAGCCGGAATGATGGCCTGAACGGTGGATAGGCGGGCCAGAAGAGCGCGCACGCAAGTTGTCTAGCGGAGCCGTAACTGCACGGTTCATGCATACGTATGCATGCAAGGCGCCCTGCTGGGCACTGGCTTGCTGCGATTTCGCGCCGCCCCGCCGGCAACGCCCAGGGCGCGTCGCAAGGCCAGTCCATAGCCGCCTTGCGCCCCACCATCGGGCAAAAAACAGCTTGTTCAATACCGCTGGTCTCGACAATAAATGCGGCTGCCGATCAGACACGCAAGCGTGCGTCCAAAGTGCATCGGGAGCCTCGCCTGTGCCGCGCCTCACTCGGTCGACAACACCAGCGTCTCCTTGATCTCTTCCATCACCACATAGCTTTTCGATTGCGCCGCGCCGGGCAATTCGAGCAGCATGTCGCCGAGCAGCTTGCGGTACTCGGCCATTTCGTGAATGCGCGCCTTGATCAGATAATCGAAGTCGCCCGACACCAGATGGCATTCCTGCACCTCGGGGATGCGCAGCACTTCGCGCCGGAACTGCTCGAACGCCGACGCCGATTTCTGGTTGAGCGTGATCTCGACGAACACCAGCAGCGTCGCCCCCAGCGCCGCCGGATCGACCCGGGCGTAATAACCGCTGATGACGCCGTCGCGCTCCATGCGCTTGACGCGCTCGATGCAGGGCGTGACCGACAGCCCGACCCGCTCGCCCAGGTCCTTCATCGACAAGCGCCCCTCGAGCTGCAGGATGCGCAGGATGTGGCGGTCGAGTTTATCCAGCGTGCGGCTCGATTGTTTTTGAATTCTCATGAAAATCCACTAAATATATTGGTTTATACGTGAACAAACACTAGAGGAATGCCAATAATATAGCGGAAATTCTGGAATATCCATTGTTATTCATCGGGAGTGTGTATGCGGGTTGTGATTCTGGGCAGCGGTGTCATTGGCGTAACGACGGCGTACTACCTGGCCAAGGCCGGCCATGAGGTGACGGTGATCGACCGCCAGCCCGGCCCTGCGCTGGAAACCAGCTTCGCCAACGCCGGCCAGATCTCGCCCGGCTACGCTTCGCCGTGGGCCGCGCCCGGGATTCCGCTGAAAGCGATGAAATGGATGCTGCAGCGCCACGCGCCGCTGTCGATCACCCCGGACGGCACCACGTTCCAGCTCAAATGGATGTGGGACATGCTGCGCAACTGCACCGCCGACCGCTACGCCGTCAACAAGGAACGCATGGTGCGCCTGGCCGAATACAGCCGCGACTGCTTCAAGGAATTGCGCGACGAGGCCGGCATCCGCTATGAAGGCCGGCAGCAGGGCACGATGCAGCTGTTCCGCACCGAACAGCAATTTGCCAGCGCCGAAAAAGACATCCGCGTGCTGCAGGAGTCGGGCGTGCCCTACGAACTGCTGACGCGCGACCAGCTCGGCGCGGCCGAGCCGGCGCTGGCCGCGGCCGGCGACAAGCTGGTCGGCGCGCTGCGCCTGCCCAACGACGAGACCGGCGACTGCCAGCTGTTTACCACGCGCCTGGCGGCCATGGCCGAGCAGCTCGGCGTCACTTTCCGCTACAACGTCGCGATCGACCGCCTGGCCGTGGCCGCCAACAGCATCACGGGCGTCCATTGCGGCGCCGAGCTGGTGCAGGCCGATGCCTATGTGGTGGCGCTGGGCGCCCACTCGACCCCGCTGCTCAAGGGCCTGGTCGACATTCCCGTCTATCCGATGAAGGGCTACTCGATCACGGTGCCGATCAGCGACGCGGCGCTGGCGCCGGTGTCGACCATCCTCGACGAAACCTACAAGATCGCCGTGACGCGCTTCGAAGACCGGATCCGGGTGGGCGGCATGGCCGAACTGGCCGGCTTCGACCTGCGCCTCAATCCGCGCCGCCGCGCCACGCTCGAGATGGTGGTCAACGACCTGTTCCCGGGCGCCGGCGACACCAGCGCCGCCTCGTTCTGGACCGGCCTGCGTCCGATGACGCCGGACGGCACCCCGATCGTCGGGCGCACCGCGCTGTCCAACCTGTTCCTCAACACCGGCCACGGCACGCTGGGCTGGACCATGTCGTGCGGCTCGGCCCAGATGCTGGCCGACCTGATGTCGGCCAAGCGGCCGGCGATTCCGTTCGACGACCTGGGCGTCGGCCGCTACGCCGGCGCCAAGGGGGCAGCCCCCGGTGTTTCCGTTGGGGGTCTGACCCCGGTTCACGGTCGCTAACACTGGCAAATCGGGGTCAGACCCCCTGACTGAAAAACCGGGGTCTGCCCCCTCGCCCCGGGGACTCGGCGTCCCCGTCTGCCCCCTCGCTCCCGGTCTACTGCACCGTGATGGCCAGGTCGCGCCCGGCCTGCGCCTGGTTGCCGGCAAAGTCGGCCGCGACGATCCTGATCGTGTAGTCGCCTGGCGCCAGCGGCGCCGGATCCCAGCTGCCGCTGGCCGCCGCGCCATCGCGCACCGTGTTGGTCACCACATACAAGAAACGCGTCGTCGCATTGCCGTACACGGTGATCCCGCTCTTGTCCGCATACGCCAGCTTGACACTCTCCTGGTCCGGCGGCAGCCGGTTGAATTCGATATTCATGCGCGCCTTCTCGTAGCCGGCCAGCGGCGTGCCATTGGCCCCCAGCAGTTGATACCCGACCTTGTACAGTCCCAGCTTGCGGCGCGCCGCGTTGCCGTCGGTCTGGTCGTAGGCGTCGACCACGATCGCCAGCGGCCCGGCGCCGCGCGGCACCAGCAGCCGCTTGCCCTGCCTGGCCGCCAGGCGCGTGTTGGCCTGGTCGAACAAGGCAATCCCGTCGATATGCGGAATGACCAGGTCCTGCAGCCCCGGGAAAGGCAGCGCCAGCGCATTGGCCTCCCCTTCCGGCGTGCGCTCGATCAGGTGCACGTGGAACATGCGGTTGACCGTGCCCAGTTTGTCGCCCACATGGAAGCGCGTGCCGCGCCGCACCCGCACCCGGTACGGCTTGCCCTTCTCGTCGCCGAGGATGGCGAAGCGCGCCGGGTCGAGCGGCACGTTGCGCAGGCCGCGCCCGACCCGCATGTGCACGTAGGCGAACGTGTCCACCGCCAGCCCTTCTCCCAGCTCGTCGAAGGCCCAGTTGGACAAGGGACTGGCGACCTTCTCGTCGGCCACCGCCAGCACCGGCACGCCCATCGCGGCCTGGATATCGAGGCCGTTGTGGAAGTGGTCGCGGCTCTCGCCGTCGTAGCTGCCGCGCACTTCGCCGACGATGCCCACCACCTCGTGCCTGGCGTCCTGCGGCGCGAACGGCCACGGGAACGTGCCTGTGCGCGGCGCCGGCGGCAGCACCGCCAGAGCCTGCGACGGCGGCGCACCATCGGCGCGCACGGCCAGTTTGCGCAGCACGCGTGCGCGCGCGTCGGCCACGTACAGGGCGCCATGCCGGTCCAGCGCCATCCCGGCCGGCCTGTTGAATCGCACCGAGCGGCTGTCGCCGATCTTGATATCGATGCCGATCCCGGTCAGCCCCTGCAATTGGCCGCCCGGCGCCAGCTGGAGTATCCGGCCGCGCGCCATGTCGCCCACATACAAGTAGCCGTCGGCGTTCAGCGCCAGCGCCAGCGGGCGGCGCAGCAGCGGATCGGTCGCCTGTTCGTCGGTCCTGGCCAGCGTGCTGACCTGGCCGTCGATGCCCAGCTTGCGGATCGCGCCGTTCTGGGTGTCGGCGATGAACAGGTTGCCCCTGGCGTCGAGCGCCAGGCCGGTGGGCGTGTCGAACAGCGCCGCGGCCGCGGGGCCGTCGGCGTAGCCCGGCGCGGCGCCGCCGGCCACGGTCGACACGCTGCCGTCGGGCGCAATCTTGCGGATCCGGTCATTGTAGGTGTCGCTCACGTACACATTGCCCGCCTGGTCCACCGCCACCCCGATCGGGCCGTTGAACTGGGCCTGGGCGGCGGCGCCGTCCACGTAGCCGGGCGCGCCGCTGCCGGCCAGCGTGCTGACCACGCCGGCCACGCTGATCTTGCGGATCACGTGGTTGCCGGTGTCGGCCACGATCAGGTTGCCCGCCGGGTCGAGCGCCATGCCCGACGGCGTGTTGAAGGCCGCTGCCGCGCCGATGCCGTCGGCATAGCCTTCGCGCTGGCTCGCCAGGACGGTGCGTACGCCATCGGCGCCGATCTTGTGGATCTGGTTGTGGTCACCGGCGTCGGCCAGGTACAAATTGCCGGCGTGGTCCAGCACGACCCCGAACGGGTCGGCAAAACCGCTGGCGACATCCGTGATGGCGACCGGCCAGCCCATGACGGTGGGCGGCTTTTTGCGGGCCAGCGCGGCGATGCGCGCCAGCGGCGCCTCGCCCCGGCCCAGCCACAGCCAGGCGCCGCCGGCGGCCGCGGCGACGATCAACATGGCGCCAATGGCGCGCGTTCCGATTTTCCTGTTCAAACCCCTCACCTGCCCGACACATTACGAGAACCGAAGCATACCCGATCCCCTGCTACACTAGCTGGCAAACCGAACCGAAAGGCGCCATGCAAGTACACCCAATCAACGCCATGATCGCCGCCGCCGACGACGCGATCAACCGCGAAGACTTCGATTCGCTGATGGATTTTTATGCCGACGATGCCACCCTGGTGGTGGTGCCCGGCCGCGCCGCCAACGGCAAGGACGAAATCCGCGCCGCCTTCGTGGCGCTGGCCGAACACTACCAGCACACCTTGTACGTGACCCAGGGCGACATGATCGTCATCGAGGGGGGCGACACTGCGCTGGTGATTGCCCAGACCAACGTCAGGGCCAACATGAAGACCGCCGCCCCGACCATGGAAACGCGCAATGCCACCTATGTGTTCAAGCGCGACGAAGAGGACCAATGGCGCTGCGTCGTCGATAATTCGTATGGCGCGGCGCTGCTGAACCAGTCGAACAGCTAAGGGGCCCGGTCGCAGCCGTCGTCCTCGGGCAGGAACGCGACCAGCGCTTCTTCGTCCACCTGCGCCGGCGCGCGCGGACCGCGCGGACCGTGCTGCAGTCCCTGCAGCCGCACTTGCTTGGGCCGCGATTCGGCCAACGGCGTGGTGCACCGTTCGGCCCGATGGTGCAGCACTACCCCGGACGGCGAAATCAGCGAGGTCGTCATCATCGCCCCTTGCACATAGATCTCGACCCGCTCGGACTGCGCGGTGGCCGACAGCAAATGGGTTTGCCCGGCCGCGTCGGAGGTCCCGAATTCGAGCTTGCCGCTGGCCCGCACCACCGCGTACTCGCGGCTGGGCAGCGGCGCCCCGTCATGGTCGTCGACCAGCAAGAAGCGCTCGCTGTAGACCGAATCGGCGAGCCCATGCCGGGCCGGCCCGGGAGCGGGATTCGACAGCGCCCTGCCGGTATCCTTGATCACCTGGCAGCGCAGGGTCTGGATCGGCTGCAGGCGCGGGTGGGTGGTGCAGCGGCAGATGCACAGGTCGTTTTCGAGGGCGACGTTCTTGCCGCCCCAGGTTTCGGGGATGCGCGGGCCGACGCACAGTATCTTGCCGGCCGTCTTGCACACCGGGCAGGTCACCAGGTCGCCCTCGAGGGCAATCGCCGCACCGTCGATCTTGCCGTCGCTGCTGGCTGAAATGACCTTGCCCCCGCTGGTGGTCGGCGCGCCCAGGGTAATCGTGTAGCGCCTCATCGGATGCGGCCCTCGCCGCAGACGCCGTTACTGGTCGATGTGAAATTCACTGTAACGCTCCCCGGACAGGCTCTGTCCCTGATATCCGTCAATCTGACGTGGCCGAGTAGTCAGGTTACGGTTCGCACCAATTCAGTCTTTGATTTCCATCAAGCATTGTCCGACCGAAGCTTGCGCCCGTGTTGTACCGCCCTGGCGCCCTTCTGGCAGGCGATCAAAACCGTTAGTAACTGTTAAATATTGGCTTTTGGTATATACACCATAATTCGCCAGACTGGCAAGTATATTTCTTGCAATGGCCGAGTGTGGTACCCTGAGCTTTGGGCGCCATCTGCATTGCGCCTCCTTCCTTGAAACGCCTGGCACGCCTGCGGACGTTGCGGCTTCGCCGTTACCTTATTTGAGCCGAGGCTAGCGCTCAGTCTTACCTGGCCCGGTTCACACGATGTTCACCATTGATAAGACCCTTTCTGCCCGCCTGCTTTTGCTCGGCTACGGCGCCACGCTGGCCGCCCTGTTCGTGTTCGGCTGCATGGCCATGCTGACCTCGCCCCGTCCGGCCAGCGCGACCGAAATCTTCGCCGCCACCGCGGTCCTGATCGCGGTCTTCGTGCTGCTGGTCACGGCCAGGAAAAGCGCCGCGCCGCACGCCGACGCGCTCCATCCGGTGTCGCAGTCGCTGATCAAGGCCGGCGCCCTGCAGCACGCGATTTTCAACAGCGCCAATTTCTCCTCCATCGCCACCGATGCCCAGGGCGTGATCCAGATCTTCAACGTGGGCGCCGAACGCATGCTCGGCTACGCCGCCGCCGACGTCGTCGACCGCATCACCCCGGCCGATATTTCCGACGCCCAGGAAGTGATCGCGCGCGCCAAGAGCCTGTCGGTCGAACTGGACGCGCAGATCGCGCCCGGCTTCGAGGCGCTGGTGTTCAAGGCCTCGCGCGGCATCGAAGATATTTACGAACTGACCTACATCCGCAAGGACGGCAGCCGCTTTCCGGCGGTGGTCTCGGTAACCGCGCTGCGCGACGCCGAGGAAGCCATCATCGGCTACCTCTTGATCGGCACCGACAACACCGCCCGCAAGGAAGCCGAAGAAGCGCTGCTGCGCGCCGGCGCCCTGCAAAGCGCGATCTTCAACAGCGCCAACTTCTCCTCCATCGCCACCGACGCCCAGGGCGTGATCCAGATTTTCAACGTCGGCGCCGAACGCATGCTCGGCTACACCGCCGCCGACGTCGTCGACAAGATCACCCCGGCCAATATCTCGGACCCGCAGGAAGTGATCGAGCGGGCCGAAACGCTGTCGCTCGAACTGGACGCCTCGATCGCGCCCGGCTTCGAGGCGCTGGTATTCAAGGCTTCGCGCGGCATCGAGGACATCTACGAGCTGACCTACATCCGCAAGGACGGCAGCCGCTTCCCGGCGATCGTGTCGGTGACGGCGCTGCGCGACGCCCAGGAAGCGATCATCGGCTACCTGCTGATCGGCACCGACAACACCGCCCGCAAGCAGGTCGAAGCCGAACAGGCGCTGCTCGACCAGAGCCTGCGCGACCAGCAGTTCTACACACGCTCGCTGATCGAATCGAATATCGACGCCATCATGACGACCGACCCGCGCGGCATCATCAGCGACGTCAACCAGCAGATGGTGGCGCTGACCGGACGCACCCGCGACGAAATGATCGGCGCCCCGTTCAAGAATTACTTCACCGACCAGAACCGCGCCGAAGCCGGCATCAAGCGCGTGCTGCGCGAAGGCAAGGTCACCAACTACGAGCTGACCGCCCTCGCGCGCGACGGCAAGGAAACCGTGGTGTCCTACAACGCCACCACCTTCTACGACCGCGACCGCAACCTCAAGGGCGTGTTCGCCGCCGCGCGCGACGTCACCGAACGCAAGCAATTCGAACTGACGCTGCAGGAAAACAATGTCGAACTCGAAAGCGCGAAAGCGGCCGCCGAGAAGGCCAACCTGGCCAAGTCCGATTTCCTGTCGTCGATGAGCCATGAACTGCGCACCCCGCTCAACGGCGTGCTCGGCTTTGCCCAGCTGATGGAGTCGGCCGAACCGCCGCCGTCGCCGGCGCAGATGCGCTCGATCAGCCAGATCCTCAAGGGCGGCTGGTATCTGCTGCGCCTGATTAACGAAATCCTCGACCTGGCGATGATCGAGTCGGGCAAGGTCACCATTTCGTCGGAACCGATGTCGCTGGCCGAAGTCCTGCTCGACTGCAATGTGCTGATCGGGCCGCAGGCGCAAAGCCGCGGCATCGGACTGGTGTTCCCGTCCTTCGACGACGCGCTCTACATCCACGCCGACCTGACCCGCATCAAGCAGGTGATGATCAACCTGCTGTCGAACGCGATCAAGTACAACCGTCCCGGCGGCGTGGTGACGGTGCGCTACGAGCGCCACGGCACGGACCGGGTGCGCATCCACGTGGCCGACAGCGGCGCCGGCCTGGCGCCGGCCCAGCTGGCGCAACTGTTCCAGCCGTTCAACCGGCTGGGCCAGGAAAACAGCACCGAGGAAGGCACCGGCATCGGCCTGGTCGTGACCAAGCAGCTGGTCGAACTGATGAGCGGCACCATCGGCGTGACCAGCACGCCGGGCATCGGCACCGAATTCTGGGTCGAATTTCCGGCCGCCCAAGCGCCGGCGCTCGACGAGTCGGCCCATCCGGAAGGGGTAGTCCCCGCCATCGGCGCCAGCGTGCCGGCGCGCGACACCAAACAGCGCACCTTGCTGTATGTGGAAGACAATCCGGCCAACATGGAACTGGTCGAGCAGCTCATTTCGCGCCGCACCGACCTCAAGCTGCTGACGGCGATCAACGGCCACCTCGGCATCGTGCTGGCGCGCGCCTGCCAGCCCGACGTCATCCTGATGGACATCAACCTGCCCGGCCTGTCCGGTTTCGGTTGCCTGAAGATCCTGCGCAACGACCCGGCCACGGCCCACATTCCGGTGATGGCGCTGTCGGCCAACGCGGTGCCGCGCGATATCGAAAAAGGCATGGAAGCGGGCTTCTTCCGCTACCTGACCAAGCCGATCAAGGTGGTCGAATTCATGGGCGCGCTCGACCTCGCCCTCGATTTCGCATCCCAGCGCGGCCTGGCGCCGGAACTGCATCCCGCCGGCGAACAGTAAGCGGCATTTCCGGGATTTCTGCAAACACAGAAATCCCGGCCGCGCCACCGATAATTTGCTGGCGCGCAACCCAAAGCAGTGGTATTGTCCACTGCTGGTTTTTTAATCAGTTCCCGACCGAAGCGCCCCAACCCCGCGCCGCTGTCCCCTTACCATCTGCATTGCCGGCTGGCGCCGCCAATGGCAATACCTTCTGGGATTTCGCGTGCAACAGCAACACCGAACCAATCAAGCCTTGTCGCTCATCATCGAGCAGGGGGTCGCGCGCGACCTGCTGCACGGTTCCGTGCTGGCCTGGAAATTCATGGCATCGCATGGTGTGCCTGACGAGACCATCGCCCGCGTGCTGGCCCATCCTGCAGCCCGGCGCCAGAGCGACGGCCAGCAACACCATGGCAGCGGCCGCCCGCCGGTCAGCAACGACGCCGCCGCGCAGCAGCCCTTGCCGGACTGAGCCGCTAGGTGCGCCAGGCGCGGTCGCCCTTGGCCGGGCGCAGCAAGCCGCCCAGGATGCCGCTGATGCCGGCGATGCGGCCGTTCAACAGCAGCAACATGGCCGCGGCCAGGCCGATCAGCAGCCCGCCGGCAACCGAGGTCCAGGGTGTGAACTGGCTCCAGGCAATCGTCATTGTGTTCCTTTATATGCCGCATTCGCGCGGTGAGCGATTACTCAACAGGGGGCAAAACGGTGGCGTAGTCTTGGCCGCCGTAGAACACACCCACGATCGCAACAGACATGCTGGCATCATTGACGACAAATGCAATGACAGCATGACCTTTGTAATTGGTCGTGCTCAAACCTGGACGAATGTCATCGCGTCGGGTACCCCGATGAGGGAAAAGGCTCAAGTCTTCGCAATACGAACGATTGCGCTGGTATAGCATTCCGCTGTCACTGGCGACGTGTGGTCCGCAATAAAACGATAGAGACTCAGCAGTTGCTCTTCTGCTTCCGGCGTGAAAACGACGGTATAGTCCATCACTTTTTCTCAACGGCAGCTTTATGTTCTTCGGCAAGCCGCGCACGCACACTGTCGACGCTGATGACGCGCGACGAATCGGCCAACAGCGCATCGTAAGCAGGAACTACCTGCTCCAGAAGCCATTGATCAACCACCCGATCGCGCGCTAGCAGGACGCGCAGTCCATCTCGGATCACTTCACTTTCTGTCGCATACGCGCCAGAGGCGACTTTTTCCTTTACCGCATCTGCCATCTCATTTGGCAACGTGATGCTAAATTGCTGAGTCGTTCTCATGATGATCTTCCTCGGCACAATAGGATTAAATCCTACTCCAAATCGCAGTGAGGTGCCGGGCCTGATTCGTTTAAAGAAAGCAACAGCGCGCCCGCACCTGCTGGACGTAGCGCTCGCTGACCGGCACCGCCTGCCCGCCGCGCAGGCGCAGCAGGTAGCTGCCATCGCCCACCACCTCCAGCGTGCTGGCCTGGTCCGCCCGCACGATGGCGCCGCGATGGGCGCGCACGAACAGCGCCGGATCCAGGCTGTGTTCCAGTGTTCCAAGCGGCAGCCGATGCAAGACGCTGCGCCCGGCCGTGTGCAATTCGACGTAATTGCCCGCCGCGCGTATCCACAGCACCTCGTCCATCTGGATCACTTCGATCTTCCCGACCGAGCGTACCGTCAGCTGCCGCGCGTAGCCCGGTACACCGCCGTCGGCGTGCCGGTCGCGCGCGTCGAGGAAGGCGCGCATCGCCTGCCCGTACGGCCCGCGCTGGCGCAGCGCCAGCATCTGCGCGGCGCGCGCCAGGGCCTGCGCCAGCCGCTGCGCGTTGAACGGCTTGAGCAGGTAGTCGAGCGCGTGCATCTCGAACGCATCGACCGCGTACGCATCGAAGGCGGTGACGAAGATGACCAGCGGCGGTTCGGGTTCGGCGCACAGGCTGCGCGCCAGGCTCAGGCCCGATTCGAGCGGCATCTGGATGTCCAGGAACACCACGTCGACCTGCCCCGCCGCCAGCGCCTTGCGCGCTTCGGCGGCGCTGGCGCATTCGCCCACGACCTCCCAGCCGGCGTGCGCCTCCAGCATGCAGCGCACGTTGATCCGGCCCGGCTCCTCGTCGTCGACGACCAGTGCCCGCACGCGCGGCGCTGGCGGCTTATTCGGGAGCATGGGCCGGCATCGCGATCGCAACCTCGAAGCGCCCGTCGACGACGCCGGCCCGCAGCGTTGCCGCGCCGCCGTACGCGAGCCGCAAGCGCCCTTCGATATTGCGCAGGCCCAGGCCGACGCCGGGGTTGTGCGCCGCGCCGCTGTGCACCGGGTTGCTGATGCGGATCAGCAGTTGGTCATCGTGGCGCTCGAACGCCAGCAGGATATCGCTCGCACTCTCGTGGCAGTCGAGGTCATGCCGCAAGGCGTTTTCGACCAGCGGCTGCAGCAACAGCGGCGGGCAGTCGCAGTCCAGTCCCGCCTGCGCCGCGCCTTCGATGGCGATGCGCAGGCGCGCACCGTAGCGCATGCGCTGCAGGATCAGGTAGTCCTCGACGAAGCTCAGCTCGTCGGCCAGCGTGACCCAATCGCGCTCGCTGGCCGACAAGGCATAGCGCAGCAAGTCGCTCAAGCCATGGATCCCTTCCAGCGCGATGTCTTTGTCGGTGCGCACCATGGCGCTGATGGCATTCAAGGCGTTGAAGACGAAGTGCGGTTCAAGCTGCGCGCGCAGGGCCAGCCCGCGTTGCTGCTCGAGTTCCAGGCGCAGCCCCAGCGCGTCCGCCTGCGCCTGCGCCCAGTCGCGCGCGCGGGCCTGGCTTTGCTGCCAGATCTTGACGGCGGCGACCGCAAAATAGACAGCCGTGATCGCGGTCCAGTGCACGATGGGGATCGCCTTGCCGTAGGTCTCGATGGCGGCCCAGCCGGCGCTGTCGCCGAACACATAGGCCTTCGCCACGAACAGCAGCTGCAAGGGCAGCAGCGCCAGCATGAGCACGGCGTAGCCGCACGAAATCGTCGTGGCGTTCGCGACGATCGCCGGCCAGCGGCTCATGCCCAGGTACAGGATAAAACTGAGGCAAGCCAGCGTCATCGATGTCTTGCACGACGAAATAAAAATCAGCCACAAGCTGCCTTCGACGCCGAACCGGAGATCGTCGTTCAGCGAAGTGAGCGTGCCCATCGCGCTGAGGATCAGCCAGATGGCGACATTGGCCGCCAATACCAGTAGCGCCCTCCTCCACGCGGGAGGCGGCGCTGCAACGAAAGCATGGACGGTAGTGGTCATGCCAGCGAGTATACCTGCGCCGCGCATGCATATGTGCCGCATTCATCCCACGGCGGCGGAGCTTCGCCCCACAGCGCACCAGCGACGCGCGCCGCGCATTCACAATCGGCGCTCATCCAACACTTCAGGGAAGCAGAAATGACACCACATTATTTCGCACCATTCGCACGCACCGCCGTGCTGCTGCTGGCCAGCGCCGCCGCCTGCCTGGCATCGGCCAGCGCCTCCGATGCGCCAGCCATGCAGGCCAGCGGCATGGACTTGCAGACCGCGCCGGGCGACGATTTTTTCCGCTTTGCCAACGGCGGCTGGGTCGCTGCCACCGCCATCCCGGCCGACACGTCAAGCTGGGGCGTGCGCGCCCAGCTGCGCGACGCCAACCTGGCAGAAATGGCCAGGCTCTTCGCGCAGGCCTCGCAAGGAGCGCCCGGCACCACTGCCGCGGCCAGGCGCGTGGGCGACTTCTACACTTCGCAAATGAATGCCGCCGCGATCGAAGCGAAGGGCCTGGCGCCGATCCGTCCGATGCTGGACCATATCGCCGCTATCGACAGCAGGAAGGTGCTGGCGCACTACCTCGGCACGACCTTGCGCGCCGATGTGGACCCGGTCAACCTCGGCGGCTTCGATTCCGACAACCTGTTCGGGCTGTGGGTCGCGCCCGGCCTGCATGATCCGAGCCGCCACATGCCCTACCTGCTGCAAGGCGGACTTAGCCTGCGCGACCCCGGGCAATACCTGGCCACCGACCCCGAGGGCATCGCCCTGCTCGACGGCTATCGCCGGTTCATTGCCGCGTCGCTGGCGAAGGCCGGTCTTGCCGACACCGAGGCCAAGGCTGCCCAGGTCCTCGATCTCGAAACGCGCATCGCGCGCATCCACGCCGACCCTGCGTCCTCGCTCGACCTGGCAAAAAGCGACCAGCTGTGGGGCCGCGCCGATTTCGCGGCCAAGGCCGCCGGCATGGACTGGGATGCGTTTTTTTCCGGCGCCGGCCTGGCGCGCCAGCAGCGCTTCGGCGCCTGGCAACCGGACGCGATCAAGGGTCTGTCGGCACTGGTGGCCTCGGCCCCGCTCGACGCCTGGAAATCCTACTTGAGCTTCCACGCCATCAATAGCAATGCCCGCTTCCTGCCCAAAGCCCTGGCTGATGCCTACTTCGCTTTCTACGATCCGATCTTCATCGGCCCCGGCCAGCACCGGCCGCTGTGGGACCACGCCGTCAACCAGACCATCGCCTTCATGCCGGGAGCAGGCCAACCGTTCGTCGACCACCATCTGTCGCCCAAGGCCAGGGCCAAGGCGCAGGACATTGTGCGCAACATTGTCGCCGCCTTCGACCGCCGCATCGGCCAGTTGTCCTGGATGACGCCGGCCACGCGCCAGCAAGCCCACGCCAAGCTCGCGTCCATGGTCATCGGCGTCGGCGCACCGGACAAGGCAGTGAGCAATGCCGGCCTGCTGATCCGGGCCGACGACCCGTCCGGGAACATGCAGCGCACGGCCCTCTACAACTACCGGCACGAGATCGCCAAGATAGGCCGGCCGGTCGATCGCAAGGAGTGGATACTCAACGCGGAAGTATTCGGGATCAACCCGATGCCGCTGCAAAATGCGATGACGATTCCGGTCACGGAACTGCAGGCGCCGTTCTTCGATCCGGACGGCTCGGATGCCGACAACTACGCGGCTATCGGCGTCCGGGTCGGACGCTTCCTCGCCCTCGCCTTCGACAGCAAGGGCAGCCGCTTCGATGCCGAAGGCCGTTTGCGCAACTGGTGGAGCAGCGCTGACCAGGATCAGTTCACCAAGGCCGCCCAGGCCATGGTGGCGCAATACGCAAGCTACGCGCCATTCCCGGACGTGAAGATCAACGGCGCGCGCACGCTCAACGACAACGTCGCCGACCACGCCGGCCTGCTGGCCGCCTACGACGCCTTCCAGGCGGTGCGCGCCGCCCGGCACGATACCGACAGCGACCAGCTGGCGGCGCAGCGCTTCTTCACCGCCTATGCCAGGAGCTTGCGCGTCAAGAGCAGCGAAGAAGCCTTGCGCGGACAGGCGCTCGGCAGCCCGCAGGCGCCGGCCATGTACCGGGTCGCGGCGGTGCGCAACCTCGATGCGTGGTACGCCGCGTTCGACGTCGTGCCGGGACAGTCGCTGTATCTGGCACCGGGCGACAGGGTGCGCATCTGGTAAGTGGCAGGTGGTAATGGCCGTCAGTGGCGTGGCGAGTATGCCGGGACCGGACGTCGGTGAATCGGGGATGCACATGGGGAGCATTTGTATCATATGCGCCACAAGGCTGCGTGCTCGCCCTTAAATCCGACCGGAGCGATTAAGCTGACAGGCTAGGATCCCTGCCGTCCGTTCCGAGTGCAGCCTTCAGCGAGGCGCACTGCACTGCGCACCCATTACCAGAAAGACAGACATGAGTCGATTGATTGTTCCTGCACTTGCCCGTTTCTCCAGCCGCATCGCACTGGCGACCGTCATGGCGCAAGGCTTGTTGTTGCCATTGGTGGCGCAAGCGACGCCAGTGTTCTCGCGCCAGACCAGCATGCAGTGCGTTTCCTGCCACGCCGGCGGGCAGTTTCCCGAGTTGACGCCGTTCGGCCGCACCTTCAAGCTCACCGGTTACACGCTGGGGCAGCGGGTGGGCGTACCCCTGGCCGTGATGGGTGTCGCCAGCGTATCGAGCACGCGCGACACGACCAGCGAACAGCAGTCGGTGGACTTCGCCAAGGACGCAGTGGCGCTGTTCCAGACTGGCAGCGTCCTGTTCGGCGGCAAAATCACCGACAAGGTCGGGCTGTTCGGGCAGATCACCTATGAAAACTATGCTAGCCAGGACCCTGACTCGTTGCACTGGAAAGGGCACTCGCATGCAGACAACATCGACCTGCGTTACGCCACCCAATGGAGTGGCGGCGGGCAGGACTGGGTCAGCGGTGTGAGCCTCAATAACAATCCGTCGGTGTCCGATATCTGGAACACTGCACCGGCATGGATACAGTACGTGCCAACCGGCTTTGGTTTCACCGGCCCCGCCGCCGCACCGATGGTGGCCCAACTGGGACAACAAGCGGTCGGACTGAGCGCCTACACAATGTGGAACAACACGGTGTATGCGGAACTGTCCGGCTACCATACACCGCAAGGCGCCTTTAAGTTGCTCACGCGGGGCAACGACCTGGAAGCCCGCCTGAAAGGGGTGGCCCCTTACGCGCGCCTGACGCTCAGCCATGCGTGGGGAGAGCACAATGCGATGGTCGGGGTTTTCGGCATGAATGCAAACATCTATCAAGATCCCGTGTCGGGCGGTCCCACGACGGCGTACCGCGACCGCGGCATCGACGCGCAATACCAGTACCTGACCGATGTGCATACGGCCACCGGGCAAGTGAGCTATATCCGCGAAGCGATCCGCGGCGGCGACCAGACCGGCGTCACCAGCAATGCCACCGATACACTGCGCCAGCTGCGCGTGAAGGGCAGCTATGTCTATCGGGCCGGGGTCGGCGCCAGCCTGACCTGGTTCAACACGTCCGGGTCGGCCGACAGCACCTTGTATCCGGGGTCGCAGGACGACGGCAACGGTAACGCGGCGCCCATTGCGCTCGCCGGCAGCATCGCCAACCGCCCCGACACGCGCGGATGGATTCCAGAACTGTTCTGGATACCGGAACAACACGTCCGCTTCGGGGCCCAATACTTCAAGTTCAATCGCTACAACGGCGCCTCTACCAACTACGATGGTACCGGCCGCAATGCCAAGGGCAACGACACCTTGTTCATCTACCTGTGGGCTTCGCACTAGCGTTTGCGTGCCAGCGCGCTGGCCAAGCGCCCGGACAGCGCTAGAACAAGTTCCACTGGCGGCTGGTCAACGCTGAAAAATCAGCGCCGACGAACGGCAGTATCGCGTCCGCCACCGGCTGCAGTTGGCGCGTCAGATAATGGTCGTAGTCGATCGGCGAGCGCTGGGTCTCGAGCGGCTCCGGGCCCGCCACCGTGATCACGTAACGGATCCAGCCGCCGCTCTGGTACTGCAGCGGCCGGCCTTGCTGGCGGTTGAATTCATCGGCCACGCGCGCGGCGCGCACGTGCGGCGGCACGTTGCGCTGATACTCGTCGAGCGGCCGCCGCAAGCGCTTGCGGTACACCAGCAGCGCATCGAATTCGCCGCTGGCGGTGCGCCTGACGTAGTCCTGCAAATACTCCTGGTAAGCCTGGCCCTTGAAGATGCGCGCGTACAGCTCCTGCTGGAACTGCTGCGCCAGCGGCGTCCAGTCGCTGCGCACCGTTTCGAGGCCTTTGTAAATCATCGTTTCGCTGCCGTCCGGCTTGCGGATCAAGCCCGCATAGCGTTTCTTGCTGCCCTCTTCCGAACCGCGGATGGTCGGCATCAGGAAGCGCCGGTAATGCGTTTCGTACTGCAGTTCGAGCGCGCTGGCGAGATCGAATTGTTCGCGCAGGTGCTGCGCCAGCCACTGGTTCACATGCGCCACCAGCGCGCGGCCGATCTCGCCGGCCTGCTCCTCGGTATGCGCATGCCGCAGCCAGACGAAGGTCGAATCGGTGTCGCCGTAAATGACCTGGTAGCCCTGCTCTTCGATCAGCCTGCGCGTCTGGTGCATGATTTCGTGCCCGCGCAGCGTGATCGAGGACGCCAGGCGCGGGTCGAAGAAGCGGCAGCCGCTCGACCCCAGCACGCCATAAAATGCATTCATGATGATCTTGAGCGCCTGCGACAGCGGCTTGTTGTGCTCGCGTTTGGCGGCATCGCGCCCGTCCGAAATCTGTTTGACGATGGCCGGCAGGCAGTGCTTGTCGCGCGAAAAGCGTGCGCCGCGAAAGCCGGCCACCGTGCCCGCCTCATCCTCGGTTCGGGTGCCCACCACCAGCCCGACCGGGTCGATCAGGAAGGTCCGGATAATCGACGGATACAGGCTTTTATAATCGAGCACCAGCACCGAATCGTACAGGCCCGATTGCGAATCCATCACGAAGCCGCCCGGGCTGTTCTCGCCATCGATATCGCCCAGGTTCGGCGCCACGTAGCCTTGCCGGTGCATCATCGGCATGTACAGGTGCTCGAACGCGGCCACCGAGCCGCCGCTGCGGTCGACCGCGAGGCCGGTCACGCTGGCCCGTTCGAGCAGGAAGGTCAGCAGCTCGGTCTTGGCGAAAATGCGCGTGACCAGTTCGCAGTCCTTCAGGTTGTAGCGCGCCAGGGCCGGCTTGTCCTCGGCGAAGCGGCGGTCGATTTCCGCCATCCGCTGGTAGGGATTGTCGATCGATTTGCCCTCGCCCAGCAGGGCCTGCGATACGTGTTCGAGGCTGAACGACGGAAAACTCCAGGTCGCCGACTTGAGCGCCTCGATGCCATCGATGATCAGGCGCCCGGCGGCGGCGGCGAAAAAGTGCTGCTGCTTGCCGCCGTGCTCGCGCCACTCCATTTCGCTGCCGTCGCGGCCGAAGCGCAGCGGCATGTGGTGGCGCTCGGCGTGCTTGCGCAGCACGCGCAGGTCGAACTGCACCAGGTTCCAGCCGATGATGGCGTCCGGATCGTGGCGCTCGATCCACTGGTTCAGCCGCTCCAGCATGTGCGGGTGGCTGTCGCAGTATTCCAGGTCAAAATCGAGCGCCTCGGCGCCGCCATTAGCTGGACCCAGCATGTAGACCTGGCGCTGGCCGCAGCCTTCCAGCGCGATCGAATACAGCTCGCCGTGGGCGGTGGTTTCGATGTCGAGCGAGGCCAGTTTCAGTTGCGGGCGATAGCCGGGGGCCGGCTTCAGGTGGCCGTCCAGCAGCGGCCCTTTGGCGCCGGGACCGGGCTGGCCGCCGAACCAGACCGGCGCGGTAATGAAGCGCTCCATCAGGTAGCGGTCGGGTGGGCGCACGTCGGCCTCGTAGACGTCGACCCCGTTTTCGCGCAGCTGCCTGGCCTGCTTCTGCAGCTGGCGATATTGGGTGCAATACAGGCCCAGTACCGGCCGGTGGTGGAAGTCGCACAGGGACAGAGGGCGCAGTTCGCACGAGCGCTCGCCGCGCAGCACCAGTTCGGCCTGCGCACGCTGTTCTTCAGGGATGAAGGCGACTGACGGATGGGGCGCAAGGCGAACATGGCGCGGACCGTCATCGGTCGCGAGCCAGAAATCGACCTCGGTGCCGGCGGCGGTGTCGCGCCAGTGCCGGGTCAGGAGAAAACCTTGCTGTAAGTGGTCCAACGTCTGGCGCCTTTTGCGAATCGCAGTGGGTGGATTCGCATATTAAAGCAAACACCTGTCCCACGCCGCAAGCGCTGGCGTTCTGCAATGCGGTAGTGGTGGCGACGCGAGAGCTGACTTTTAGTGCAGGACAATCCAGGACAGATTTGCCTGCGGCATTCCCGCGGCGCACTCAGCACCGCCGGACAGCCCAGTCAGGTCATGCCTGACTGTCCTGCCTGGACACTAGATCGTACCTTGCCTGCCGCCAGTTTTGCCGGCAATTACAATATCTTCCAGTTCATTGTCCATGCCTTCGAACAGGGCACCGGTCTTTTCGATGACGGCCTTTTGACGGCGGCATCCTGGTTGTTCGCATTTCTGGCCGGGTCCCAATTCGATATAGGAGGGACAATTTTTGTAGTCATGATCAACGCACGGCATATAGATTCCTGGGAAGTTCGTTCGCTGCGGAGTTGTTGCAAATTCGAGCTTACACCGCAACGGGGGAAATCGCATTTTCGACCGTTTTCAATCGAACCGCGCTCCACCGTCAGATATCCTGAGAGAAACACGTGAGTTACAAGAACCAACGTCGTCCTCGCGATTGCACACTGCTGTCCGGGATAATTGTGTTGACTAGTTGAGAGAGGGTTGCAGGCATTGGTTTACGAGTGTTAACCTCGGTTTGCCAACTTAAAAACCAAACCTGCAACATGTTTAGAATAACGACTTTTCAAGAATTAATGAAGGGGCTGCCGCGCAGCACCTTCGACAAAGTGGTCAAGAAACACAACGCCGACAAGTACTGCAAGCGCTTTGGCCACTGGGACCATCTGATTGCCATGTCGTACGCGCAATTGAGTGGCACTACGGGCCTGAGGCCTTTGCAGACTGCCTTCAACAGCCACGAGGCGCACCTCTATCACCTGGGAACAACGCCAATCAAGCGTTCAACACTCGCCGATGCCAATGAAAATCGCGCCGATACGGTCTTTGGCGAGGTTGCCACGTGGTTGATGGGACAGGTTTCCGGCCAATTGCGCCAAGACGCCAGAGAGTTAATGTTCCTGCTCGACTCGACGTCTGTGACGCTCAAGGGGCGTGAGTTTGATCGGTGGACTTCGAGCAACCAGACTCGCAATACGCAAGGAATCAAACTGCATGTCTTACTCGAATCGGCGTCGGAAACGCCCTCGTGGACGCGCTTTAGTGCCGCCAATGTCAACGATGTGGAATTGGCCGCCGAAGTCCCATTGCAGGAAGGGGCGCTCTACGTCTTCGACAAAGGCTACTGTGACTACAACTGGTGGTACAGCATCGGTTTGGCCGGTGCGCGCTTCGTTACCCGATTTAAATACAACGCCGGGCTGAGAGTCGTCGAGGACCGCGACATCCCAGTTGAAGATCAGGACGTAGTGCTGCAAGATCAGGTCGTCAAATTCAAGAGGAAGTACCCCGGTGGTGGGCGTGTCAACAAGCACTTCGACAAGCCGCTCCGCCGTGTCACGATTGTGCGGCCGGATAAACCTACACCTCTGGTGCTGGCGACCAACGACTTCAAGGCAAGCGCAAAGGAAATTGCCCAGCGCTACAAAGAACGCTGGGCAATTGAACTGTTCTTCAAATGGATCAAGCAGCACTTGAAGATCAAGAAATTTCTTGGTCGCACAGAAAATGCGGTGCGCATTCAAATACTTACAGCGCTCATTAGCTATTTGCTAGTGGCACTTCACAAGCAACGGCACAACTTGAAACAAAGTCTCTGGGACTGCTTATGCCTCATTCGCGTCGCGATGTTCCAGCACTTCGAAGCAGAAGAATCTCCCTTTCGAAGGCGACGACGAGACGCCCAATTTGCCGCCCAAATGCAAGGAGGTCTATTCTAAGTGCAGGTCAAGAACTTTATTCCGGACAGCAGTGTGCGAACGCGGGGACGACGTTGATTCTTGTATTTCAAGTCTCATTTCCGCGACTTCTGCAGCAGTCCAACGCCCAATTAGTGCGCCATCCATGTCAAGAATTTTATTCCGGACAGCAGTGCGCGAACGCGGGGACGACGGTAGTGGCGGTACTGGGTATGCGGCTGTGCGATTTCTAGATGTCGAGGTGGGAAATCAGCATGCGCTTTTTCGCCGCCTCGGTATCGCCGGCGGCATGCGAGCCGAGCGAAATCCCGACCGACATGATATCGATCAGCAGCAGCTGCAATATGCGCGAGATCATCGACAGGAACGACGTGCTGTCTTCGCTGTGATCGACCGCCAGGCAGACCGTGGCCTTTTTCGCCAGCGCCGATTTGCTGCTGGTGATGGCAATCACGTCGGCCCCGACCGCGCGCGCCGCATCGACAGCGGCCAGCAGCTCCGGCAGCTGCCCGGACGTCGAGATCGCAATGACAACGTCGCCCGGCTTGAGCAGTTCGGCCGCCAGTTTGAACAGGTGCGAATCGCCGTACGACGAGCTTGGAATGCGGAAGCGGAAGAACTTGTGCTGGCCGTCCAGCGCCACCACGCGCGAATTGCCCATCGCGTAAAACTCGACCCGGTTGGCATTGCGCAGCAGTTCGATGGCGCGGTCGATCGACAGCACGTCGAGCTGGTCGCGGAATTTCAGGATCGCCGACACGGTGTTGTCGATGACCTTGGCCGACAGGTCGTGCGTGCTGTCGGAGACCCGCACCTGGCTGTGGCGCACCGGGATCGTGCCGGTCAGGCTGCTGGCGAACTTGAGCTTGAAGTCGGCCAGGCCGAGGAAGCCCAGCGAACGGCAGAAGCGGATCACGGTCGGCTGACTGACGTCGGCCAGGCGCGCAATTTCGGCGATCGGCTCGCCCAGCACCTTGCGCGGATGCTCGAGCACCAGCGTGGCGACGCGCTGTTCGGCCGGCGACAGTTCATGCTGCAAGTGCTGGACCCGCTCCATCAGCGTATTGGCGCCGCTGCGCCCGCGCAGGTGCTCGGACAGGATGGTCGCCACGCCGTAGAACGCCGGATTCGGCGTCATGATGACGTAGGTCGGAATCTCGGACAGGTAGGACGTGAACCGTCCTTTCGCTTCGAAGCGCGAACGGAACGACGACTTGGCGAACAGCTCGGCCATGCGCGGCACGATGCCGCCGCCGATGAACACGCCGCCGAAAGCGCCCAGCGTCACGGCCAGGTTGGCGGCCGCGCCGCCCAGCATGCCGCAGAAGCAATCGAGCACTTCCAGGCACAGCGGATCGTTCTGGTCCAGCGCTCCGGTGATGATGTCCGGCGACGTGCGCGCGGCGACCTTCAGGCCGTTGCGTTCGGCCAGCGCGCGGTAGATGATTTCCATGCCGGGACCGGAGATCAGGCGCTCGTTCGATACGTGCGCCCATTCCTTCCAGGCGAATTGGAGGATGGCGAACTCGCGCTCATCGGCGGGAGCGAAGTTGACGTGGCCGCCCTCGCTGCCGAGGGTCACGAAACCGTCGAGCGTCGGGATCACGCCCGACACGCCAAGGCCGGTGCCCGGTCCGAGCACGCCGATCACGGCGTTCGAGGCCGGGGCGCCGCCGCCGACCTGCATCAGGTCGGAGCCCGACAGGCCGGGCAGCGACATCGCCAGCGCCGTAAAGTCGTTCACGATCAGCAGCGTATTGAGGCCCAGCTCGCGCCGCACTTCGTCGGTCGAGAAGGTCCAGTCGCGGTTGGTCATGCGGATCATGTCGCCGCTGATCGGATTGGCCAGCGCGAACGCGGCGTGGTTCAGCCGCAGGTTCTTGTGGTCGGCCAGGTAGGAGTGCAGCAGCGGCACGATGCCGGCGAAGTCGTCGCACTTGAGCACGCGCACCGAGCGCAGCACACCGGGAGCGGTTTCGAGGGCGAAGCGGGCATGGGTCGCGCCGATGTCGGCGAGCAGGCGGGGACCGTCGGCATAGGCGGTGCGGCTGTATTTTTGTTCAGTGTCGAGTTCTTTGGTCATCGCGGTAATTGGGCCAGGTTCGCGCGTAGCATACCCTATTGTACGAAATGCACCAATAAACCGTCATTACCAACCCTTCGCCCGTGCGCCAGGGCGGCCCTCGGCGAAGGCCTCCTTGGCGCACGGGCGATGGGGTCTAGTACCCGATCAGAGCCACCGGCGCGCCGGCGTCGAACTGCACCTTCCCGTTCGCCACCACCGCGGTCTTGCCGGAATAATAATCTCGCACGGTCTGCCCGTCGTTGAACACGCCGGCCACGCTGACGGCCGTCGCGACATCCTTGGGCAGATCGAGCGCCACCACCACCCGGTCGCGCACGTCGCCGCGTTCATACACGCGCGAGAACGTGTACGGCGCGGTCTGCAATTGCGTGTGCACGCCCGCACCCACCGCCGGATGCGCATGGCGAAATTTGCCGAGCCGGCTCCAGTAGTACTGCACATCGGCGACCCGGTAACCGTCGCGCTGCGCGTTTTTGGCCAGGTCATCCCAGTTCATGAACGAGCGCAGCGTGGCGTCGCCCACCGCCCCGTCGATCTTGAGCAGGCGCGCAGTTTCATCGCCGTAGTAGATCTGCGCCGCGCCTGGCGCGAGCAGCAGTTTATTGGCCGTCTCGTAAGGCCGCGCGCGCAGCGGATCGAACGGCCCGCCATCGTCGTGCGAGCTCAGGTAATTGAGCACCGAGACGCCCTTGAGCGGCCCGTTCAAGGCCGCCGAGTAGCTGCTGAACAGTTGTTCGTATCCGCCCCGTTTGGCATCGGCGACGAAGCTGAAGTTGATCAGGCTGTCGAAACCGTTGTCGAAAAAGTCGACCAGTTGGCCGCGGCCCATGTCGAATTTGTGTCCGTGGCCGACCGCATAGTTGTACACCTCGGCCGTCATGAAGAACTTGTCGTCGCCGAGGCGCTTGGACGGGTTGGCGCGCTTCCAGCCTTCGTACGCTTCGCTGGCAGCGGTTTTCAATTCTTTCCAAACGCCAGGCTCGGTGTGCTTGACCGTATCGCCGCGAAAGCCGTCGAAGCCATACTTGCGCACCCAGTCCGCATGCCATTTGATCAGGTAGTAGCGCGGCGCGCGCGGGTATCCGGTGCGCTTGAAGAAGTCGTCGAGCTCCTTGACTTCGCGCGCGTAGCGCCCCTCCTTCTTCCACTTGGCCACCAGCGCCGGCGGCAACGGCACATCCTGGTTGCTGTCGGTGCGGATGTCAGGCAGGTTCTTGACCAGCGTGCAATCGGTCGTGGTCTTGCTGTCCTTGAAGGTGCACATCGGTCCCTGGCGCACCCACTCCTTCGGCCATACCGGATCGATCGGCGTCACCGGGCCGAGATGGTTCATCACCACATCGAGCAGCACCCGGATGCCGTGCGCATGCGCGGTGTCGACCAGTTCGCGCACGTCGGCTTCGGTGCCCAGGTTGGCGTCCACGCTGGTGAAGTCGGCGGCCCAATAGCCGTGAAAGCCGTACGACTTGCCGGTGCCTTCATCGGTGCCGGCGTGAATCTGCTCGACCGGCGGCGAAATCCAGATCGCATCGACGCCCAGATTGTTGAAATAGCCCTCCTTGATCTTGGCGGTCACGCCGGCCAGGTCGCCGCCCATGTAGCTGCGCAGGGTCGCGCCATCGGCCTTGCGGCCATAGGCCAGATCGTTGGCCGGGTTGGCGTTGTTAAAACGGTCCGTCAACAGGAAATACACCGTCGCGTTTTCCCACACAAACGGCTGCTTCTGCGCCACCTGCGCCATGGCGGGGGACGAAGCACTACTGTAGGCGAGGGCAAGCGAAACGGCGAGTGCGGAGAATTTCATGTATTCCTGTTGGTTGAGTCGGTCAAGAACGTTGGCAATCCAACGCTACGTCAGGCTTCCACGACCACGTCGTCTTTGACCAGCAGCGTGCACAAGCCGCCGATGATCATGCAAACGCCGCCCAGCGCGAGCGCATTGACTGCATGGCCGCCGAGGAATTTCGCGGTGATCGGTCCCAGTATCAGGCCGGCCACGACTTGCGGGATGACGACGAAGAAGTTGAAGACGCCCATGTAGTAGCCCATCTTATCGGCAGGCAGCGAACCGGCCAGGATGGCATACGGCACCGTCAGGATGCTGGCCCACGCAATGCCGACGCCGACCATCGGCAGCAGCAGCATTTCCTTCGATGTGATGAACATGATGCTGGCCAGGCTGGCGCCGCCGATGATCAGGCAGATCATGTGCAGTACTTTGCGATTGGTTTTGCGCGCAATGACCGGCAGGATGAAAGCCGCGATCGCAGATACGGCGTTGTAGACCGCGAACATGACGCCGACCCAGTTGCCGGCATTCTGGAACGCGTCCGAATGGGCGTCGGTGGTGCCGTACACATTCGCGGCGACCGCGTTGGTGGTATTGACCCACATGACGAACAGCGCGCTCCACGAGAAGAACTGCACGGCCGCGAGTTGGCGCATCGTCAGCGGCATCTTGCCGAAACCGGCCAGGATCTCGGTGACGACATGGCCAAGGCCCCGGTGTGCGGCCTTGCGGGCACGGAATTCATCCATGTCGGCCGGTGCGATCTCAGTGCTGGTCAGCACGGTCCAGGTGACGGCGCTGATGAAGGCGAAGCCGCCGACATAGAACGAGTAGCGCACCGTCTCGGGGATATTGCCGCCGATGGCAGCGTTGGAAAAGCCCAGCTTATCGAACATCATCGGCAGCAGCGACGCGATCACCGAGCCGCAGCCGATGAAGAAGGTCTGCATTGCGAAACCAGTCGTCTGCTGCGACGGATCGAGCTTGTCGCCGACGAAGGCGCGAAACGGCTCCATCGACACGTTGATCGACGCGTCCATGATCCACAACGCGAACACCGCCATCCAGACGGCCCTGGAATTGGGCATCAAGAACATCGCCATCGTCGCCAGCGCCGCGCCGACAAAGAAGAACGGACGGCGGCGGCCCCACTTGGGGTGCCAGCTGTTGTCGCTCAGGTAGCCGATGATCGGCTGCACCAGCAAGCCGGTCATCGGCGCGGCCAGCCAGAACCATGGCAGGTCGTCCGGCGAGGCGCCGAGCGTCGAAAAAATCCGGCTGCTGTTCGAGTTTTGCAGCGCAAAGCCGAACTGGATGCCGAAGAAGCCGAAGCTCATGTTCCACAACTGCCAGAAGGTCAGCCGCGGTTTGATTGCTGAAAAATTCATTTGCATCTGAGTCCCCCAATGTTGCTGTCCGGACGAAGCGCCGGACTAGTCAAATCAATAGCCGATAACGAAACTGCCGCTATCGTTGTTCATGGTCCTGCTGCGCACCTTGGACTGGCCGGCCGCTGCATCGAGAAAGCTATGCATGCGAGGCGCCGCCGACGGCACCTCGCCAAACCCGTGCAGCACGATTTCCAGCTTGCTGAATTTCGATTTGTACGCACCCTCCACAGCACCGAACACGATCTGTTTGGCCGCCGGATCGTAGCTGATGGTGCGCTGGTAATAAGCGCCTTTCTGATAGGCGAAGCTGGCGCCGTCATCCTCGTAATAGGTCGTACGGTTGCTCGCATCGCCTTTGTAAATATGGATCGCCAGCGTATCGGTGGGTTTCTCCGAGGTCGACTGGACCAGCGACTGCACCGGCACGATGCTACTCTCTTTCACATACACGGGCAGCTTGGCCACCGACAGTTCCACAACACTGTCCTGGGCGCCGGCGTGCACTTCATCGGTGTACAGGTCGTACCATGCGCCGGCCGGAAAATGGACCTTGCCGAACTCCCTGGTGCTCTCGAACGGGACCACCAGGAAGGCGCCGCCGAACATGTACTGGTTCTGGTAGGCCGGGTCGTAGACCTTGGCGTCGTGCGTGAAGTCGATCGCCAGCGAACGCATGACCGGCGCGCCGCTGGCGGCCGCGTCATGGAAGGCCGAATACAGATAGGGCATCAGCCGATAGCGCAGATTGATGTAGTTGCGCGAAATGGTGAGCACGTCCTCGCCGAAGGTCCACGGCTCGGCCGACTTGGTGTCCGAGGCCGAGTGATTGCGGAAGTACGGGTTGAAGGCGCCGATCTGCATCCAGCGCGCGTACAGCGACGGCGTCGGCGATCCGGTAAAGCCGCCCACGTCCATGCCGGTAAAGGGCACGCCCGACAGGCCAAGACTGCTCAGCAGGCGCACGCCGAGCAGCATGTGGCTTTCCTCGGCGCGGTTGTCGCCGGTCCAGATGGCGCTGTAGCGCTGCAGGCCCGCGAAGCCGGAGCGGGTCAGCATGAAAGGACGCTGGCCGGTGGCCGCCTTCATGCCTTCGTAGCTGGCGCGCGTCATCTCCAGCGCGTAGACGTTATGGGCCTGCTGGTGGGTGGTCGGCGCGCCGTCGAAATCGAACAGCACATTGCTCGGCATGCGCTGGCCCCAGGTCGAAATTTCGTTCATGTCGTTCCACAGGCCCGCCACGCCGGCGCTGGCGTAGGTCTTCACTTCCTCGCGCCACCAGCTGCGGCCCTTGTCGCTGGTGAAGTCGGGGAAATTGCACCAGCCCGGCCAGACCTCGCCGGAGTAGTTGGCGCCGTCCGGGTATTTGATGAAGACGTCGCCCTTGAGGCCGCGCTCGTAGGCGCCATAGCCCTTCTCGACCTTGATGCCCGGGTCCACGATGACAGTGGTCTTGAAGCCCATCGCCGCCAGCTTCGCCGTCATGGCCGACGGGTCGGCAAAGCGCGCCTTGTCCCACGTGAACAGCTTGTAGGCGTCCATGTAGTGGATGTCGAGCGTGATGCCGTCGGCCGGGATTTTCTTCTCGCGCAGCGTCTGCGCGATGCGCATCACTTCCGTGTCGGGGAAATAGCTGTAGCGGTTCTGCTGGTAGCCGAGGCTCCACAGCGGCGGCAACGGCATGCGCCCGGTCAGCGCCGTGTACGAACCGATGATGTCGGCCACGCGCGGATGGTAAATGAAATAGTAGTTCATCTCGCCGCCATGAGCCGAGAACGACGAAAAGCGGTTATTGCTGGCGCCGAAATTGAAATCAGTCTGGTAGCTGTTGTCGAAGAAGATGCCGTAATTGAGGCCGTGATGGATCCCGATATAGAAAGGGATCGAGGCGTACAGCGGATCGTCGCCCGGCCCGTAGCGGAACGCATCGGTGTTCCAGTTGGTATAGGCGCTGCCACGGCGGTCGAGGTTACCGGTCTTTTCGCCCAGGCCGATGAAGCGTTCGCCGTCCTGCAGTTTCTTATAGGTCGCCACCTCGTCGCCGACCCACGACGTGGCCAGGCCCGGCTCGTCCTGGCTGATGACTGTGCCGTCCGGCGTGCTGAAGGTGATCGCAAACGGCTGCTTGCTCACGCGCACGCGCAGCGCGTCGGTGACGAGCACCAGTTCCTGCTCGTCCTGGGTCACGCTGGTTTTTACTGCCTGTGGTTTTCCCACCACGGCATACGAAAAATCGCGACCCAGCGCCTGCCTGTCGATCCGCACCCGCACCACCGACGGACTGAAGACGCTCAGCTCGACATGGGCGTTCGCGGTCTGCATGCGCACCTGCTGGCCTTCGAGCGCCACCTGCGTGACCGCGCCCACGGGCGTGACCGGCGCGGCGCGCACCGCCAGCGGCGAAAGCGCGACGGCGAGCACGAACAGGGGGTTCAATGTTACTTTCATCGGCAAGCTTTCCAGCGCAGGTCTCGGAAGGGGTTTTTATGATTTGTAGTAAAGTAACATGACGATTTCTCAGTGTCAATCCAAACAGTTCCATAGTAGAATCGAGCGATAGCACGCACAAAAACAAAGAAATTGTAGTCAAATAACAGAATCGGATGGGGACACCATGCTTGACATGCAGAAACGATTGACCAACTTTTTTTACGCGACGATGAGTTTGCCGTCCACGGCGATGGGCTTCGCGCTGTGCATCCAGATTTCGGCGCTGAGCTGGATCCTGAGCACCAAGTTCCACCTCGATATCCACGAAATCGGCATCGTCTGGGCGGCCGGGCCGACTGCCGGCATCCTGGGCCAGGTCATCATTGGCCTGATCAGCGACAAGGCCTGGTTCTGGGGCGGCCGGCGCCGGCCCTTCATCCTGATCGGCGGCACGCTGGCTGCGCTGATGGTGTTCCTGCTGCCGCGCATCGACCTGGTCAACCAGCTGCTCGGCGTCGGCAATATCCTGCTGGTGGCGGTGGTGGTGGCGCTGGTGCTCGACCTGTCGATCAACATCAGCTTCAATCCGACCCGTTCGATCATCGCCGACCTGACGCCGGAAGGCGAGGCCCGCACCAAGGGCTATACCTGGATGCAGACCATCTCCGGCTTCTGGGGCGTGATGGCCTACATCGTCGGCGCCACGCTGGGCAACGACGTGCTGATCTCGATAGGCGCGCTGGTCGTGTTCGCGTTTTCGGTGGTGCCGATGTTCTTCATCAAGGAGCAGCGCGAGCTGGCCACGCAGGCGGAGAATGCCGCCGCGACCAAGGCCGACTGGGGCCAGCTGGCGCGCATCTATGTTGCGCACGGCTTCTCGTGGCTGGGCGTGCAGTCGATGTTCGTCTACACCTACGGCTTCATCCAGAGCCACATCATCCCGGCCGGCACCGCACAGGCCGTATCGGACGCCCAGAGCGGCCAGATCATCGCCTACTCGTTCGCGGTACTGAACACGGTCGGCTTTTTGCTGCCGGCGCTGGTGCTCGCGCCGCTGGCCAAGCGCATCGGACGCGTCACCACGCAGGCCGCCTGCATCGCCATCATGGCGGCCGGCTATTTCATGATCGCCTCGTTCGCGCGCACGCCGATGATGCTGTACGCGCTGATGGCGGTGGTGGGGATCGGCTGGAGCGCGATCGTCAGCCTGCCGTTCGCGATCATGAGCGACAAGGTCGACAAGAGCCGCATGGGATTCTTCATGGGCGTGTTCAACCTGTCGGTGGTGCTGCCGCAGCTGATGTCGACCGGCGTCGGCTATGTGCTCAAGAGCGCCGCCAACAACAGCCTGCTGTACGTGATCTGCGGCGGCTCGCTGGCGATATCGGCGGCGCTGTGGTGCCTGGTGAAGGACACGCAGACGGCATCCTCGGCATCGGCCATTCCACTCGCTGCACACTGATACCCTCGAAAGATGAAATCCATGCACATACTACGCAAACTGCTGGTCCTGTTGCTGTGCGCCGCCACTGGCGGCCAGGCCCTCGCGGCCGACAAGGTCTCGACCGCCCTGCCCGGCGTATCGCTGCTGACGCCGCTGCTCGACATGCCAGGCCTCGACCGCAAGCGCCAGGTCCGGCTCTACCTGCCGCCCGGCTATGCCAGCTCGGGCAAGCGCTATCCGGTGCTGTACATGCACGACGGCCAAAACCTGTTCGACCGCGCCACCGCCTATGCCGGCGAATGGCAGGTCGACGAAACCATGGACGCGCTGTCGAAAGCGGGCAAGCTGGAACTGATCGTGGTCGGCATCGACAACGGCCAGGAAAAACGCATGACGGAACTGAACCCGTGGACCAACCCCGAATTTGGCGCGGCCGAAGGACGGCAGTACATGGATTTCCTGGTCAAGGTGGTCAAGCCGCTCATCGACAAGCGCTACCGCACGCTGCCCGACCGCGCCAACACGGGCGTGATGGGCAGCTCGATGGGCGGACTGATTTCGCACTACGCCATCAACCAATATCCGGACGTATTCGGCAAGGCCGGCATTTTCTCGCCGTCCTATGGGATCGGCATCGGGTCGTTTGCCTGGGTCGCGGCAAAGCCGGCGGCAAAGGACGCGCGCCTGTACCTGCTGATGGGACAACTCGAAGGCGGCTCGATGGTGCCTGACGTGCGGCGCATGCACACGCAGCTGCTGGCCGCGGGCCACCCGGCGGCCAATGAAAGCCTCAGGATCGTGCCCGGCGGCGATCACAATGAAGCATTCTGGAGCGCCGAATTCGGCCGCGCCGTGCTGTGGCTGTTCGCGCCGGGATCAAACGGCGGCGCTGCGGCGGCGCCCGGCAAATAAGGGCACGGCTGTCCGATTTACGCGAGGCCGAGCAGCGCTGGAACGCACTGCTCGAGCTGCTCGACCAGTTCCGGATCCATGTAGCGGTAGTCGTCCGGGATATCGAGCACGTGGATCACCCGCCCCGCAAGCAGTGCACTGAACTCGGCCTTCAGGCGGGATTTGTGCTTTTCTTCCATCACCAGGATCACGCCGGCCCAGGCGATATCGTCAGCCGACACCGTGCGGCGCGCGCCCGGACTGGTGCCGGCGGAACGCACCGCCAACAGCGGATGCCTGCGAAAGACCTGCTCCGCGGTGGGACTGCGCCACTGGTTCTTACTGCAGATGAACAGGACGTTTTGCTTGGCGATCATGTTGGTGCGCCGCGTGCGGCGTCATGCTGACGCAGCCCGGGAAAGGCCAGGCCGGCCTTCCGCGAGCGTGCACCCTGGTCAGGCAGGCTTCGGCCCCTTGCGATGCTCTTTCTTCTTGCTCGCATCGTAAGGCTTCTTCGGGCCCAGCTTCTTCTCTTCGAAGCGGCGGTCACCCGCCTGCTTGAACGCGCCCGGTTTCTTGACAGCAGGCGTCTCGCCGTCGCGGGTGATGTTCAGCTGCTGGCCGGCGACCCACACACCCTTGAGGTGATCGATCAGGTCCGGCGGCATGTCCGACGGCAGGTCCAGCGTGCTGTAGTCGTCATAGATCTCAATGCGGCCGATGAACTTCGACTCGATGCCCGCTTCGTTGGCGATGGCGCCGACGATGTTGCCCGGCTTGACGCCGTGCGCGTGGCCCACTTCGATACGGAACGTGCCCATGCCCTCTTCCTGCGGACGCATGGTGCGTTTGCGTTCGAAGGCAGGCGGTGCGCTGTCGGCACGCTCGCCGCGATCGGCGCGCGGCGCCGATTCAAAGCGCGGAGCCGACTCGAAACGCGGCGCATCCGAGCGCGGCGCGCGCGACGCCGGCGTTTCGGTGGCGGCCCACGATGGCGCCGACTTGGCGTCGCGGTTCGGCTTTTCGAGCAGCAGCGGCACATCGCCGCGCGCCAGCTTGGCCAGCGCGGCGGCGATTTCAATGGCCGGCACGTTCAATTCACTTTCGTACTCCTCGATCAGCGAACGGAATACATCGAGGCCGCCGGCGGCCAGCGCCTCGGTGATCTGATCCTTGAATTTGGCGATCCGCACATCGTTGACGGCCTTGACCGTCGGCAGCGTCAATGGCGCGACCGGCTGGCGCGTGGCGCGTTCGATTGCCTTGAGCAGGCTTTGCTCGCGCGGCGTGATGAACAGGATCGCATCGCCGCTGCGGCCGGCGCGGCCGGTGCGGCCGATGCGGTGGGTATAGCTTTCCGGATCGGATGGCACATCGTAGTTGATCACGTGGCTGATGCGCTCGACGTCCAGGCCGCGCGCGGCCACGTCGGTGGCGACCAGGATGTCGATCTTGCCGTTCTTGAGCTGCTCGATGGTGCGCTCGCGCTGGGTTTGCTGCATGTCGCCATTGATGGCGGTGGCCGCGAAGCCTCTGGCCTGCAGCTTGGACGCCAGCTCCTCGGTCCCGAGCTTGGTGCGCGCGAAAATGATCATGCCGTCGAACGGTTCGGCTTCCAGGATGCGGGTCAGTGCCTCGAGCTTCTGCATGCCGCTTACCATCCAGTAGCGCTGGCGGATATTGTCGGCGGTGCCGGTCTTGGCGGCCACGGTCACTTCGGCCGGGTCGCGCAAATAGGTCTTGGCGATGCGCTTGATGGCCGACGGCATGGTGGCCGAGAACAGCGCGGTCTGGCGCGTGGCCGGGGTCTTTTGCAGGATCTGTTCGACGTCGTCGATAAAGCCCATGCGCAGCATCTCGTCAGCTTCATCGAGCACCAGCGTCTTCAGCTTGGACAGGTCGAGCGAGCCTTTTTCGAGGTGGTCGATGACGCGGCCCGGAGTGCCGACGATGACGTGCACGCCGCGGCGCAAGGCCGACAGCTGCGGGCCGTAGCTCTGGCCGCCGTAGATCGGCAGCACATGGAAATCCTTGATGTGGGTCGCGTACTTCTGGAACGCCTCGGCAACCTGGATCGCGAGTTCGCGGGTCGGTGCCAGCACCAGCGCCTGTGGCTTGAACTGCCTGGGATCGAGCCGGGCGAGGATGGGCAGCGCGAATGCGGCGGTCTTGCCGGTGCCGGTCTGGGCCTGCCCGAGTACGTCGC
>JANYGW010000095.1 GCA_025359245.1 Massilia sp.
CCGGTTTGCCGTGGAATCGGTGGCCGCTTTCCCTTGGAATGGGTGGCCGGATTGACGTGGAATCAGTGGCCAGATTGCCGTGGAATCGGTGGCCGCTTTGGCGTGGAATTGGTGACCACTTTGCCGTGGAATACGCACCAGGTCAAGCCAGTCCATGGTGGCGTTGAAGTTGTAACCCTGGTAGCTGTCGACGTGGCCGAAGTTATTCTGCGAAGAACCAGGAATATTTTCAAAAGTGAGGAGGCTTGCGTTAGCGGTAATGGCGGACAGGGAGAGCAGGGAGGCGAGCAAAAAGCGTTTCATGTTTTCTTTCGGGTCAACAGATTTTGATTGTATTAATCATAAAGCAATTGTTATTCCAGAAATTTTGATTGATTAAAATCAAACACTTAAATGACAACAGGAAAGTTGAGCTGCTGAAGTGTAAGTCTTCTCGACAGTATGTGGTCGTTCCGCACACCAATGTCATTCAGCGCGGGGCGCGGCAAAGCGCATCACCGTTCGGCTTCGCTTCATGGCAAGATGGAGCGTCGCCGCCGAACCATAAAACACTACAATGAAAACAACTGCAGCAGCCCTCCTGTGCCTCGTCCTGTCGTCCGCCTCGCATGCGGCCGAACGCACCACCGATGAAATCAAGCGCGGCATCGCCGACGCGGTGCGCCGATACGCCAATGCGATCGCCTGCCCCGGCATCAAGGTGCGTCCCGACGACGTGCTGGCGCTGGTGCCCGCCGAGGACGACAGCCGCCGCCTTTCCAAATACGCGGTGCTGTGGACCGGCGACGTGGGCTGCTTCGGCGGCGCCGGCATCGAGGCCAGCCAGATCGCGATCGCCACCATCAGCTCGGGCAAGTACATCGTCGATCCGCGCCTGTCGTCGCCGGTGATCGAATTCGACAGCCCGGTGCGTTTCGTCAAGCGCGTGGTCAGCTATACCGACGACACGCTGACCTTGCAGGGCAATGTCAGCGGCCCGCAGGACGTGCGCGGCGTGCCGAGCGTGCCGGTGCGCTTCGTGCTCAAGGTCGATGAAAAAGGCAACTGGAAATTGCAGGACAAGCGCGTGCTGCCGATTGGCACCGCGGGCGGCTAGGGCCAAGGCGAATTGGCGACGATGGGCTGCGAGACCGCCGCCGCTGCCGGCCGGATGGGCATGGTGCGCCGCGCTGCCGAGCGCCTGACCGCCATGTGATACGCGTGTCGACGACGCGCCGTTTTTTTTGGCCATCGCCTACCGCGTCCCGACAGCCTGCTTCAGGCGCATCACCCATCAATAGGGCCCGCTTGCCTGGCCCAAGTCCACGTCCAGCACAGGCGTGGTGCGCAAGGTATCTTCCAGTTCGAGCATCCCGGCACGGCCGCGTACCTGGCGCCGCTGGAACGATGCCATCCATGCCGGACATTCGGCGAACAGCAGGTCCTTGCCCTGTCCCAGCGCGGACGTGCCGAAGTCAGGTGGCCCGTGGCCGCACGACCGCTCGATGTATGTGCGCGCGGCGAAAGCGCCGGCCGCCACCTTCTCGCTCGTAAAGGCGACCAGCAAATGCGGGTAAGCGGCACGCTGCGGCGGGACCGCATACTGCAGCCGCTGAACCGCCGCCTTTGCCATCATCGTCCCGGGCTCCAAGCGCGCGGTGGCGGTGTCGTGCAATTGCTGGGGCACTGCGGCGATGGACCAGGTCAGCAACCTGGCGCAGTTCCTGGCAACGGCCAAGGCACCTTAGCGCCGGCGCCGGCGCATGTGCTTTTTGGCACTGTCGGCCTGCGCCGCCATTGCGTAGACTCGCGCCTTCACTTAACGAATGCGAAGGCCGGCAATGCGTATCAAAGCCCTGATAGGACGTGTATTCATCGCCGGTCTGTTGGCCGCTTGCGGCGGCGGCAGCGGCAGCGGCAGCGCGCCGGAACTGCCCACCGGCGCGGCGCTGCGCGCCGAAGTAGAACGTGTCCGTGCCAGCAATGGCCTGCCGGGCCTGTCGGTGGTCGTCGTCGACAAGGACCGGATCGAAACCGTCACCACCGGCAAGCGCAACGTCAATGGCGAGGCCGCGATCACGGACACCGATCAGTTCCAGCTCGGCTCCCTGACCAAGTCGACCACGGCCATGCTGCTGGCGCGCCTGGTGGAGCAGAAGAAGCTGCGCTGGGACGCGACCATGGCGCAGATTTTCCCTGCCTGGAGCGGCGAAATGCATCCATCGCTGCGCAATGTCACCGTGGCGCAGCTATTGCAGCACCGTTCGGGCATCAAGCGCCGGTTCGAGGATGCCGACGGGATTCAGCTGCGCCCCCATTGGACCGGGGACGTGACGACCGATCGCACCATGATAGGTCGCTACATTCTGCAGCAGGCGCCAGAGCTCACGCCAAACACCAAGTACCTGTACTCGAACAACGGCTACATCATCGCCGGCCTGATTGCCGAGGCCGTGGCGGGTCAGCCCTACCAGGCGCTGATGGAGCAGGAGGTGTTCGGCCCGCTCCACATGACGGCCAGTTTCGGCCTGCCGGAAGACGGCGGCGCGGGCGCACTGTCCGGCCATGTCCTGTCGGGCGCCACTTGGCAGCCGGCACAGTACAGCGCCGACTTCCGTCAATGGCTGTCCTGGAACTATCCGGCCGGCGGCCTGATGCTGTCGATGGCGGACTACGGGACCTACTTGCACGAACAGCTGATTGGACTGGAGGGAAAATCGACCAGGCTGGGCAAGGACACGTTCACGCTGATCCATACACCGGTCGAGGGCTACGGTTTCGGCTGGCACGTGGAAGATGATCCCGTGCTGGGCCACATTAGCCGGCACGACGGTACGATCCAGACTTACTTTTCGCTAGCCCTTATCGTGCCTGGCACCAGGCGCGCGGTGGCAGTGTCATGCAATTGCTATGGCACCGCCGCGACTGACCAGGCCAACGCTCTGGTGCGTTTTCTGGCAGGGGCCAAGGCACCGTAGCGCCGGCAGCAGTTCCCGCGAGCGGCTGGCGCCAACAGCGCCGCGCTGTTCTTTGATGCGGCGCATCCCACGAAGCGCCGAGCGCTCAAAGTCGATGAAAAAGGCACCTGGAAATCGCAGGGCAAGCACGCACTGCCGCTGGGGACAACGGGCGGTTAGCCTGACGCGATTTCGCGCTTCGGCCCGCCAAAGGCGTCGAATAGCGCGCGATGATATGCATAGGAGCAGATGTCGCTGCGTTCGTAGTACGTGGCGACCCATTCCAGCAGCAGCGGCAGCATGCTGTCCTGCTGCGCCTGCGACGCGTACTTGTGCGCTTCCCACGGCCGCCGGCCATTGTTGGCCAGGCAAACGTCCCGCCCCGGATTCATGAACAGCAGCTCGCTGCAACATGGCAGCGCCGCTTCGACCAGGTTGCCGTAACAGCCTTCGATTACCCATGCCGGGTTGGCGTTAATGAAGGCGCGCAGGTCGGCCAGCACGGCGTCCACCGGCCTTGCCACGGCAATCAGGCCCGGCACAAAGAAGATGGTGTCGAGATCGAGGTGCGCCAGCTGGTGCCGGACCGCCAGTTCGCGCGCGCGCCAGGACTTGCCCGACCCCGAATTGCCGAATATCAGAACCCGCATCGCACCTCTTACAATTTCAGCAGCGGCCCAAGGTATTTGCCGGTCACGCTGGCCGGATTGGCGGCCACGTCTTCCGGCGTGCCGCTGGCGATGATCTGCCCGCCGCCGGCGCCGCCTTCGGGGCCGAGGTCGACGATCCAGTCGGCGGTCTTGATCACGTCCAGGTTATGTTCGATCACGACCAGCGTGTTGCCCTGGTCGCGCAGGCGGTGGATCACCTTGAGCAGCAGGTCGATGTCGTGGAAGTGCAGGCCGGTAGTCGGCTCGTCGAGGATGTACAGCGTGCGGCCGGTATCGCGCTTGGACAGTTCGAGCGACAGCTTGACGCGCTGCGCTTCGCCGCCCGACAGCGTGGTCGCGCTCTGCCCCAGCTTGATGTAGCCGAGGCCGACGTCGAGCAGCGTTTGCAGCTTGCGCGCGATGACCGGCACCGGCTTGAAGAATTCGTGCGCCTCTTCCACCGTCATGCCCAGCACTTCGGTGATGTTCTTGCCCTTGTAGTGGACTTCCAGCGTTTCGCGGTTGTAGCGCTTGCCGTGGCAGACGTCGCACGGCACATACACGTCCGGCAGGAAGTGCATCTCGACCTTGATCACGCCATCGCCCTGGCAGGCTTCGCAGCGCCCGCCCTTGACGTTGAACGAGAAGCGCCCGGCGCTGTAGCCGCGCTCCTTGGCCGACGGCACGCCCGAGAACAGGTCGCGGATCGGCGTGAACAGGCCGGTGTAGGTGGCCGGATTCGAGCGCGGCGTGCGCCCGATCGGCGCCTGGTCGACCGAGATCACCTTGTCGAAGTGTTCCAGGCCGCTGATCGCATCGTGCGGCGCCGGCTCGGTCTGCGAGCCGTACAGGTGGCGCGACAATGCCGGGTAGAGCGTGTCGTTCACCAGCGACGACTTGCCCGAACCGGACACGCCCGTCACGCAGGTCAGCAGGCCGACCGGCAGCTTGAGCGAGACCTTCTTCAGGTTGTTGCCGGTCGCGCCGGTGATCACCAGCAGCTTGTTCGGGTCCATCGCATGGCGCTTCTTCGGCACCGCGATTTTCAGGGTCCCGTTCAGGTACTTGGCGGTCAGCGATTTTTTGCTCTTCAGGATATCCTTGAGCGTGCCTTCGGCGATGATTTCGCCGCCATGCACGCCGGCGCCGATGCCCATGTCGACCACGTAGTCGGCGGTGCGGATCGCGTCTTCGTCGTGCTCGACCACGATCACGCTGTTGCCGATGTCGCGCAGGTGCTTGAGCGTTTCGATCAGGCGGTCGTTGTCGCGCTGGTGCAGGCCGATCGACGGCTCGTCGAGCACGTACATCACGCCGGTCAGGCCGGAACCGATCTGCGAGGCCAGGCGGATGCGCTGCGCTTCGCCGCCCGACAGCGTATCGGCGCTGCGGTCGAGCGACAGGTAGTCGAGTCCCACGTTGTTGAGGAACTTCAGGCGCGAGATGATCTCCTTGATCACGCGGTCGGCGATGTCCTTCTTGGCGCCCTTGAGGGTCAGCTTCTCGAAGAACTCCAGGCAGTCGCGCAGCGGTTTGCGCGCGACTTCATAAATGGCGCGCTGCTGCTTGCCGGTGCCGACCTTGACGAAGCGCGCTTCCACGCGCAGGCGCGCGCCGTCGCACGACGGGCACTGCTTCTCGTTGATGAACTTGGCCAGTTCTTCCTTGACCGCCATCGAATCGGTTTCGCGGTAGCGGCGCGACAGGTTGGTGATGACGCCTTCGAACGCGTGCTCCTTGATCACGGTGCGGCCACGCTCGTTGACGTAGTTGAACGGAATCATGGTCGTGCCGGAGCCGTACAGCACGGCCTTCTGGGCTGCTGCCGGCAGCTTCTCGAACGGCGTGTCGATGTCGAATTCGTAGAACGCGGCCAGGTTCGACAGCATCTGGAAGTAGAACTGGTTGCGCCGGTCCCAGCCCTTGACCGCGCCCGAGGCGAGCGACAGGTTGGGGAAGGCGACGATGCGGCGCGGGTCGAAGAACTCGATATGGCCCAGGCCATCGCATTCGGGGCAGGCGCCCATCGGGTTATTGAAGGAGAACAGGCGCGGCTCGAGCTCCTGCAGCGAGTAGCCGCAGGTGTTGCAGGCGAATTTGTTCGAATACACGTGTTCGTGCGTGCTGTCCATTTCGAGCACCACGGCGCGCCCGTCGGCCAGGCGCAGCGCGGTCTCGAAGCTTTCGGCGACGCGCTGCTTGATCTCCGGATTGACCTTGATGCGGTCGATCACCACGTCGATGGTGTGCTTCTCGGTTTTCTTCAGCTTGGGCAGGTCGTCGATCTCGTAGATCTTGGCCGCGTGGGTGCCGCTCTGGATGCGAAAGCGCACGAAGCCCTGGGCCTGCATCGATTCGAACAGGTCCGAGTGCTCGCCCTTGCGGTTGGCCACCACGGGCGCGAGGATCATCAGCTTGGTCTCGGGCGGCATGTCGAGCACCGCGTCGACCTTCTGCGAGACCGTTTGCGCGGCCAGCGGGTTTTCCGGGTGGTCGGGGCAGTAGGGCGTGCCGACGCGCGCATACAGCAGGCGCAGATAGTCGTGGATTTCGGTGACGGTGCCAACGGTCGAGCGCGGGTTGTGCGAGGTCGCCTTCTGCTCGATCGAGATGGCCGGCGACAGGCCTTCGATCAGGTCGACGTCGGGCTTTTCCATCAGCTGCAGGAACTGGCGCGCGTAGGCCGACAGCGACTCGACATAGCGGCGCTGGCCTTCGGCGTACAGGGTGTCGAACGCCAGCGACGACTTGCCCGAGCCGGACAGGCCGGTGATGACGATCAGCTTGTTGCGCGGCAGGTCGAGGTTGATGTTCTTCAGGTTGTGCGTGCGTGCGCCGCGGATGCGGATCTGTTCCATGGGTTGTGCCTTAAATGGGTCAGCCTAGTACTATAGCCGTGTTTCGATCGCGACGTCCGCACCAGCCATGGCCGGAGGCGCATTGAGATTGCTCAAGAAATAGGGGAATACGAATACTGTATATAATACCAGTATTCATGCTGTCGGCCAACGGATGACGAACCATTACACCTGCCACCAGTCGTAAATCCGTCGTTCCCGCGCCAAGGCGGTACTCGGCGGGAACCCATAGCAGCTGCGAGTCGGGTTGGCAGATACGATATGCCGCCGAAATAGCGGGCGACTGTCATATAATCCTCGTCTGGCAAAAATTATCGTGCCGCAGTGGCCACTGCGGTCCTACAGGAGCAATACATGGCATCAGTTAACAAAGTCATCATCGTCGGCAACCTGGGGCGCGACCCGGAAATCCGTTACATGCCGAGCGGTGACGCTATCGCCAACATCGCCGTGGCGACCTCGTACAAATCGAAGGACAAGAACACCGGCGAGCAAAAGGAAGTGACCGAATGGCACCGCATTTCGTTCTTCGGCCGCCTGGCTGAAATCGTCGGCCAGTACCTGAAAAAGGGCAGCTCGGTCTACGTCGAAGGTCGCTTGCAGACCCGCAAGTACACCGACAAGGACGGCGTCGAGAAGTACGCGACCGACATCGTCGCTGAAACCATGCAAATGCTGGGCGGTCGCCAGGGCATGGGCGAAGGCGGCGGCATGGATGATGGCGGCTACGACGCCCCTCCGCAGCGCCAGCAGCAGGCGCCACGCCAGGCGCCTCCGGCCCCTGCAGCGCGTCCGGCACCGAAGCCGGCGCCGAACTTCTCGGACATGGATGACGACATCCCGTTCTGATACAGCGTCCACGCAATGCAAGCCCTGTGACTAATTGTAGTCACAGGGCTTTTTTTATATTTATTTTAAGATTACTCGTCGACAATTATAAAAAAGATAATTACAATCTTGGTCTGATAATAACTACTATCGATCACCATGACGAAGATTTGCACGACACGCACACTGACGGCGCTGTTTTTGACCGCCTTGCTGGCCGCCTGCGGCGGCGGTGATGCGACCTCGACACTCCCACCACCTGCGCAGGCCCTGCCCATTGCACCGCCGGCGGTAACGCCACCCGTTGTTCCACCGGTCGTAACGCCGCCGGTTACGCCGCCCGTGGTCACGCCGCCGGTTTCCCCGCCTGCGACAGTGCCGCCGCTTCAATATCCGATTCCAGGCGGCCTGTGGTCAGCGCCCTCCGGCGCCACGCCTGCCGGCGGCAATTATGTTTACTTGCAAAGTGACGGCGGCGACTATATCGGCGCCGGGCGCACTTATGTCTATACCAATGCCGACACGCTGATGTCGGTGTCGAACAGTGGCCTTGCGCTCAATGCCACCGTGAGTGGCAACCAGTACTGGAACGGTGGTTTCCTGCTGCCAAGCGCGGCCGCAACCTTGCAAGCCGGCTACTTCAAGGACTTGACCCGTACGCCATTCGCCAACGCTGCGGTCGGCGGGGTCGAGTGGACCGGCAATGGCCGCGGCTGCAATAACATCAAGGGCTGGCTCGTCATCGACAAGATCGTGCTGGTCAGCGGCGCGCTCGATTCAGTCGATCTGCGCTTCGAGCAGTCATGTGACGGCGGCCCCGCGCTGCACGGTCAGATCCACTGGAGCAAGGCCGACGTGAATAGTGGGCAGGTCAGTGGACCGGACCCGATTCCTGCCGGTCTGTGGCGTGCAGGCGCGGGGACCGTGCCTGCCAGCGGCAATTACGTGTATCTGGAAAGCACCCAAGGCGACTACATCGGCGCCGGGCGGACTTATAGCTACAACCAGTCCAACGCCACCATCAAACTGAGTCCGGCGAGTGCCTATCTCGGTGTTTCTGTCGCCGGCGACCAGAACTGGACAGGCGACTTCCAGGGCTTGCGTGGCATGTCGAAACTGAGCGTGGGCTATTACGCTGGCTTGAGCCGCTATCCGTTCAACAATCCCGTCCTGGGTGGCATGAGCTGGTCGGGCGAGGGACGCGGCTGCAACACGTTGATCGGTTGGTTCATCGTGGACAAAGCCACTTACAACGGGTCGGCACTGACGGCGCTTGATCTGCGCTTCGAGCAGCGCTGCGAAGGTGGCAATAGCGCGCTGCACGGGCAGCTGCACTGGACGGCCGATGATGTCAGCGCGCCGTCGGGCCCGCAGAGTCCACCACCGGCCAACTTGTGGAAGCCTGATCCGAGTTTTGTCGCGCCAACAGGGGATTATGTGTTCCTGGTCAGCGACTCCGGCGACTATATCGGTGCCGGCCGTAGCGAGTTGCTCACGCCCGCTAATAGCACCATCACGCTGACGACCAACCTGACTGCCGCGCTGCGTATCAGCGTCGGTGGCTGGGGCGGCGACTTTGTCGGGATGACCGGCTTGTCGCAACTGCAGCCTGGCTACTATGGCGACTTGCAGCGCTATCCGTTCCACAATGTCGCCAAAGGCGGCATGGACTGGTCCGGCAATGGGCGCGGCTGCAATACACTGAAGGGGTGGTTTGTCGTTGACAAAGTCAGCTATTCGCTGGGCCAGCTGACCAGCATCGACCTGCGTTTCGAGCAGCATTGCGAAGGCGGGGTGGCGGCCCAGCACGGTGTGATCCACTGGGCCAAGTAAGCAGCACCATGGCATCTGCGCCGCAGGTGTCGGGACGGATTGAAAAAAAACGGAGCCCTCTTGGGTTTCGTTTTTCTTGTTCTTTCAAAACCTGCTGGGCGACCAGGCATTTGCCGCCCGGTGCGCTTGCCTGCGAGCGGACCTTGCCCGGCCATCGCTGGAGACCACCTTGCCGCGCTGGCCACGTCGATGTAAATAGTTGGGCCAGGCAGGGATGCATGTGTGATAATTGTTGCGTTTTTAACCATTAGTAATCCCACGAGCCCATCCAGATGAAGAAACCGATAATCACCTTCCTTGTTGTCTTTGCCATCGCATTCGGCCTGATCGCCACTGGTGAAATTCATAAGATTGACAACCATGTCGCCATCGCCAAGTCACCTGCCTTCGTGCTGGCGACGGCCGAAGGCATCACCAAGAAGACCAAAAAGAGCAGGGAGACATTCCAGGTCAACTACACCTACGCAGTCGCAGGAACGACCTATAAAATCGACACGAGCTGGATGAACTCTGTCGCGGAAGCCGAAGCAATGGCCGCGACGCCGGTTCAAATCGCCTACGCGACGACGGCGCCGGCCGACGGCATCTTCAAGAGCGACTTCGACAAACGCGATCCAACGGAAAGCACGGCAGGGGCGCTCGGCAACGCCGCCGAATTCGGCTTGATTGGCGCGCTCATCCTGACGTTGTTACTCGTTTGGAAATTCCCATCGCTGCGGCGTCCCTGATGAGACAGCTGCGCACCTGATGCAGATCGGTCCCGAACATCAAGCCCGCCTTGCAAGGCGGGCTTTTTTGCGTGTGCGCCTTTGCGGCTAAGAAAAACAACCATGAGCGACGCGTTGTTGTGCAGGGAGGACTAAAATTCCATCAGGGTTCTGCGCCAGGCAAACGGCGCGCGCCGACCAAAGAACATGGATACCGCACAAGTCACTTCTGACGTCTTGCTGAGGCGGGCGCAATGGCCCGCGGGTATTCCTGCGTACGCTGGTCCCATGCTACAGCTAACTCATCCATATGCCGCCCTGCTGGAACAGCTGTACGACTTCGTCTACCGCGAGCGCGAGATCGCCGCCGCCCGGCTGCGCGAGGCGTGGCAGCGGCCCCTGCCGGACAAGCTGAAGAAAGGCCTGGCGCAACAGTTCGGCCGGCTCGAACCGGGCCCCGGCGTGCGCACCGCGTGGGCCTATCTGGCCGGCGGACCATCGCGCTTTCGCGAAGGCGACCAGTTGTGCCTGCATATCGGCTCGCCCTTGCCGGTCCCGCTGGCTTGCCGGGTCAGGTTCGAAGCGGAAGAAGAAACGCGGTGGCTGCTGTGCTTCGACAACGTCGAGCGCGTCATCGCCCAGTGCGGCGATGGCTGTGTGTATGCCGAGCAGGACGCCATCGACCTGACCTCGATGTTCGAAAAGGCGTTCAATGACATCGTCCATTCCGCGTCGGCGCGGCGCATCATCCTGCCTTTGCTGGAGGGCGAATTGCCGCTGCGTTGCAACCCGCAGCAGCATGCCTGCGCATTCAACCTCGCCCGCGAGCAAGGGCTCAACCTGCTGCAGGCCGAAGCGGTGGCCAAGGCCATCTCGGCCGAGCATGTTGCCTGCATCCAGGGCCCGCCCGGCACCGGCAAGACCCAGGTGCTGGCGCTGGCCGCGCGCCTGCTCGCCGAGCGCGGCGAACGTGTGCTGATGACGTCGCATACCCATACCGCGATCAACCATGCGCTGGGAAAAATCGCCGACCTCGGCGTGCCGACGGTCAAGGTCGGCAACCCCAACCAGGCGCGCGGCCTGGCGGCTCCGGCCATGCAGGTCGAGCAATTTTGTCTGTGGAGGGAGCGTCCGCTGGCGGCCGGCTATGTGGTCGGCGCCACGCCGTTCGCGACCTGCACCCAGCGCCTGGAGGACTGCGAATTCGACACCATCCTGTTCGACGAGGCCAGCCAGATCACGGTGCCGCTGGCGCTGATGGCGATGCGCTGCGGCCGGCGCTTCGTCTTCATCGGCGACCAGCGCCAGTTGCCGCCGGTGGTGCTGGCCAAATCGATCCTGTCCGGCCCGCCATCGATTTTTACCCGGCTGACCACGGGCAACCAGGACAGCGTGATGCTGCGCGAAACCTACCGCATGAACCGCTGGCTGGCGGCCTGGCCGAGCCGGACCTTCTACGATGGCGCGCTCGAAGCGGCCGGGCCGAACGCGCAGCGCACGCTCGCGCTGACGGGCGAACCGGCACAGTCGTTCGCGGCCACGCTGTTGCACGCCGGGGCCAGCGCCATCTTCGTGCCGACCCTGGATCACAGGGCCCGCTCGCGCAACATGGAAGACGCCCGGCTGGTTGTCGAGCTGTGCAGTGCGGCGCGTGCCGGCGGCCTGGCGCTGGACCAGATCGGGGTCGTGACGCCGTTCCGCGCCCAGGGCCGGGCAATACGCCAAGCGCTGGCACGCCGCTTCGGCTGGCAGGAAGCGCGGCGCGTCGTGGCCGATACCGTGGAACGGATGCAGGGCCAGGAGCGCGAGATGGTGATCCTGTCGCTGGCCACCGGCGACCTGGCTTACCTGGCGGCGGTGGCGGAGTTCTTCTTCCAGCCCGAGCGCCTGAACGTGTCGGTCACGCGCGCGATGACCAAGCTGATCATCATCGGGCCCGAGCTGCCGCCGGGGTTCGGTGCCGCCGACGCGCAACTGGCGCGCAACATTGCGCACTACCGCGATTTGCTGGCCAGCTGCGTGCGCTGCCCGGCGCCGGCCCGCTAAGCCTTGATCGAGATGGCGATGCGTTCTTGCTGGTCTTCGGCGCGCCGTCCGGCCGAGCGCCGCCGTCCGTGCGCAATCCGGGTATCGAGGAAAGGGGCTTGTTCGCTTTCGCGCCGCTCGTTGACACGGCGGCTGGCCAGCATGCGGCGTTCCCGCTCGGGCCGCGTGGGCTCGACTACCGTCACAACCGGACTTTCAGCGGCGGCAAGGCGGGAGCGCATGGGCCCGACCGTCGCCCGCGGCAACACCGGGCGATCAAGCAGGTTGGATATTTTCAGGGAAAACATGACTGACCATTACAATTGAGGATGAACCTCCCTATAACGACAAGATTGTCATTTACTTTAGGCAAGCTCGGCCGCTACGGCGACGCCGCCGCAGGTCAGCGTTGACCAAGGGAAACCAACTATATATACTTATCAATTGCAAAATAAGCAATTTCCCCTCTATCCTGGCAGCGCGCTGCCGCCAACCTGATTCCCTGACCATGCGCTTTTCCCACTTCGCCCTCGCCGCCGCCTGCGCCGCCGTCCCTTCCGCCGCCGTGTATGCCGAAGCGGCCAGGGCGCCGCTGGCCGCCGCGCCCGACAATGGCTTCCGGCGCCAGGCCGCGCTGCCGAAATGGGCGCTGCCGCTGGGCGAGATCCCCGTCACCAAGCGCCTCGACCCGGTGGTGATGCGGCTCAACGAGACCCAGGCCTGGGTCGGCGCCGCCCCCGCCACGCTGATCAACCGCGCGATCCAGGTCAACGATTCGAGCGCGCTGGGCGTGGTCGGCCAGATCGGCATCGATTACTTTGCCGCTTACCAGAAGCTGGTGCTGCACCGGGTCGTGGTGATCCGCGACGGCCACATGATCGACCACACCGCCACCGTCAACACGCGCCCGCTGCAGCGCGAGACGGCGATGGAAAGCGGCATGATGGGCGGCGCCACCACCTTGCAGCTGCTGCTCGACGACGTGCGCATCGGCGACACGGTCTGGACCACCTACACCATCGAAGGCGAAAACCCGGTATTCGGCAAGGTCTGGAGCGGCGACTTCAACTGGGACAACGGCATGCCGATCGAGCTGCGCCTGTTGACGGTGCTGCACCCGGCCGCGCGCCCGCTGCAATGGCGCCAGCTGGGCGACTTCCGCAGCGACAAGCTGACGCCGGTCATCACGCGCGCGGGCGACGTCGAGCGCCTGCGTTTCGAAGGGCGCGCCATCGACGAGATCGAGGGCGAGCCGTCGGTGCCGTCCGACTTCCTGGCCGGGCGCATGCTGCAGTTCAGCGAATACGGCAACTGGCAGGATGTGGCGAAGTGGGCCGACGGGCTGTTCCCGAAGAACAAGGCCAGCCCGGCGCTGACGGCGCTGGTACACCAGTTCGCGGCCGAGTCGGACCATGCCGCGCAGGCGGCCGCCGCGCTGCGCTGGGTGCAGCAGGAAATCCGCTATTTCAGCGTGTCGATCGGCGAAAACTCGCACCGGCCGCAAGTGCCCGACGTGGTGCTCAAGCGCCGCTACGGCGACTGCAAGGACAAGAGCTACCTGCTGGTCAGCCTGCTGACGGAAATGGGCATCGAGGCCCATCCGATCCTGCTGTCGGCAACCGCGCCGAAACTGCCGGCCAAGGTGCTGGCCTCGCCGCTGTGGTTCAACCACGTGATCGTGCAAATCAAGCTCGACGGACATGAGTATTATGTCGACCCGACCTTGTCGCGCCAGCCGGAACCGCTGGCACTGATGCCGGGCAGCCTGCCCGGCGCCGCCGCGCTGCCGGTCGGGCCGGCCACGACGGCGCTGATCACCTTGCCGCCGCGCACCGACACATTCCCCCACCACGAGCTGGTGCAAAGCATCGACATCGCCGATTTCAGCGGCAACGCGACGCTGGAAACGCGCGATATTTTCCGCGGCACCTATGCCGACCACGCGCGCCTGCGCTATCCGGTGATGTCGGTCACCGAGCAAAAGAAGGCGATGCTGGCCAGCTATGAAAAACGCTATCCCGGCATCACCCTGGTCGAGGCGCCGCAGCTGCAGGACTTCCCGCTCGAGAATCGCTACGAAATCCGTACCCGCTACACGCTGCCGAACGTGGTCACGCTCAAGGATGGCGCGTATGGCATCGATTACGATCCTAAGCTGATCAACGATACGCTGGGCATCCCCGACAAGATAGTGCGCAACTTCCCGCTGGAACTGGCCGCCGGCCGTTTCCGCGGCCGCTACCGCCTCAACCTGACCTGGCCGCAAACGGTGCGCGGCGCCGAAGCGCCGCACGCCAACAGCGTCGACAACGCCTATTTCCGCGCCCACGAGGAATACACCTTCCGCGGCAACGTCGTCAATTACCTGATGGATTACCGCATCAAGACGGCGGTGGTGGCAGCGGCCGACATGACGGCCCTGCAGGCCGAAGCCAAGCGCCTCGACGTGTTTGCCGGCGGGCGCTTCAAGGCGCCGGCCATGCTGGTGATCAAGCCCGACCTGGCGCGCTTTACCGCGCGCGAACTCGACAGCTTGCGCAACAGCAGCGCGCTGCGCGAGGAAGCGCCCGTGCTCGCACGCCAGAAAGACGCCGACATCGACGGCGCCGAGGCCTGCCGCTTCGTCACCATGATGGCCGGGATCGAGGACTTGGCCGGGCCCGACGTCGTGCAGCAGGCGCGCCGCCTGGAACAGGTGGTCGCTGCCAACCATGCGCAGCCGGCGGCCCGCGAGTGCGTGGCCGAGCTCGCGTTTGCGCAGGGGCGCTACGCCGATGGCATGACGCTCTACAAGGCCGAGGCGGCCAGCATCAAGGGAGATAGCCGGGCGCAGCGCAACCTGGCCTGGGCCGCGCTGTATGCGGGCGATGCCGCCGCTGCCGTGGCGGCGATGACGCGCTACCGCGGCGCGCGCGCCGCCACCGACGGCGGCGTGGACAGCAATACCGATATCGCCGACCAGATCGCGCTGCTGCAGCGCGCCGGCCAGCCGCTGCCGGCCGACGCGTTGCGAATCGCCACCGAGATTCCCGACGGCCCATGGCCGCGTCCGCTGTTGGCGATGCAGGCCGGCCTGATCGCGCCGGCGGCGCTGATCCAGGCGGCCGAAGCCTTGCCGGGCGACGCGCGCGCCTATGCGCTAACCATTCATGAGGATGAGGGCCTCGCCCCCGACCATGAAAGGGGGAGGACAATAGTGGTGACGCACAGGGCACCAAAAGTCGCCTAACGAATGGCGGCCCGACCCCGAGCTCTAACCAGACTTGACGGAACTGGCCCGCACCCCCGACTGTCGCGCGGCGC
>JANYGW010000099.1 GCA_025359245.1 Massilia sp.
CTGCGCGATCATCGTGTCGACCGCCTGCTTGCTCATGTTGAACACGCTGTCGAGGTTAATCCGCATCAGCTCGCGCCAGTCCTCGAGCGTCATCTTCGCCAGGCTGCGGTCGCGCGTGATGCCGGCATTGTTGACCAGCACGTCGAGCCGGCCGAAGTCGGCCAGCATGCGCTGCATCATCCACTCGGCATCGGCATAATCGCCGACATCGACCTTGTAGGCCTTGAAGCGGTAACCTTCGTCGCGCTCGGCGCTGAGCCAGCCTTCGGGCGACATATTCTGCGGTGAATAGGTGGTTGCCACCTTGAAACCGGCATCGTGCAGCCGGCGGCAGATCGCCTGTCCCAACCCGCCCATTCCGCCCGTCACGAGGGCAACTCGTTGTTCTTGCATTTCCATGTCCTCGAGAGTTATTTGTCCGAGCCCAAGTCTAAATGGCGTACCGCGCTGAACATTGCGCCAGATCAAAGCTTGAGCCGGACGGGCAAACATGATGGGGATCAACGCCAGCTGCCGGGGAACGCCATGCCATATCCCACCATACTTGTTCACGTTGACGACGGCGCGCACTGTGCCGACCGGATCAGGGTCGCGGCCCAGCTGGCGCAGCGCGCCGGCGGGCACCTGATCGGCGCCGCGCCGACCGGGGTCTCGCGCTTCCTGTACCACAGCATTCCGCAGGACAAGGACGACCCGACGCTGGCGCTGCACCTGGACATGCTGCGCGTCCAGGCGCGCGCCGCGCTGGGGGCGTTCAGCGCCCAGTGCGACACCGGCCGCGTGGCCAGCTTCGAAGCGCGCGTCATCGACGACGAGGCCGGCGCCGGCATCAGCCTGCACGGGCGCGCGGCCGACCTGATCGTGCTCGGCCAGACCGGTCCCCAGCCCAGCCGCGGCACGGCCGACTTGCCGATGCATGTCATCAGCGGCTCCGGGCGGCCGGTGCTGCTGGTGCCTGCCGCCTGGCCAGCCGGCCCGGTCGGGCGCCGCATCCTGGTGTCGTGGGACGGCGGGCGCGAGGCGGCGCGCGCGCTGCAGCTGGCGCTGCCGCTGCTCAAGGATGCCGATCAGGTCAGCATTTCCGTGTTCGAAGTAGCCACGGCCGAACACGCGGTGGCCGACGCACTGACGGCCGACCCGCGCCCGTGGCTGGCGCGCCACGGCGTGGCGGCGACCTTGGCGGTGCACGCGATCGAGCACCAGCGGCGCCTCAACCGCCGCCATGAAGTGGGAGAAAGATTGCTCGCGCTAGCGTCCGGAGCAGCGGCCGATTTGCTGGTGATGGGAGCCTACGGGCACTCGCGCTTTCGCGAAGCGCTGCTGGGCGGCGTGACGCGCTCGGTGCTCGACGCGATGACGCTGCCGGTGTTCATGTCGCACTAGTGCGGCTGATCGGTAGAAATCGCACGTCGTTGGTTTATTCTTGGGGTCTTGACGATGCCTTGAATTCGGCACAGCAACATGCCTTATTGCCAAGGCGAAGCGGGGAATTCGGATCGCATGCGATCCGCCCGCGCAGCGGTCTGCGCTTGCAAGCGCAGACTCCTTGCCTGGCCAAAAGGTTCTTATTGCCAGGCCAGCTCGCGTATCCGCGACACCTGGCGCCGCGCCATCATGGCCCACAGCTCCTGCGCCTGGGTCTGGCTGGCCTTCATGCGGCGCGGGGCGGCCAGCGCCAGCTCGCAGTCGCTGTCGGACCATTCCTCGAAACGGATGTCGCCTGTGCTGCTGACCTCGGCCACATACATCAGGCCGTCATCGTAGCCAAAACGCAACGCCGCGCTGGCCGGTTCAGGATCGGCCCCGCCCTTCTTGCGCCGCGCGTACAGTTCGGCTAACGCGGCAGCGAGCTGCTGCTCGGTGGGCGCGGCGATATCGCGTCCATCCACGCTCGTAAGGGTGACCCAGGCCTGTGTCATAGACGCGTCCTTCGTGTCGAAACTCATACGGCGATGCAAGATACCCACTGTGCATAATACCGAAAAACGCTCCCATAGGAAGCGTTTTTATTGGCCGGGGGCAGCCGCGTTCAGTGGATCAGGACGGGCAGGCTGAGCGGGTCGAAATCGGTCCAGTCGCCGTTCGCGATGGTGCCGTCGGCGCGCTCGATATGGTCCGAGCCGAGCCGGTGCAACACGGCGAGCGCCTTTTCCTCGTCGCCCGGCTGGTCGGCCGCGACCGCTACCAGCATGCCCGGCTTGCGCGGCTCGAACGCGTTCTCGCCATGCCCGCCCTGCTCGCTTTCGCCGGCCTCCTTCATCTTGGCGAAACTGTACAGCGAGCCGACGTGGGCGCCGACCAGCCCCCCCACCAGCGGCCCGATCGGTCCGGTGGCCGCGATCGTGCTCAGGCCAATGGCCGCGCCGACCGCGCCGCCGGCGGCAGCGCCTTCGACCACGCCCAGCGGCGACTCCTCGGCGCCGGGCGACTGCACGCGGTCGCCACCGATGGCGATCATGTCGTGCTGGCCCGGCTGGTTAAGGAAAAACGAACTGATCCGGTCTTCGGGAAACCCGGCCTCCATCAATTCGGCCCGCGCTTGCGCGATTTGATCCTGCAGCTGAAAGTGTCCCGCAACAATGGTTGACATGATAAAGCCCTCCTGCATCAATGGCATTCCAGTATGCGCTTTTCCGGACCGGCATGCCGCTCGCCAACGCGCGCGCTATTGCCAATGGCCGTAGCCGCTCTCGTGCTCGGCCGCCGCCTCCGGCTGCGCCTGCCAGGCGCGCGGATCGACCCGGTAATACTTGAACAGTTCGGCAAACAGCGCGCTGTGGCGTTCCGACATCTGCCACGGTTTTTCGAAAAACGTTTCGGTGGCCACGGCGAAAAATTCGGCCGGGCTGGTGGCGCCGTAATGGTCCATCACGCTGTGCTGGCGGTACATGGCGTCGACCCGCAGGTTGGCGAAATCGCGCGACAGCACTTCGGACCAGCTGCGGTAACTGGTGTCGCTGCCCAGATAGGGCGCGCCGTTGTTGGCGCCCGATTCGCTGTCGAGCTGGTGGGCGAACTCGTGCAGCACGACGTTCTGGCCGTCGGTCCAGTCATGCGCGCCGCCCTGCACATGGTCCCAGGACAGCACCACGCGCCCGTCGCCCCACGATTCGCCCAGCAAATCCTGGCGCGCCTCGGTGACCACCCCGGCCGCGTCGATGTGCTTGCGCGGCACCTTGAACGCGGTCGGGTACACGAGGATCGTGTGCAGCGCCGGAAACACGCGGCTGTGGCGGTTCAGCAGCAGCAAGCAGGCCTGGCCGGCGATGGTCAGGCGCATCTCGTCGTCAACCTCCAGCCCGGCGCAACCGACAAACTTTTTCTGGTGCAGGAACTGCTGGACCAGCTTGTCGAGCTGTTCGCGCAAGTCGCCCGACATGCGCGTATAGATCGGAATATTGCGCGCCAGGATGGCTTGCCATGCGGGGTCGATCGGGCGCGCCAGCACCCGCTTCAAGCGCCACTTGGGCAGGCCGAACACCAGCGCAAGGCCGGCGCCGAGGGCGGCAAACAGGATCAGCGCTTCCATTATGCGTCCTTGGCCAGATTGAACGCTTGCGCGAGCAAGGCGTACGAATGCTGGCGCACGGCCGGGTCGAAGGCCCAGGTATTGACCACGATATGGTCGAGCCCGAGGCTGGCCGCCAGCGCGGTGATGCGTTCGGCCACCTGGTCGCCGGTGCCGACCAGCGCCTTGCTGCGCAACTGGGCGATGCGCGCCGTTTCGGCCGGATTGAACGGATAGCTGGCCGCCTCCTCGGGCGCGACGAGCGGACCGAGCAAGCCTTGCTCGAAGCGCACGCGCCAGTGTTCGCGCGTCATCAGCTGGCGCTGCGCCTCGGCCTCGGTATCGGCCGCCAGCGCCCATACGCAGATGGTCGCCTGCGGCTCGGGGAAACGCGCGCTGGGCCGGTACAGCTGGCGGTACAGCGCCAGCGCCTGTTCGACGCCCTGCCCGTCGCTGAAGAAATACGCATACGCATACGGCAAGCCGAGCTGGGCCGCCAGCTGGGCGCCGTAATCCGAGCTGCCCAAGATCCACATTTCCGGGCTGCCCGGGCCTTGCGGCTGGGCCGCGATGGCGCGGTACGGATGGCCCTCCGGCAGGCGCCTCCCTTCGAGCCAGGTTTGCAGGTCCATGATCTGGCGCGGGAAGTCGTCGGCCGACGGGCTCGCGTGCGGATTCAATGCGCGCGCCGTCAGCCGGTCCGAGCCCGGTGCGCGGCCCAGGCCCAGGTCGATCCGTCCCGGCGCGATCGCTTCGAGCACGCGGAACTGTTCGGCCACCTTCAGCGCGGCATAGTGCGGCAGCATCACGCCGGCGCTGCCGACCCGGATCCGGTGCGTGGTCGCGGCGATCGCCGCCATCAGCACTTCCGGCGCGCTGCCGGCGATGCTGCCGCTGTTGTGGTGTTCGGATACCCAGTAGCGTGCATAGCCGAGCGCCTCGCAATGGCGCGCCAGCGCCAGCGAGTGGCCGATGGCGTCGGCCGGCGCGCTGCCCCTGGAGACGGGCGACTGGTCAAGGACGGAGAGCTTCACAGGCAATCTCCGCCGCTCAGGCCGGCCTGGCGCTGTCGAAGTAGGCGTCCAGCGCATCGGCATTGCCGATCAGCTTGCCGCCGATGAATACTTGCGGCCAGGTCGACTGGCCCGACACCGCGCGCAGCACGCTGCCGTTGATTTTCTGGTCCTGCACGATTTCGGTGTACTGCAGGCCGTGCGCCTTCAGCGCCGCCTTGGCGCGCGCGCAATGCGGGCAGCCCGGCTTGGCGAACACCACCACCGGTTGCGGGATCTGCGCATCCGGATTGATGAAGTGCAGCATGGTTTCGGCGTCGGACACCTCGAACGGGTCGCCTTCCTGGTCCGCTTCGATGAAGGCCTTGACGACGATGCCGTCCTTGACCAGCATCGAATAGCGCCACGAGCGCATGCCGAAGCCCAGATTGCGCTTGTCGACCAGCATGCCCATGCCGTCGCTGAACTCGCCATTGCCGTCCGGGATCACCGTGATGTTGGCCGCATCCTGGCCCTGCTTCCACTCGTTCATGACGAAGGCGTCGTTGACCGACAGGCAGACGATGTCGTCCACGCCGTTCTGGCGAAACACGGGCGCCAGCTCGTTATAACGCGGCAAATGGGTCGATGAACAGGTCGGCGTAAAGGCGCCGGGCAGCGAAAACACGACCACCGTCTTACCTTTGAACAACTCGTCCGTCGTGACATCCTTCCATTGGTCGTTCGGGCGCGCCTTGAACGTCACATTCGGTACGGGTTTGCCTTCCAGCGCTGCGGGAGTCGGGAGCATGGGTCTTCCTTTTCGGTGATGGCGCGAGTGCGCCGCACAGCCCACATGGGGCCCGTTAATCACTTTTCAATTGGAATTTGCAGCCCGCTCTGCCGCGTCCGCGCACGCGCCAACGGGCCCGGCGCACGGCATTGCCGCGCGCCAGACCCGTTGCAGTCGGGGCCGGGGCCCCGCGCTGTTACTCTTTGTTGGCCGACGGCGCCGCGCCGAACAGGGCGGCCACCAGCGGATCGCGCGCGACCGGGCTGCGGTTGACGCGGATGGCGTAATGGGTGTCATCGGCCAGGATGTGGAAGTGGCGGCCGCTGCCGGCCATGCTCTGCTCGCGCAGGCCTGGACGTTCCTTGCGCGGGGCGACGCCTTCGCGCTTGGGCTGGACGATCGCCGCCAGGAAGGCCTTGACCCGCTCCGGATCGGGCGAAATCTGGTACACCGCCTTGCCCAGGTAGGTGGCCGTGCCTTCGATGTAGCGCGCCAGTTCGATGACGCCCGCTTCGCGCAGGTCGCGGATGTATTTACGGGCACCCGACGGCGAGAACTTGAGGAACCAGGCGATTTCGTCGGCCAGCATTTCATGGGTCGACAATTCGCCGATCAGCTTTTGCATGTTTTCGATGCGGCGCTGGGTGGCCGAGGTCGAGCGCACGCGCTCGATCGGGGCCATCGACATCGGCGGCCGCTCGCTGGGCTGGGGGGCGACGCGCTCGATCAGGGACGAGTTCGCCGGACTGTGAACGGTGGTCATCTCGCCTTGCACCGCGTGGCGCTGGTTGGTCGTTGCTTGCATGTTGAGTACTCCATCAGAGAAGATTTCGTTTGTCCGGACCGCTGGTATCGTTTGACAGGCTGACAACACCGCGGTTCCGTACATCTGAGACTCATATTGCCTGCGCCAGACCAAGCGATCTGTGCGCCATCGAACACTCGTGAATAATTTACTTCCTGCAGTCATCTTTTCGCCTGACACGCCCTGTGTGCGTTGGCGTACAGATTGGCATCCTTTGTTTGGCTATGCTGGTGTCGTTCGCGCGATTGTCGCGTGTGCATCGACTCATTGATGATTAGTCTGCCTGCCCCCGGCACGCGACGCTTTATAAAGGAAACACCATGAAAATCACGACCCTGATGGCTGCACTGCTCGCTGTTGCCGCACTGACCGCTTGCGAAAAAACGACCGTCAATCCGCCCGCGACCGTTGTCACCCCAACCGTTGAAGTCCCGGTCGCCGTGCCAGGCCCGGCCGTCGCAGTACCGGTGCCAGGTCCTGCCGGCGCACCCGGCGCGCCCGGCGCTGACGGCGCCAATGGCGCCAAGGGCGAGCAAGGCAAGCCCGGCGACACCGTGATCGTGGTCCCGGAAAAAACCAACTAAGTATCGCCCGGCCGCAACCGATCGCGCCACCGCGTCCTTGCCGGACGCCGTGGCGCGATCGGCGTTTACGGCTATCTGTTGCGATAAAAACACGTTCTGTGAACTGCGTGCCCGTGCGATCTCACAGACAGCGGGCCGGCCAGATCGCGCAAACTTGAAACAAGGTCGTCGCGCACGCGCGTACGCGCCGCGGCAATGGAGAAGACTGCGATGGACGACGTGAAGGAATGGCGCCCGTATTCCCGCCAACTGCGCCAGGTGATGCACTGCGCGCTGAACGAATGGCTGCGCCACCGCGCCGCCAGCAAGGGCGCCGCGCTGGCCTTCTACACGGCATTCTCGATGGCCCCGGTGCTGATCCTCGTCATCGCCGTGGCCGGCTTCTTTTACGGCACCGATGCCGCCGAGGGGCGCTTGCTGATCGAACTGCGCGGCTTGCTGGGCAGCCAGGGCGCCGAGGCGGTGCAACTGGTGCTGGCCGGCGCCCGCAACAAGCACAGCGGGGCCTGGGCCACCGTGATTGCCGGCGCCCTGCTGCTGGTGGGCGCGACCACCGTGTTTGCCGAACTCAAGGACAGCCTGGACGAGATCTGGGACCGGCCGCCGGCGCCGGGCAAGACCTGGTGGCTGTTCCTGCGCACCCGGCTGCTCTCGTTCAGCCTGATCCTGGTGCTCGCCTTCCTGCTGATGGTGTCGCTGGTGGTCAGCGCCGCGCTGGCGCTGCTGCAGTCCTATGTCGGCGCCATGTGGCAGGACGCGACGCTGGTGCTGGCCTGGCTGGCCTGGGCCTTCAGCTTCGCCGCCATCGCGCTGCTGTTCGGGGTCATCTACAAGCTGCTGCCGCAAGTGCGCCTGGCGTGGCGCGACGTGACCATCGGCGCGCTCGGCACCGCGGCCCTGTTCGAACTGGGAAAATGGGTGATCGGCCTGTACATCGGCAACAGCGGCGTGGCCAGCAGTTTCGGCGCCGCCGGCTCGATGATCGCGCTGCTGCTGTGGGTGTATTACTCGGCCCAGATCTTCTTCCTCGGCGCCGAGTTCGCGCGCCAGTACGCGCTGCAGCTGGGCAGCCTGCGCGTGCGCGCGCCGCAGCCGGTCCCGTAGCGTCTTACTCGCCGAGCAGTTCGGCCAGCACTTCCATGCCCTCGACGCGTTCGGCCACGACCTTGATCATCACCACCACCGGCACGCCCAGCAGCAAACCCCACATGCCCCATAGCCAGCCCCAGAACAGCAGGCTGACGAACACCGCCGCCGGATTCATCTTGGCGATGCGTCCCGTCATCCAGGTCGCGATCACGGTGCCGACCAGCGTCGCGATGCCCATCGAGGCGATGGTCACCAGCAGCACCATGCGCAGCGATTCGAATTGCATGAAGGCGGCCAGGCCGGTGGCCACGGTGATCAGGAGCGGACCGAAGTACGGCATGATGTGCAGCAGCCCGGCCACGATGGCCCACGCGCCCGCGTTCTCGAGCCCGATGGCGCGCAGCGCGACCCACATCAGCAGCGCCAGCAAGGTGTTGGTGACGAGCAGCATGAACATATAGTTCTGGATCGACGTATTGATGTCGTCGAGGATCTTGACGGTGACGCGCTTGCGGCTCAGCGACGGCCCGGTCAGCTTGACCAGCTTGCGCTTGAAGGTGTCGCCCGCCAGCAGCAGGAAAAACACCAGGAACACCACCATCGTCGCCTGCGAAATGAAGCCCAGCAGGCTCATCGAGCCGGCCAGTACCCAGTTCATGATCTTGAAACTGCTGGCGTCGGCCACCGGCGCCGCCGCCACGGCCGGGCGATGCGGCACGGCGCGCCGGTCCTCGCCGCTGACGTTGGCGGCCTGTTCGATCTGGGCCGCCGCCGCCTGCACCTGGGCGATCGTGCTCGGCGTGCCGTCATTGGTGTTGCGCAGCAGCTTGGTGACTTTCTGCGTGATGCGCGGCAGGTCGTCGACGATGTTGAAGAATTCATCCTGGACCCGGTTGCCGATGCCGATCATCGCACCCAGCATGGCCACCGTCACCAGCGTGGCGCCGATCGGGCGCGGAATCTTGATGCGCTCGAGCCACATGACCAGCGGATTGAGGGTATAGGCGAGCAGGATGCCCAGCAACAGCGGCACCAGGAAATCCTGCGCCCACTGCAGCGCGTAGACGAAGCTCACGGTGGCGATGATGCCCAGCGCCATGCCGCGCGCGTTGACGTGGATGGGAATGCGCAGCACGCTGCCCGCTTCGCCCTTGGCGGGCGGAGCTGCAGGCGCCTGCGCTGCGCTGACGATGGATTCTTCGGCGACGGTCTGGACGGGATCGGTAAGCGGCATGGGAGTCGAGGAAAAAGGTTGTATGCAAAGCGCAAAGAAAAAGGCCGGCCACAGGGCCGGCCATCATCGGTCGCGACCAGTGCGAATTACTTGACGCGCACGTCGTTCTTGACCGATGTTACACCCTTGACGCCACGGGCGATTTCAACTGCCTTGAGCGCATCGCCTGGCTGGGCGACGAAGCCGGACAACTGGACTACGCCCTTGTAGGTTTCGACGTTGATTTCCGACGCCTTGATGGTCGGCTCGTTGAAGATCGAGGCTTTCACTTTGGCGGTGATGACGGTGTCATCGACGTATTCTCCGGTGCCTTCCTTGGTCTGGGTCGAAGCGCAGCCGGCGACGGCGAGCAGGGAAGCGGCGAACAGCATGGTGGCGAGGCGTTGGGCGATTTTCATGATAAGACTCCTTGGTGGTTGATATGGTCAGGCTCTGGGGTGCTTTGCAGCGGGATTATTTTCCGTATTGGGATTTGGCGGCGGCCACGCAGCTGTCCTTGGGCGCGCCGGCATAGGCATCGCACTTCTCCAGCGCGACCTTGTATTCGGCCGCCCGTTTGTCGTCGCGCGCATCGGTGCGCGCCTCGATGGTTTTCTTGTCGGCCTTGGCATCGGCCTGGGCCGCGATCAAGGTCGACTTGGCTTGCTTGATGCAGACGTCCTTGTCATTGCCGGTCAGCGCGCCGCACTTGGCCTTGTCGACGTCATAGTTGGCGTCGGCGATCTTCATGCGCGAGCGGGTGTAGGCCTTGAGCGTGTTGTCGTACTGCGCGCTGGCCTCTTCGCGGGTGCGCACCCGGGCCGCATCGGCCTCGGCCATGCAGACATCGTGCGGGTTGCCGGTGATCCCGGCGCAGCGCGCCTTGTCGGCCTTGTAGTTGGCGTCGGCCCGGTCTTTCGCTTGCGCATAGGCGCTCTTCGCTTCGGCGCTCGGCGACGCGCTGGCGGCGCCGCTGCCCGCAAGGATGGCCAGGCCTAACATGGTGCCCAGTAAGCTGGTTTTCATTTTCTTGTTCTCCGGTGACATTTGCAGTGCTACCGTTGTACCGGAGTTGACCGTCGCGCTCTGTACGCTGGCGAACACTTGCGCAGCAATTGTGCATGCATGCCGTAATCGGCGACAGCCGTGCCATGAGTGCGGCACCGTACAGACCCGCGTATTGTTGCTGCATATCCTGACCGTACACATTCATCAGGAGAACAACATGAAACCGACCCACACTATCGCCGCCATCCTCGTCGCCTCCACCGCCTTGCTGGGCGGTTGCGCGAGCACCCCGACCAGCCAGCCGTATAACAACGGCGCCTATAACAATGCATCGTCGACCTCGGCGGGCTACGGCACCATCGATTCGATCCAGGTCACGCGTGCCACCGGATCGACCTCGGGTGCCGGCGCCGTCGTCGGCGGCGTCATCGGCGCCCTGGTCGGCAACCAGGTCG
>JANYGW010000125.1 GCA_025359245.1 Massilia sp.
CCTGAACTTCCGCGACCGCGACAGCCACTTCATCTTTGGCGACGCCTGCACCGCGATCATCGTCGAAAGCGCCGAGACGGCGCAGGGCGCGCACCAGTTCGAGATCATCGCAACCAAGCTGAAAACCAAATTTTCGAACAACATCCGCAACAACTTCGGCTTCCTGAACCGCTTCGACGAAAGCGGGATCGGGCAGCCGGACAAGCTGTTCCGCCAGCAGGGGCGCAAAGTGTTCAAGGAAGTGTGCCCGATGGCGGCCGAGATGATCAAGGAGACCGTCACCGGTGCCGGGCTGGGGATCGCGCAGATGTCGCGCTACTGGCTGCACCAGGCCAACTTGAACATGAACCTGCTGATCACGCGCATGCTGCTGGGGCGCGACGCCGAGCCGTCGGAGGCGCCCGTCATTTTGGACACATACGCCAACACCTCGTCGGCCGGCTCGATCATCGCCTTTCACAAATACCAGGACGACATGCCGAGCGGCGCCTACGGCGTCATCTGCTCGTTCGGCGCCGGCTACTCGATCGGCTGCGTCGTCGTGCGCAAGAAATAACACCCGTGCAAAAAAACCGTCGGATCTAGACCCCGACGGTTTTTGAGTACTCTACTTGCTCAGGCTGACCGCCAGCTCGGCCCCTTCCTTGATCGCGCGCTTGGCGTCCAGCTCGGCCGCCAGGGCCGCGCCGCCGATCTTGTGGAAGCGCGGCCCGCCCACGGTCCCTTCCGGCGGCATCAGCTCGGTCAGGCTGTCCTGGCCGGCGCAGATGACGACGTTGTCGACCGCGATCAGCCGCTGTTCGCCGTTCACCGTCACGTGCAGCCCCTGGTCGTCGATCTTGTTGTAGCTGACCCCGGCCATCATCACCACCCCGTTGCGCGTCAGCGTGGCGCGGTGCACCCAGCCGGACGTCTTGCCCAGGCCGGCGCCCAGCTTGCTGCTCTTGCGCTGCATCAGGAATATCTGGCGCACCGGTTCGGCCACGACCGGCTTGACCAGCCCGCCGCTGCTGGTGGCGTTCAAGTCCACGCCCCACTCGCCGGCCCACTCTGCCACCGGCATCGGCAGCGGATGGGCCGGATTGTGCAGCAGGTATTCGCCGACGTCGAAGCCGATCCCGCCGGCGCCGATGATGGCCACGCGCTTGCCGACCGGCGCCTTTTTCTGCAGCACGTCGAGGTAGGACAGCACCTTGGGATGGCCGATGCCGTCGATCGGCGGCATGCGCACCTTGATGCCGGTGGCGATGATGACGTCGTCGTAGCCGCCGGCGAGCAGCTGTTCGCGCGTGACGCGCTGGCCCAGCCGCAGTTCGACCCCGGTCAGTTCGAGCTTGCGCCGGAAGTAGCGGATCGTTTCGGAAAATTCTTCCTTGCCCGGGATTTGCATGGCGATCTTGAACTGGCCGCCCACGCTGTCGCTCGAGTCGAACAGCGTGACCTGGTGCCCGCATTCGGCCGCCACGGTGGCCGCCGACAGCCCGGCCGGGCCGGCGCCCACCACCGCCACCTTGCGCACCGTGGCCGCCCTGGCGTACACCAGTTCGGTCTCGTGGCAGGCGCGCGGGTTGACCAGGCAGCTGGCGCGCTTGTTCTGGAAAGTGTGGTCCAGGCAGGCCTGGTTGCAGCCGATGCAGGTGTTGATTTCGTCGGCGCGCCCGGTCGCGGCCTTGATCACGAACTGGGCGTCAGCCAGGAACGGGCGCGCCATCGACACCATGTCGGCGTCGCCGCGGGCGATGATGTCGTTCGCCTCGAACGGCATGTTGATCCGGTTCGACGCCACCACCGGAATTTTGACTTCGCGCCGCAAGCGCCCGGCCACGGCGGCAAACGCGGCGCGCGGGACCGAGGTCACGATGGTGGGCACGCGCGCCTCATGCCAGCCGAAGCCGGTGTTGAGGATGTTCACGCCGGCCTGTTCGAGCGCGTGCGCGACGGCGACCACTTCGTCCCAGGTGTTGCCGCCGTCAACCAGGTCGAGCAGCGAATGGCGATACATGATGATGAAGTCGTCGCCCACCGCCTTGCGGATGCGCTTGATGATCTCGACCGGCAGGCGCATGCGGTTCTCGATGCTGCCGCCCCAGCGGTCCTGGCGCAAATTGGTGCGCGCGCACAGGAACTGGTTGAGCAGATAGCCTTCGCTGCCCATCACTTCGATGCCGTCGTAGCCGGCGCGCCTGGCCAGCTTGGCGCAGCGCGCGTAATCCTTGATGGTCGCCTCGATGCCCGCTTCGCTCAGGGGCTTGGGCCGGAACGGCGAGATCGGCGACTTCTTGCCGGACGCCGACACCACGAACGGCTGGTAGCCGTAGCGGCCCGCATGCAGGATCTGCATCAGGATCTTGCCGCCCTCCTCGTGCACGGCGCGCGTGAGCTTGCGGTGGTTGAAAATATCGCCGAGGAAGTTGAGCGTGCCGCCGGCCGGCAGCAGCCAGCCGCGCCGGTTCGGCGAAATGCCGCCGGTGACGATCAGCCCCACCCCGCCCTTGGCGCGCTCGCGGTAGAACGCGGCCAGCTTGCCGTAGTTGTAGAAGCGGTCTTCGAGGCCGGTGTGCATCGAACCCATGATCACGCGGTTGCGCAGGGTCGTGAAGCCGAGGTCGAGGGGGGCCAGCAGGTGGGGATAGGTCTGATTGCGCATTGTCGTTATAGGTATGGGAGGACAATTGGCATTACATCCTAGTTCCGTAGATGCAGGGGTCTAATTTTGATGGCCGCAAAAGAAAAATGCGCCCGCGGGCGCATTCGATACTGCAAAGACGGTGCGCGGCCGACCGGCGCCGGCGCACCGCCGCGAAGCTTATTGCATGCCTGGCGCGCCGCTTGCAACCGGGGCGGCCGGCAGCGGTTCGTTCGAACCGAGCTGGCGCAGCGGGATGGTGATGGCCTGGGGATAGTCGAAGCCGGCGCCGGTGCTGCGGTCGACGATGTAGCCGATGCCGCCACCGAAAATGATGTTGCCCCACACCGCGGTGTTCGACTTGGACACGGCGATCGCATTGCCGATCAACTCATTTTTTGCGCAGCTGATCGCCAGGTCGCCCGTGCTCTTCTGAATGGTGACCGAGCCGGGGCTGGTGACGAACCATTTGCCGGCATCGTTGACCAGCGTGCAGGAAACGCCCGTGACTTCGACGGCATTCGCGGTGGTCTGGATCGATACCGGTTGCATTTTCGATCCGGTGATCGACGCGCAGCCGGTCATGGCCAACAACACTGCAAGTAATGGAACAACTTTCATGTTTTCCCTTTTGGTAATTTTATTTTGGAAACTAATTGTCGCATAGCAAATACAACAAAACATTGCTTATCAAATATATTTGTTAATTTGTGGCCAATTGCTCACTTAACATCTCCGCCGCCGCGCCCCCTTATTCGCAGGGGCACGGCGCAGCGCCGGGCGCGCCGCCGCAGGGATGGCTGATTGTAAATGTGGCCTGACCCCGGTTGTGAGGACATGGCGGTGCGTGCGCCGCTTGTCAGGCGGCATGCTTTACCGTAGGCTGGGGCCCATGTTCGCACGCCTCCTTTTTGCCTCCCTGCTGCTCTTGAACTGCCCCGCCATGGCGCAGTCGTCCAAGCCGGAAGTGGCCGTCAAACGTGTCGAAATCGATGGCGAGCAGGTGTTCGAGGTCGCCGCCAGCGGCACCGTCAAGGCCGCGCCGGCCGCCGTCTGGAAGGTGCTGACCAGTTACGAGACGATGCCGGAGTTCGTGCCCGACCTGGAAAAGACCAGGGTGCTCTCGCGCACCGGCAACCGCGCCATCATCGAGCAGTCCGGCGTGGCCCGCTTCCTGTTCCTGACCCGCGCCATCCATCTGATCGTCCAGGTGGCCGAGGAGCCCATGTCGTCGATCGACATCAGCCTGGTCACCGGCGACATGAAGGTCTACAGCTGCCGCTGGGAGATGACGCCGCTGCCCGACGGCGGCACCCGGGTCGCCTACAGCGGCAAGCTGGTGCCCAAGTTTTATGTGCCGGGCATGCTGGGCGCGAACATCATCCGGCGCGACATCGAACGCATGATGGGCGCGGTGCTGCAGCGGCTGGACCAGCCCTAGCCGAATCTAGGCGGCGTAGAATTCGCGGTCGCGCAGTTCGGCGAAGCTTTCGATGCTGCCGATCTTGATCGTGACCGGATTCAGGCTCAGTTGCGGCGCCATCGCGCGCCACGCAAACTGCCATTCCTGTTCGTGCGCTTCGGATGCGGTCTTGGTGAACGCGGCGCCGAGCGCGGCGCGCACGCCGTATTCGACGGCGCCGTCGATCCCCGCCCAGCTGGGCAGCGTGCGCTGCACGGCGCGGTGCAGCCGCTCGCCGAATTCCTCGGAGTTATGGATCACCAGGCAGCAGTCGGCCGGCGCCAGCAGGTCGAACAGCGCCTTGTCCCACACTTGCGAAAACGACAGCGTCAGGCAGTTGTTCGACGGGATCAGGCGAAACTGCCCGGCCGTGAGCGCCAGTTCAAGCTCGGCGCGCGGTGCGTAGCGGTGCAGGGTCGGCGGGCGTTTGTAGTCGTGCATAGGGTACTCGATCAGATTGGGTGATGCGGCCGCGTATGGCGGCGCGCACGCTGGGTCTTGGAGGCGACGAAAATCTCGCGCAGCAGGTAGACGAAGGCGCCGATCAGGGCGATCATGCCGCCCACGAACAGCGCCGCGATGTATTTATCGAGCGGCAGGTTGGTGGTGTCGCCCAGGAACAGCAGCGCAATGACCAGGCAGATCAACAGGCCGCACGCGGTGCTGAGCGCGATCGCAAAATTGATCAGGTGCCAGCGCCGGTACAGCACGTCGAGTTCGTCCATATGCTTGTCATCGGGCCCGACGTCGAGCCGGTCTTCCAGGGTCCGGCTGCGGTCGATGATGCGCGCCAGCCGGTTGGTCAGCACCGACAGCATGGTGCCGACGCCGGTCAGCAGGAACACCGGCGCGATCGCCAGCTGGATGACATGGCCGATATCGCTGATCTGGATATTCATGGAGTGCTGTTAAGTTGATTAGGCGGATTCAGGCGCTAGTTTAACAGCCCGCCCGCCAAGGCGTCGCTAATCGAAGCGGCCGCGCTGCTTGAAGCGCTCGGTGGCGGCCACCAGCGCGCCGGCGATGCCGGTTTCCAGCGCGCCGTGGCCGGCGTCCGGGATCATTTGCAGCACCGAACCGGGCCAGGCCTGGTGCAGCCGGTGCGCCGACAGCGGCGGGCAGATCACGTCGTAGCGGCCCTGCACGATCAGCGCCGGCAGGTGGGCGATGCGGCCCACCTCGCGCACCAGCTGGTCGTCGCTGAAAAAACCCAGGTTGGCCATGTAGTGCGCCTCGAGCCGCCCCACGCCCAGGTCGAGCGTGTCGGAGGCCGGTTCGTCCGGCTGCGGCAGCAGGAACACGCGCCGCCCCTCGAAGCGGCTCCAGGCGCGCGCCGCCGGCCAGAACACGGCCGGGTCGTCGCACAGCATGCGCGTGGTGTAGGCCGTGAGCAGGTCGGCCCGCTCGGCCTTGGGAATCGGGGCGACGAATTCGTCGTACAGCTCGGGATAGAACCACTGCACGCCGTGCAGGAACCAGTCGATTTCGGCGGCTGTGCACAGGAAGATCCCGCGCAGGATGAAGCCGAGGCAGCGCTCGGGATGCGCTTCGCCATAGGCCAGCGCCAGGGTCGATCCCCACGAGCCGCCGAACACCAGCCAGCGCTCGACGCCGAATTTGACGCGCAGTTTTTCGATGTCCTCGACCAGCAGGCCGGTGGTGTTGTTGTGCCATTCGCCCAGCGGGGTCGACTTGCCGGCGCCGCGCTGGTCGAACAGGATCACGCGATAGTATTCGGGATCGAAAAAGCGGCGGTGCTGGGGCGACAGCCCGGCGCCCGGCCCGCCGTGCAGGAACACGGCCGGCACGCCGTTCGGGTTGCCCACTTCTTCCCAATAGATCGTGTGGAGCTCGTCGACCTCCAGCATGCCGTGCCGGCTTGGCGCAATCGGCGGGAACAGGGCGGACGGGGTAGCGGACATGGACGGTCTCATCGAATCGTGGAGATCCGATTGTAGCGCACTAGAAGAAAGTATTGACCCCATAGCGGACGTTGTAATCGTCGTCGACCGCAAGCAGCAAGGGCCATTTGTCGAACGTGGTGCACGGGTGCGAGATGCCGCAGCCGACCAGGTCGCCCACGCCCAGCGTGGTGCAGATGGCATGCTCGGGCGGCAGCTGAAGGTAGGCGTGCTGGTCGTTCATCTTGACGATCGCGCAGCCGGCCGGCAGCGCGCACGGCGTGCCCGGTCCGGGATGGTGCGCCAGCAGCGGGATCGGCAGGTCGATGTCGTACGAGGCGTCGCGCTTGCCCATGCCGAGGATGGCCAGCGTCGGTTCGGGGCGCGACTGCACCATGCTCCACACTTCGAGCGCAGGGCGCAGGCCGCCGGCGCGCTGCTCGCGCGCATCGAGTTCGCCCAGCAGGCGATGGTAGGTGCCGTGGTCGCTGGTCAGGTAGCAGCCGCTGCGCAGGATCGCGCGCACCGGCAGCGAGACGCCATCGACGCCCGCAAAGCCGCGCGCGACCAGGTCGAAATAGGCCGAGCCGCCGGCCGAGAGCAGCACTTCGGGGCAGCCGAACAGCTGTTCGGCATCGGCCTGGCGCACCAGCGCGACCAGCTGCGCGACGAAGGCATCGACCGCGCGCACGTCGGCCGCGCGGTCGTCCGAGACCAGCAGGCCTTCGTACCCTTCGATGCCGGCCAGCGCCAGGCCGGGCGCGGCGGCGATGGCGCGCGCGACGATCATCGCCTGCTCGGCGCTGCGGCAGCCGGCGCGCTTGCCGGGCAGGCCCATTTCCACCAGCAGCGGCAGCGGCCGCGCCAGTTTTGCGGCGGCCTGCGCCAGGCGCCGCACGCCCGCGAGCGAATCGGCCAGCGCGTACAGTTCGAAGTCGGGATCGTCGTGCAGCAGGCGCAGCATGCTGTGGATGTCGGCGCCGGCAACGAGCTGGTTGGCCAGCAGCACGCGGCGTACGCCGAAGCGGTGCGCCAGCTGCACCTGGGTGGCGCTGGCCAGCGTCATGCCCCAGGCGCCGTTGGCCAGCTGGGCGCCGAACAGCTGCGGCGACATGGTCGTCTTGCCGTGCGGCGCAAGGGTGGCCTTGTTGCGCGCGCAAAATTCGCGCATCCAGTCGAGATTGTGGCGCAGCGCCGCCGCCTTGAGCAGCGCGACCGGGAAGCTGGTGTCGGCGCGCAGCACGTTCCAGCCTTGCACGCCGATGGCGCCCTGGCGCAGCGGCTCGGTGATCGGCAAGCCCTTGACGCCGGGGTACAGCAGTTGTTCGTCGAGCGTGGCGAGCGCCAGGCCGCCTTTAGGCAGAGTGAACATGGGAATGCTCCCGCAGTGTGCGTAGGCTGTATTGTACTGCGGCGCCGTTTTCCATCGCGCTAGCGGTCACTTGCCGTGGTGACCTTGGCCGAAGCGGCCGGCAGGCAGGCCCATGGTTCGTAGACGACGATACCGCCGTAGCGCAAGCCGGGCTGGAAGCAGATTTCGCCGCGGGCGATCACATTCTCGGGCACCACGGCCAGGGGTTTGCCCGCGTCGCTCAGATAGCTGTAGCTGACCCGGTACTGCTCCGACCCGCTGTCGGCGCCGGGCCGAAAGCGTACCAGCAGCCCGGCGTCCTCGGGCAAGGGCTGGTCGAGGCGCAGCGCCACCTCGTACAGGGCGCCGGTCACGAGCAGGCTGCCGCGCGGACGCGGCAGCGCGGCGATCTGGCGCGCGAACTTCGGTTCGAGTCCCTTCAGGTAGCGCGCGTAATCGTCGAACACCAGGTCGAGGTCGTAGCCGCTCAGCTGAAACGCCGTCTGCCACAGCGCATAGCCTTTCAGATCGCGCGGGAAGTCGGGGCTCGCCAGCGTGTGCAGCAGCGTTTTCGGGGCCGCCGCGCCGTAGCGGCGCACGAAGCGTTCGATGAAGGCCGCGCCCAGCGGATACTTCAGGTCCTCATCGACGATGCCGGCGAAGGCGGCGTAGTCGGTCAGCTGGCGCGGCGTCAACAGGCGCCGCGCCGACACGATCGCGGCAGCCAGTTCCTGCTGCGCGCTGGCCTGGCCTTGCGCCGACAGCCTGCCTTCGACCCACTGCGCCAGGCCCTCGTTGAACACCGTCATGCCGTCCAGCTGCGCGCCGCGCTCGCCGCCGGAGAGGCGCCGCGCAAACACATGCGTGGTCTCGTGCGCCAGCACCCCGGTCGACTTGGCGCCTTGTACCTTCATCCGGATACGGTCGAAGTAGGCCGTGCCCAGGTGGTTCTCGGTGCTGCCCGACAGGTCGACATCGATCGGCGTTCCGCCATCGATCTGCAGCAGCGCAGCGACGTCGGTGAAGGTGCGGTCGGCCTGCGCGATGAACGGCTTGATGCGTTCGCCGCCCAGCGCCGGGTAGCTGAAGCTGTAGTGGGCAGTCGTGGCGTGGCCGCCCGCGCTTGGCGTGAAATGGACGTCCTTGACCATTTTGTCGAGCGTCTCGGGACCCGGTCCGCGCTGCTGCAATACGACCAGGCCGCTGACCGCGGCCACCAGCATCAGCGCCACGGCCGGCACCAGCAGCAGGCGGCGCGCGCGTTGCCACTTGCGCACGCGCGCCAGCATGCCGCCCGACGCCTTGAACAGGCCGAACGCGAGCAGGGCGAACAGCAGCGCGGCGCCCAGCTGGGTCCAGATCGTCGCGTACGGCAGATGCCACTTTGCGCCGGTGAAGCGCAGGGCCAGCAGCTCGGCGCTGTTGAGGGCCGCGCCCCATGCAGGCGCCCCGTCCTTGAGCAGCGCGATGCCGATCGCGCACAGGCTCAGCACCAGCCAGGACAGGTAGCGCAGGAAGCCGAGCAGCATGCCGAACGTCAGGCTGACCGCCGACACCAGCATCGACAGGCCGAAAAAGGTCAGCAGCAGGAGCGGATGGAGCGCGTGATCGAGCGATTCGCGCGCCGCCAGGTGCATCAGCGTGTACAGCACGATCAGGCCGAACGGATAGACGGCCAGCACCAGAATCGCCGCCTCGAATTTGGCGGCAAAGACGGCGCCGCGCGTGAGCGGCAGGCCGTCGAGAAAATTGAGCGTGCCGTCATCGATTTCGCGCACCAGCAAGCCGCTGCCGAGCGCGAATCCCAGCAGGATCTGGCTGGCGGCCAGCTGGCCGGGCAGGGAAACGAGACTCTGGCTGAACGCCTGCAAAGCGGACGGATCGAGCAGCTTGTCGACAATGTCGATCAGCAGGATCGCCAGCGCCAGGAACAGGAACGGCCGCAGGTAGCGGAACTCCTTGAGAAACAGGGCCCGCCTCATCGCAGCTCCCATCGCTGCGCCGCCAGCCGCACGCTGCAGCCGAGCAGCGCTTCGCGCCGTTCGACCGCCGTGAACAGCCGCGCGCCGCGCGCGTACGAGGCCGGCAGCACGCCCGAATGCGTGGAATCGACCCGCGCCAGCTCTTCGACCGCCAGCTCGGCATCCCAGGGATCGAGTTCGGCGTAGCGCACCGAGAACGGCGGCTGTTCGGCCCCCGCCTTGCCGACCAGGTAATGCACCTCGTACGCGCTGCCTTCCATCGGCAGTGCCTTGAAACTGACCGGCGGCACGGCGATCTGGTCCAGGCTGGGCGCCAGGCGCGCTTGCTCGGCGCGCAGCACGGCGTCGAACTGGCGCGCCAGCGCGGCCAGGTCAGGCGCCTGGGCGCGGGCCAGCATCTGCGCGAAGCCGGGCTCGAACAGCGCAGCCTGCGCGCCACCGGGCGGGCGCACCGCCAGCACCGCGCGGCTGAGCGCCTGGAAGCGCGCCGCGCCCATCTGCTGCGCCAGCGACGTCGTCATGCGCCATGCCAGCGCATCGGACAGGCAGGTGCCGAGCTGTTCGCGCACGCCGAGCCATGCGCGCAGCGCGCCGTCGATGCCGGTATGGCGCTGCTGCAGCAGGCGCGCCGCGAAGGCCGCGCGCAGCGCCAGTTTTTCCTGTTGCTGCGGCAGCTCGCGCGCGACCAACCATTGCGCGAAACCGTCTAGCAGCCAGCGCCGGTCTTCGCTGGCCGCGCGCTCCAGCGTGTACCAGTGCAGCCACGCCGACAGCGCATAGGCGCGGAAGGCGGCGCGGTCGAACTGCTCGCTGTTGAAGGCCGCGCGCACCACCACGCCGTCCACCCTGGACAGCTCGGCGCTCTGGAATACGTCGCCATCGAGGGCGCCGTCCGGCAGGGCCGACAAGGCCGGCGCGACCGGCAGCGCCAGGTAATCGTGCAGCTGCTGCAGGTCGGCCGACAGCTGGTCGGCCAGAAGCTGCTCGCCGTCCGGGTTGCCGCCTGCGCCGACCGCCACCGGCGGCCCCTGTTCGCTGTGGCTGGCCCGCTTCAGCACGAACGGCGGCTTGGCCTTGCGACCGTCGAGCACCGACAGGATCGCAATGAGCACCAGGATGGCGATGGTGACACCGGCCTTTTCGCGCGGCGTCATGCGGCGCGACAGCGCCACCACCAGCGAACCCTGGGCCGACAAGGCCAGCGCAAACGTGGTCGCGACCAGCGCCAGCGCGGCGCCGCAGGTGATCAGCACCGCCCGGACGGGCAGTTGCAGCCGTTCGAACACCATCGATTCCTGCACCAGGAAAAAGGGCGGCCATTGCGCCGGCGCCTGCTGCCACTGGCCGGCGGCGACGAAGCAGCTGACCGCCATCACGCCCCAGATCACGTAGCGATAGCGCCCGGTCAGGCCGATCGCAAAGGCCAGCGCGTAGGCAAACAGCATGAAGCTGGCGCTGCGGATCGCCACCAGCGCCACATAATGCGGCGTGAGCAGCACCTGGCTGCGCGCGGCGGCCACCGTCACGGCCAGGCAGACCGCCATCGGCAGCAGCAGCAACGCGGCGCCGAGCAGCCATTTGACGGCGATGACCTGGCTGCGGCTGATCGGCAAGGTCTCCAGGAACAACTGGGTACGGCCCATGTATTCGCGCACCACCAGCCGGTTGGCCAGCCACAGCGCCATCAACGGAAACAGCACCCTTACCAGCTCCTGGTAGGCCACCATCGGACTGCCCGACAGCTTGGACTGCACCAGCAACGCGGCGTGGGCCAGCGCCAGCAACAACCACAGCGCTGGCAGCAGCCAGCGCAGTTCGCGCAATTCCTTCAGTACCAGGGCGCGCATCAGGCGGCGATGGCGTCGGTGCGGGCAAACGCGAGGAAGATGTCTTCCAGCGACAGCTGTTCGACCCTGACGCCGTCGGGCCAGCTGGCGCTGTCCCACAGCGCGGGCTCGGCGCGCCAGACATCGCCGCGCAGCTGGGTATAGCCGTCACCCGGGGCCGGCGCGTCATCGGCGGCGATGCGGCGCACGCTCGCGCGCAGCAGGCTGACTTCGCCTTCGAAGCAGCTGCGCCCGGCCTGCACGATGCCGACCCGCTGCGCCAGTTGTTCGACTTCGCCCACCAGGTGCGAGGAAAACATCACCGTCGTGCCCTGTTCGCGCTGCAGCACTTGCAGCTGGTCGTTGAATTCGCGCCGCGCGACCGGGTCGAGGCCGGCGGTGGGCTCGTCGAGCAGCAGCAGTTCGGGGCGCGGCGCCATCGCCAGCGCCAGGCCCAACTTGGTGCGGGTACCGCCCGACATCTCGGAGGCGCGGCGGTCGGTGGGCACGTCGAGCAGTTTCAACAGGCGCTGGAATTGCGCGCCATCCCATTTCGGATAGAAATTGCCGACGAAGGCGCCCAATTGGCCGGCGCTCATCCACGCATAGTAATTCGGTTCCTGGCACACATAGCCGATGCGCTGCTTGAGCACGACCGGCACGCGCTTGACGCGCTGGCCCAGCAGCTCGATGTGGCCGGCGTCGGGCTGCAGCAATCCCATCAGCAGCTTCAGCGTGGTGGTCTTGCCGGCGCCATTGCGGCCCAGGAAGCCATACATTTCGCCTTGCTTGACCGTCAGCGACAAGCCATCGAGCGCCAGCACCTTGCCGTAGCGGTGAGTGATATTTTCCAGATGCACTACGCTCGTCATGGATCCTGCCCTTTTTGGTGATTGCTGTGCGGCTACAAAGCGGGAGGATTATACGACGGGGAAGTTGCCAATTATATAAATAAGCCATGCAGGGCGGTAATATTGTTGCCGCCACGCTGGAGATGTTCGGCAAGTTCGGGCAGCGGGGGGTGGCCTCTTTGAATTCGCCAGGGCATACGTACCCATTTGCCGGCGCATTCTGTCTTATTCTGCCTCATTTCTCCCTTTCAGAAAGTGGCTTTTGGGAGTGCGCCAGATGGGACGAAACACGGCAGAATGAGACAGAATAAGACAGCGAAACGAGGCAGTATCCCCTAGTGACTTGGGCGACGCCGACAGGGTGCTGTGGGCACTTTACTTGCGGATGAGCAGTTTCCGCACCGACGTTTTTCTGGGACGCAGGCATGGCATGCATCCGCGACAGGGCTTGGCCTGCAGTGCCATTGCGATTCCTGTTCTCATTAGAAAAAAGCACCGCCGCAGGCAGTGCTTTTTGTACGGCCACAAGCGCAAGCGCTTTAGGACATGTGCTGCCCGCCGTTAATGGCGATGTTGGCGCCGGTCACGAACGCCGCTTCGTCGGACGACAGGTAGGCCACCAGGCCGGCCACTTCTTCCGGCTTGCCCAGGCGCGCCATCGGGATTTGCGGGATGATTTTGCTGTCCAGCACTTCCTTCGGAATCTCCATCACCATCTTGGTGCCGATGTAGCCTGGCGAGATGGTGTTGACCGTCACGCCCTTGCGCGCCACTTCCAGCGCCAGCGCCTTGGTGAAGCCGTGCATGCCGGCCTTGGCGGCCGAATAGTTGGTCTGCCCGAAAGCGCCCTTCTGGCCGTTGACCGACGAGATGTTGATGATGCGGCCCCAGCCGCGTTCGACCATGCCGTCGCAGACCGGCTTGGTCATGTTGAACACGGAATCGAGGTTGGTCGCCATGACCGCATCCCAGTTCGGCTTGTCCATTTTCTTGAACGTCATGTCGCGCGTGATGCCGGCGTTGTTGACCAGCACGTCGATCGGGCCGACTTCGGCTTCGACCTTGGCCACGCAGGCCGCTGCCGAATCATAGTCGGCGACGTCGCACTCATAGGCCTTGAAATCGTAGCCCATGTCCTTGGTCGTCGCCAGCCAGCTGTCGACCTTCTTGTTGCCAGGCGAATACGTGGTGCTGACCCTGTATCCCAGCGCGGCAAGCTTGAAACAGACTGCCTCGCCCAAACCGCCCATACCGCCGGTTACTAATGCAACTCTAGCCATGTGTCTTCTCCTGTTTTTATCTATCGACTTCGAACAATTCAACGGGGGCTGCTTAATCCCGCTCTACTGCTAATGCAACTCCCATGCCACCGCCGATGCACAGGCTGGCAAGACCGCGTTTTGCGTCACGGCGGATCATTTCGTGGAGCAAAGTCACCAGCACGCGGGCACCGGATGCACCTATCGGGTGCCCCAGCGCGATGGCGCCGCCGTTGACGTTGATCTTGCTGGTATCCCAGCCCATTTCCTTGTTCACGGCGATCGCCTGCGCGGCGAAGGCTTCGTTAATTTCCATCAGGTCCACGTCTTCGTGTTTCCAGCCAGCCTTCTGCAGGCACAGCTTGGTGGCCGACACCGGGCCCATGCCCATGATGGTCGGGTCCAGCCCGGCCGATGAATATGCCTTGATGCGCGCCAGCGGCGTCAAGCCCAGTGCCTTGGCCTTGGAGGCGGACATCATGATGACGGCGGCGGCGCCATCGTTCAGGCCCGATGCATTGCCGGCGGTCACGGTGCCTTCCTTGTTGAAGGCCGGGCGCAGCGCGGCCAGCGATTCAAGCGTGGTGCCATGCTTGGGATACTCGTCGGTATCGAACAGGACCGAACCCTTCTTCGACTTGATTTCGAAGGGAATGATTTCATCCTTGAACTTGCCGGCCTTTTGCGCGGCCTCGGCCTTGAGCTGAGACTGTAGCGCGAACTCATCCTGGGCGGCGCGCGAGACGTCGAATTTCTGCGCGACGTTTTCGGCCGTCACGCCCATGTGGTACTGGTTGTACACGTCCCACAGGCCGTCGACGATCATGGTGTCGACCAGCTTGGTGTCGCCCATGCGGAAACCATCGCGCGAACCAGGCAGCACGTGCGGCGAGGCGCTCATGTTTTCCTGGCCGCCGGCGATGATGATGTCGGCGTCGCCGCACTTGATCGCTTGCGCGGCCAGGTGGGTGGCCTTCAGGCCGCTGCCGCAGACTTTGCCGACCGTGAAGGCCGGCACCATGTCGGGCAGGCCGGCCTTGATGACGGCCTGGCGCGCCGGGTTCTGGCCGGCGCCGGCGGTCAGCACCTGGCCCATGATGACTTCATTGACGGCCGCGCCATCGAGGCCGATCTTGGCCAGCAGGTGGCGGATGACGTGCGCGCCCAGTTCGGCGGCGGGAATTTTTGCCAGTGCGCCGCCAAATTTGCCTACAGCGGTACGGCCAGCGGCCACGATTACGACGTCTTCCATGTGAATCTCCGATTAACTGGCGCGGGGCCAGGGGGTTTCATTTGTCGCCCGTGGTACTGGTGCGCACCGCGGGCGGCCGTTACAGAATCAGGGTCAGGCCGGCTGCGCGGCCTGTTGCGTGACCGGGGTCTGCCGGTCGTGTTTGTGCTTGCCTGGACCGGGTCGGGTCACGACGTCGGCGCGGAAAACGCGTGTCATTTCAGCGGTTGAAAACATGTCGTCCTCGATCGGATTATCCAGCTTTGACACCAGCGTGCGTGGCAAAGTCTGCTATCTTAGTTTTCAGCGCAGTATTCATGTTTGATCCATATCAATCTTATCAGCTATTCACGAAACGCATCTTTGCGCGATGCTGTTTTTTGCTACTGCGCAGCTCACGTCAACAACTTGATACCGTCTAGCGTGCGGGCGCACTGTTCCCGTATCACATTGACGAAGTCGGCCACGAAGGCCTTGGCCGCCAGCGCCGGCGGCACCGACACGAAGGCGTCGCTCCACAGCCCGTGTGCGCCGACCGGCTTGGCCAGCACGTAGTCGTAATCGACATAATTCTTGATCGCCCAGTTGGGCAGCGCCGCCACCCCGCGCCGGCTGGCCACCAGCTGCAGGATGGCCACGGTCAGCTCGGCCGTGCGGCGCTCGAATTGGATGCCGGCCGGCGCCAGCACTTCGCGGATCAGGTCGATGCGCTGCTCCGGCACCGGGTAGGTGATCAGCGTTTCGCCTTCGAAATCGGCCGCTTCGAGGCGGCGCTGCGCGGCCAGCCTGTGTTTCTGGGCCAGCACCACCAGGATTTCGAAGCGAAACAGCGGGAACACCTTGAAATCGGGCCCGCAATCGGAACCGATCACCAGGTCGGCCTGGCCGGAGCGCAGCAGCTCGACCGGATCGCTGTGGAAACCCGACACCAAGTCGATCTCGACCTCGGGCCAGCGCTGGCGGAACGCGTCCATGACCGGCATCAGCCAGTCGAAGCAGGTGTGGCATTCGAGCGCGACGCGCAACTGGCCATGGTCGCCCTGCGACAGGCGCGCCACATCGCGCTCGGCCTGCTCGACGGCAGGGAGCACGCTGTCAGCCAGCGCCAGCAGGCGGCTGCCGGTGGCGGTAAAGGCGATCGGCATCGATTTGCGTTCGAACAAGGGGCCGCCGTAGCGCTCCTCCATCAGCTTGATCTGGTGGGACAGCGCCGACTGCGTCAGGTTCAGCAGTTGCGCAGCGCGCACCAGGCTGCCGGCCGAATGCAGGGCAGACAGGGTGCGCAAGTGGCGAAGTTCGAGCATGGCGTCGCTTAAGTATGAATTATTTTCATGAGAAACCGCAAAAGGTTTCGTTTTGATTATACGTCGGTTTGCAGCAAACTTTACACACCGATTATTAAATTCAGATGACACCATGACCACCATCCACACCCACACCCTCGGCTTTCCCCGCATCGGCGCCCGCCGCGAACTGAAAACGGCGCTCGAAGCCTACTGGCGCGGCGACACCGACCAGGCCGCGCTCGAAGAAACCGGCCGCCAGCTGCGCGCGCGCCACTGGGCGCAGCAGGCCGCCGCCGGCCTGGACTTCGTCACCGTGGGCGACTTCGCCTTCTACGACCAGGTCGCCAACCACATCCAGCTGTTCGGCTGCGAGCCCGAGCGTTTCGGCTTCGACGGCACGCAAGCGCCGCTGGCCCGCTACTTTGCGATGGCGCGCGGCGACCGCGAACACGACGCCGCCTGCTGCGGCGGGAGCCACAGCGTGCATGCGCTCGACATGACCAAATGGTTCGATACCAACTACCACTACCTGGTGCCGGAATTTAGCGCCGCCACCAGCTTCACGCTGCATGCCGACCGGCTGCTGGCCGAAGTGGCCGAAGCGCGCGCGCTCGGCCACGCGGTCAAGGTGGCGCTGATCGGGCCACTGACTTTCCTGTGGCTGGGCAAGGCCAGGGACGGCGAGCGGCTCGACCTGCTGGCGCAGCTGCTGCCGGTCTACTGCACGCTGCTGGCGCAATTGAAGGACAGCGGCGCCGAGTGGGTGCAGCTCGACGAACCGATCCTCGGCCTGGACCTGGCGCCGGCCTGGCGCAACGCGTTCGAACCGTGCTACTGGCAGCTGGGCCAGAGCGGCGCGAAGCTGATGCTGGCCACGTATTTTTCGCCGCTCGAGGAAAACCTGAGCCTGGCCTGCCGCCTGCCGGTGGCCGGCCTGCACGTGGACGGCATCCGCGCGCGCGGCGAGCTGACCAGCGTGTGCGACTGGCTGCCGGTGCCCAAGGTGCTGTCGATCGGGATCGTCGACGGTCGGAATATATGGCGCACCGACCTCGATGCGGCGCTCAGCGTGATCAAGCCGCTGCTGGAACGGCGCGGCGGCCAGTTGTGGCTGGCGCCATCGTGCTCGCTGCTGCACGTGCCGTTCAGCCTTGACGGCGAAAGCGATCTCGATCCGGAGCTGAAGTCGTGGCTGGCCTTCGCCGCCGAAAAGCTGGGCGAACTGGCGACCCTGAAGGCGGCGCTGGCCGGCGCCGGCGCGCCCGATGCGCTGGCCGCTGCGCGCGCCGCGATCGCCAGCCGCGCGCGCAGCACCCGCGTGCACAGCGACCAGGTTGCGGCCAGCGTGGCCGCGCTGGCGCCCGACGCCGACCGGCGCCGCTCCCCATTCGCGCAGCGCCAGGCGCTGCAGCGCGCGCGCTTGCGCCTGCCCGACTTCCCCACCACCACCATCGGCTCGTTCCCGCAGACGGCGGCGATCCGCGCCGCGCGCGCCGGCTTCAAGAGCGGCGCCCTGGCGGCCGCGGCGTACGACGACGCGATGCGCGCCGAGATCGCCCATGCGGTCGCGCGCCAGGAAGCGATCGGGCTCGATGTGCTGGTGCACGGCGAGGCCGAACGCAACGACATGGTCGAGTATTTCGGCGAGCAGCTCAATGGCTTCGCCTTCACCCGCTACGGCTGGGTGCAGTCGTACGGCTCGCGCTGCGTCAAGCCGCCGGTGATCTTCGGCGACGTGGCCCGCCCGCGCGCGATGACGGTGGGCTGGACCGCGCACGCGCAAAGCCTGTCGGCCAAGCCGGTCAAGGGCATGCTGACCGGGCCGGTGACGATCCTGCAATGGAGCTTCGTGCGCGACGACCAGCCGCGCTCCTGCACCGCGCTGCAGATCGCGCTGGCGATGCGCTGCGAGGTGGCCGACCTGGAGCGCTCCGGCGTGCAGATCATCCAGATCGACGAACCGGCGCTGCGCGAAGGCTTGCCGCTGCGGCGCGCGCGCTGGGACGAGTACCTCGACTGGGCCACGCGCGCGTTTCGCGTCACCGCCGGCGTGGCAGCCGACGCGACCCAGATCCACACCCATATGTGCTACGCCGAGTTCAACGACATCCTGCCGCAGATCGCCGCGCTGGACGCCGACGTGATCACCATCGAAACGAGCCGCTCGGACATGGAACTGCTCGACGGCTTCGGCAAGTTCAGCTACCCGAACGAGATCGGGCCGGGCGTGTACGACATCCACTCGCCGCGCGTGCCGCAGGTCGAGGAGATGGAGCGCCTGCTGCGCAAGGCGGCGCAGGTGATCCCGGCGCGCCACTTGTGGGTCAACCCGGACTGCGGCCTGAAGACGCGCGGCTGGGCCGAGACCGAGACGGCATTGTCCAACATGGTCGCGGCGGCGCGCAGAATGCGGGCAGCATCCCTTTAATCCTCGCCGCGCAAAAGCCTGGCCGGTCGACCTGACTGCGCCGGGCTTCCTTGAAATCGACTGTCGAACTTGCCGCGCACAGCCGTTATTCCGGTCTTGAACTGAGGCCGGCCATCGCGCAGTGCCTCCGCACTGACACCTGACGCGCTTTCCATTGCCACGCGGAACAGGTGATCCCGGCCGCCAAGCCAGACGGGGAACGCTGTCGGCATTCCTTACACTTGCGCCCACGGAAAGCTTGTACCTTTTGATAAACTATTGATTATTATCAATTATTTACGTGAGGCATGATAATTGCTTTAATGCCTGGAAAATTTCCTTCCATTAAATGAAAGCGTATTCATGATCAAGTTTTCCAAATTCGCCGCTGCCGCCGTCCTGTGCGCCGCCTCCGTCGCCGCCCATGCGGCACCGCTGAAAGTGCTGTTCCTCGGCTACGACAGCAACGTGGCCAACGTGATGACCGACATCCTCGGATCGGACGCCCGTTTCGACCTGGTCAACTCCAGCTTCCAGAGCAACAACAGCGGCGTGCCGACCCTGGCCACGCTGAGCCAGTACGACTCGGTGCTGATGTGGACCAACTCGATGCCGTCGAACGCCGTCACGCTGGGCAATGTGCTGGCTGACTATGCCGACGCCGGCGGCCACGTGGTGATGTCGACCTTCGCGGGCCAGCAAATCGCAGGCAGCGGCCGCATCTTCACCAGCGGCTACAGCCCGTTCACCTCGGGCCGTTTCGACGCCTACAACGCGTCGTGCCTGGGCAGCTTCGATGCCACCAGCGCGATCATGGCCGGCGTCAATACGCTGTGCGCCAACACCTACCGCGGCGACTGGAATCCGCTGCTCGACACCGGCGCGACGCTGGTGGCATCGTGGAGCGACGGTCGTCCGTTCGTCGGCGTCAATGCCGGCGGCAACGTGATCGATATCTCGCTGTTCCCGAACGTGGCGACCTTCCACCACGCCAGCGGCGACTACGCGCAGCTGTTCCGCAACGCGCTCGCGTATGACGGCGCCAACGTGCCGGAGCCAGGCTCGATGGCCCTGCTGGGCCTGGGCATGTTCGGCCTCGCGCTGGCACGCCGCCGCAGCAGCAAGTAATACCCTGGCCCGGCCGCGCCAGCGCGCGCGGCCGGGCCAGCGGCGTAAACCGTTTATCCCGTTTATGCCGCCGTCCTTGCCGTGCGCCGCCACAGGCAGGGACCCGGCCGTTGCGCGTTGCCTCGCGGAACATGTCGGACTAGCCTCCCCTTTCAGCAATTTTCGAAGTAGAATGCTCGGGTTCTGCGCCATTTTGGGCGACGTTAGCCCATATCTCACGACCCGTTTATGCTCAAAAGCCCGTCCCAACTGCCCATCGAAATCAAGATTTCCACCGTCGTCGCGATCTCCACGATCCTGTACTCGGCCGACCCGCTGGCGATCGATGCCGCCCTCAAGCAAATGACCGGCGGCGTCGCCGACTTTTTCGAGGATGAATTCGCCGTCATCGACGTCACCACCATCGCCGACAGCGCGCCCCACATCGAGTGGGACAAGCTGGTCGCGGTGCTGAAAAAATACCGGCTCAACGCGGTCGCCGTGCGCGGCGCCAGCGCCGCCATGGGCGACGCGATCCGGGCCCACGGCCTGTCGCTCGACGACGGCGTGTCCGGCATCAAGCCGCGCGAGGAATCGGAAGCCCCGGCCGGCCTGGTGGCCGAACCGGCACCGCTGCCGCCGGGGATCGGCGTAGCGCCGCCGCCGCTGCCATTGGCCGCGCCGGTCAGCGCCGCGCCCGCACCGGCGCCGGGCGCCATGATCATCGACACCCCGGTGCGCGCCGGCCAGCGCGTGTATGCGCGCGGCTGCGACCTGATCATCACGGCGGCCGTCAACAACGGCGCCGAAGTGATCGCCGACGGCAGCATCCATGTCTACGCGGCCCTGAACGGGCGCGCGCTGGCCGGCGCCTCGGGCAATGCCGAGGCCCGCATTTTCGCCCTGTCGATGCAGCCCGAGCTGGTGTCGATCGCCGGCGTGTACCGCACCTTCGACGAAGGCTTCCCGCCGCAGCTGGCACGCCAGCCGGCACAAATCCGCTTGGTGGGCGACCGAATCGATATACTATCGCTCAGTTTGGCTTCCACGCCCTCGACCCGATCTTCTTAAAGGACTTTCTGTGGCAAGAATTATTGTTGTAACGTCCGGCAAAGGCGGCGTAGGAAAAACCACCTCCAGCGCCAGTTTCTCCACCGGTCTGGCCATGCGCGGCCACAAGACCGCCGTTCTCGACTTCGACGTGGGCCTGCGTAACCTCGACCTGATCATGGGTTGCGAGCGGCGCGTCGTGTATGACCTGATCAACGTCATCAACGGCGAAGCATCGCTGAACCAGGCGCTGATCAAGGACAAGCACTGCGACAACCTGTTCATCCTGCCGGCCTCGCAAACGCGCGACAAGGACGCCCTGTCGGAAGAAGGCGTCGAACGCGTGCTGCACGACCTGATCAACATGGGCTTCGAGTACATCATCTGCGATTCGCCGGCCGGCATCGAGCACGGCGCGCTGATGGCGTTGACGTTCGCCGACGAAGCGATCATCGTCACCAATCCCGAAGTGTCGTCGGTGCGCGATTCGGACCGCATCCTCGGCATCATCCAGGCCAAGTCGCGCCGCGCGCAGACCGGCGCCGAGCCGGTCAAGGAACACCTGCTGATCACGCGCTATGCGCCGAAGCGGGTCGAAGCCGACGAAATGCTGTCCTACCAGGACGTGCAGGAAATCCTGCGCATCCCGCTGATCGGCGTGATTCCGGAATCGGAGTCGGTGCTGCACGCATCAAACCAGGGCAACCCGGCGATCCACTTCAAGGGAACCGATGTGGCTGAAGCGTATGAAGACGTGATCTCGCGCTTCCTCGGACAAGAGCTGCCGCTGCGCTTCACCACCTACGAGAAGCCAGGCATTTTCCAGCGCATCTTTGGAGCGAAGTGACATGGCGCTGCTCTCATTCCTGTTCCCCTCCAAGCAAGCCAAGAGTGCCTCGGCTGCCAAGGAGCGCCTGCAGATCATCATCGCGCGCGAACGCGGGCACCGCGGCGGGCCGGACTTCCTGCCGGCGCTGCACCGCGAACTGATCGAAGTGATCTCGAAGTACACCAAGGTCAGCGCCGACGACATCAAGCTGTCGCTGGACCGCCAGGGCAACCTCGAAGTGCTGGAAGTGAACGTGGTGCTGCCGGACACCTGACCGGAAAAGCGGGAGATCGGTGCGGCAGTGCCGCACCCTGATTCAGCCAACCGCCATCAACTCGCTGGCCACCTTGGCGCACGCCTCGACATGCTCGTAGCCGAGCTTGCGGAACATCGTGAAGCCGATCGCCGCCGACGCGATCTGGCCGGCGATCGGCACCAAGCGGGCGGCCGACTTGGTCATCATCTTCAAGCCCATGCGCTTGAACACCGTGAGCAGCAATTCGCGCGTGACCAGCCGTCCGACCATCACCCCGCCGACCCCGACCGCCACCTTGTAGGCGATCAGCTTGTGGTTCGGCTGCAGCTGGTCGATCTGGTGCTCGGTCAGGCCGAAGGCGGCATTGACATCGTCCACCAGCTTCTTGAACAGCGTCAGGTCCGACACCACGTCCACGCCCGGAATCGGCACCGCCGACACGCCGGCCGAAATGACGGCGCGCCGGCGCACCAGGCGGCGGCAGCGCTCGCGGGTATCCTCGATGTCCTTCGGCGTGGCCGGCAATACTGTCCATTCGCTACGCATAGCGTTTCCTTTTCGTGAAATATTTCCTCAGAGACGCAATAAGGCCATTGAACTCGGGGTTTTTAAAGTGTAACGTGTAATCACACTGAGGTCTGCACGGCAGGTAATATGTTGCCGAATGTAAATTATCATGTTTTTGGTCGTGTTAATTTGTAAAACTCTGTTATATTCTGTGTAACTTCTGAGTTGCAACAGTAGGATTCCTCCTACAAAACACGCCATTTCGCCATCGCCCATCATGAGAATTGCAGTCTTAGACAACGACCGCAGCCAGGCAGACCTCATTTGTCAGGTATTGACCTCGGCTGGCCACACCTGCCAGGTCTATGACAATGGCAAGGAGATGCTGGTCCAATTGCGCAAGGACAGCACCGACATGCTGATCCTCGACTGGCAGGCGGCCGACGCCGGTGGCGCCGACATCCTGCGCCGCGCCAAGGAAAAAATGTCGGCCGCGACACCGATGATGTTCATCACCAACAGCTCGGCCGAAGACGACATCGTGGCCGGCATCAGCGCCGGCGCCGACGACTACATGATCAAACCGCTGCGCCGTGGCGAGCTGGTGGCGCGCGTGCAAGCGCTGCTGCGGCGCGCCTATCCGAGCCAGAACGGCGCCGAACAGCTGCAATTTGGCCCGTACATCTTCGAAACCCGACCCGGGCGGCTCTCGATGGGCGGCGCCGTGATCGAAGTGACGCACAAGGAATTCTACCTGGCGCTGCTGTTTTTCCGGAACATCGGGCGGCCGCTGTCGCGCGCCTACATCCACGAAGCGGTGTGGATCCGCGAGACGGCCGTCCCGTCGCGCACCATGGACACCCACGTCTCGCGGGTGCGCAACAAACTGCAGCTGCGTCCCGAAAACGGCTTTCGCCTGGTGCCGGTCTACAGCTACGGCTACCGCCTGGAAAAACTCGGCTAGGACCCGCACCGGATTCGCTTGACGCATCACGGTATAATGACGGTACCCATCCGTACACGAAAATGCCATGCAACTGCTCGCCGTCGGCCTGAACCACACTACCGCTCCGGTCTCGCTTCGCGAGCAGCTGGCGTTCGGCCCTGAGCAGCTCGGGCATGCGGTGGTGGCGGCGCGCAACTGGTTTTCGGGCGTCGATGCGCGCGGCAGCGATGAGGCGGCGATCCTGTCGACCTGTAATCGCACCGAGCTGTACGCCGCCAGCGAGACCGACCAGCCGCTCGACGCCAGCGCCCATTTCCTGGCCGATTACCACCAGCTCAATTACGCCGAACTGCGCCCCCACCTGTACCTGCTGCCGCAGGACGAGGCGGTGCGCCACGCGTTCCGGGTCGCTTCCGGGCTCGACTCGATGGTCGTCGGCGAAACCCAGATCCTCGGCCAGATGAAGGATGCGGTGCGCGCCGCCGAGGAAGCCGGCGGCATGGGCACCTATCTGCACCAGCTGTTCCAGCGCAGTTTTTCGGTCGCCAAGGAAGTGCGCAGCACCACCGAAATCGGCGCCCACAGCGTGTCGATGGCGGCCGCCGCAGTGCGCCTGTCGCAGCGCATCTTCGACAAGGTCTCCGAGCAGAACGTGCTGTTCATCGGCGCCGGCGAGATGATCGAGCTGTGCGCCACCCACTTCGCTGCGCAAAATCCAAAGTCGATCACCATCGCCAACCGCACCATGGAGCGCGGCGAGGCGCTGGCCCACCGTTTCAACGGCAAGGCAATCCGCCTGGCCGCCCTGCCCGACCAGCTGGCCCAGTTCGATATCGTCGTCTCGTGCACCGCCTCGTCGCTGCCGCTGATCGGCCTCGGCCTGGTCGAGCGCGCGATCAAGGCGCGCCGCCACAAGCCGATCTTCATGGTCGACCTGGCCGTGCCGCGCGATATCGAACCTGAAGTCGGCCGCCTCGACGACGTTTTCCTGTACACCGTCGACGACCTCGGCCAGGTGGTCCAGTCCGGCATGGAGCACCGCCAGGCCGCCGTGGCCCAGGCCGAGGCGATCATCGAAACGCGCGTGCAGTCGTTCATGCACTGGATCGACGACCGCGCCATGGTCCCGGTGATCCAGGACCTGCAGGAAAACAGCGAGGCGATGCGCCTGTTCGAACTCGAACGCGCGCGCAAGATGATCGCCCGCGGCGATGACGTCGAAGCGGTGCTTGAGGCGCTCTCCAAAGGCCTGACCGCCAAGTTCCTGCACGGCCCGCAGCAAGCGCTGCACCGCGCCCAGGGCGACGAGCGCGCCCGCCTCGCATCGCTGCTGCCTCAGCTGTTCCGCGGCCGCCGTTAGCGCCCCCGCCGCCGCACCGTTTCGCCGCCTACCCGCGGCCGTCCCCCGTTACCTTACCCGAGTACCCTATGAAACCATCCATGCTGGCCAAGCTGGACCAACTGGCCAACCGCCTCGTCGAACTGGACGAATTGCTGATGCACGAGGGCGCGACCTCGAACATGGACAGCTACCGCAAGATGACGCGCGAGCACGCCGAAATCGGCCCGCTGGTGGCCTTGTACCAGGACTTCCAGCGCGCCCAGGCCGACATCGAGGAAGCCCAGGAGATGCTGTCCGATCCTGAAATGAAGGAAGTCGCGCAGGACGAAATCGAGGCCGCCAAGGGCCGCGTGGTCCGGCTTGAGATGGACCTGCAGAAGATGCTGCTGCCGAAGGACGTCAACGACGAGCGCAATATCTTCCTCGAGATCCGCGCCGGCACCGGCGGCGACGAGTCGGCGCTGTTCGCCGGCGACCTGCTGCGCATGTACACCCGCTTCGCCGAGCGCAATCGCTGGCAGGTCGAGATGGTGTCCGAATCGGCCTCGGACCTGGGCGGCTACCGCGAAGTGATCGTGCGCCTGGTCGGCAACGGCGTGTACTCCAAGCTCAAGTTCGAGTCCGGCGGCCACCGCGTGCAGCGCGTGCCGGCCACTGAAACGCAGGGCCGCATCCACACCTCGGCCTGCACGGTGGCGGTGATGCCCGAAGCCGATGAAGTCGAGGACGTCAACATCAACCCGGCCGACCTGCGCATCGATACCTTTCGCGCTTCGGGCGCCGGCGGGCAGCACATCAACAAGACCGATTCGGCGGTGCGCCTGACCCACTTGCCGACCGGGATCGTGGTCGAGTGCCAGGACGACCGCAGCCAGCACAAGAACAAGGCGCAGGCGCTCAAGGTGCTGGCCGCGCGCATCAAGGATGTGCAGATGCGCGAACAGCAATCGAAGGAAGCGGCCACCCGCAAAAGCCTGATCGGCTCGGGCGACCGCAGCGAGCGGATACGCACCTACAATTTTCCGCAGGGACGCATGACCGACCACCGCATCAATCTGACCTTGTACAAGCTCGATTTCATCATGGACGGCGACCTGACGGAGTTGACCAACGCACTGGCGGCCGAGCACCAGGCGGAGTTGCTGGCGGCGCTCGGCGATTAAGCCTGGAATAAGCCAGCCAAGATCTAATATAAACTTCACACCTGAATCCCAACCGACGGACCCACGATGCCCACCACCCGCCAGCTCCTGATCGCCATCGCCCTGACCTGCTTCGCCCTGATCGGTGTCGCGCTCTACGCGCAGCACGTACAGCACATGCTGCCTTGCCCGCGCTGCGTGATCCAGCGCTACGCGTTCATCATCACCGGCATCTTCGCGCTGCTGGGCGCCTTCCTGTCCCGTCCCAAATTGTGGAGCGCGCTGGCGCTGGTGAGCACGCTGGTCGGCGCGGCCAATGCGGCCAAGCTGATCCAGGTGATCAACAATCCGAGCGTCTCGTGCGGCATCGATCCGATGGAGACCATGCTCAACAAGATCCCGACCGCGACCGGCCTGCCATGGCTGTTCAAGGCCGACGGCCTGTGCGAAGCGGCCGGCGAACTGTTCTTCGGCTTGCCGGTGCCGTACTGGGCGGCGATCTGGTTCGCCATCCTCACCGCCAGCCTGGTGCTGGTGCTGGCGCGGCGAAAAAAATGATCGCTGCCGGCGTCGCGATCGGCACGCTGCAGGCGGCGCTGCCCCTTGATTCACTTGAAAACCGCATCCTGCTGTGCCACGCGCTCGGCATCACGCGGGTCGGCCTGATCACGCAGTCCGAACGCGTGCTCACCGAGGCTGAAGCGCTTGTGCTGGCCGCGCTGGTCGAACGCCGCCTGCATGGCGAACCGATCGCCTACATTGTCGGCAAGCGCGAATTTTTCGGTCTCGACTTCCGCGTCACCGACGCCGTGCTGATCCCGCGCCCCGACACCGAACTGCTGGTCGAACTGGCGCTCGAACGCTTGCCGCAACAGGGCCGCGCGCTCGACATGGGCACCGGCAGCGGCGCCATCGCGGTGGCCATCGCGCACACGCGCCCGGACGCCGCCGTCACCGCGCTGGATGTGAGCGAAGCGGCGCTCGAGATTGCGCGCGCCAACGCGGCCGCCAACGGCGCCGCCGTGCGTTTCCTGCACAGCGACTGGTTCGCGGCCGTGGGCGCCGAACAATTCGACCTGATCGCCTCCAATCCTCCCTACATCGCCGCCGACGACACCCACCTGGCGCGCGGCGACCTGCGCTTCGAGCCGCTCGGCGCGCTGACCGACCGCGCCGACGGCCTGTCGGCGCTGCGCACCATCGCCGCCGGCGCCTCGACCCACCTCGCGCCGCGCGGCTGGCTGCTGATGGAACACGGCTACGACCAGGCCGCCCAGGTCAGGCAATTGCTGACCGATCACGGCTACAGCGACGTGCAGAGCTGGCGCGACCTGGCCGGCATCGAGCGCACCAGCGGGGGCCGCGCGCCCTGACGCCAGCGGCGCGGCATGCGCCATCGAGTCTTGATAAAATGGCTACCCACTGACGGAGCCCGTATGCGCAAACTGCTCGCCACCACTGTTTTCCTGCTCGCGCCGCTGGCGGTGCTGGCCGGCGACGGGGCGGACCAGCAGGCGCGCGCGCTGTTCGACGCCGAGTGGCAGTGGCGCATGCAAACCCAGCCCGAATACGCCACCATGGTGGGCGACTACCGCTTCGACGCCACCCTGTCCGACACCACCCTGGCCGGCCTGCGCGCTGCGCTGGCCCAGCAGCGCCGCCAGCTCGAGCAGGCGCGCGCCATCGAGCGCGACAAGCTCACGCCCCAGAACCAGCTGTCGCAAGACCTGTTCATCTATCAAAAGGAACAGGCGCTGCGGGCCGCCGCCGTGGTCCCTTTCAATCCGCAGCCATTGAGCAGCCTGCAGGGCATCCACATCGGCTTGGTCCAGATGGTCGCGCAAATGCCGTTCGCCACCGAGACCGACTACCGCAATTACCTGGCCCGGCTTGACGCGCTGCCCGCCCATATCGGCGGCCTGATCGAGCAGATGCGCGAAGGGATGCGCACCGGCTGGGTGCCGCCCAAGGCCGTCCTGCGCGGCGTGCCGGGCATGCTCAGGCAGTTGCGCGAAAGCGCCGTCAGCGGCGCGCTCGGGCAGCCGTTCCGCCAGATCCCGGCCACCATCGACAAGCCGGTGCGCGACGCGCTGGCCGCCGCCGGCCCGGCCGTGCTGCGCGCGAAAGTGGTCCCGGCGCTGCAGGAACTCGAGGATTTCGTGCGCACCGAATACCTTCCCGCCGCGCGCGATTCCATCGGCGCCAGCGCCCTTCCCGGCGGCGCCGATTACTATGCCTTGCTGGCGGCGCAGTCCGGCGCCGGCGCCATGACGCCGGCCGAGATCCACGCCCTCGGCCTGAAGGAAGTGGCGCGCCTGCGCGCGCTGCTGCCGGCGGCGATTGCGCGCACCGGCTTTTCCGGTTCGTTCGCCCAGTTCACGGCCTTCGCCAACAGCGACGCGCGCCTGTTCAGCGCCACGCCCGAGGCCCTGCTGGCGCGCTACCGGCGCATCATCGCGCGCAGCGCCGAAGGCCTGCCCAAGCTGTTTTCCGCGCCGCCCAGGCAGGAGCTGCTGGTCAAGCCGGCCACCATCCTGGCCGGGGCCGAACAGGGCGCGGCCTGGTACGAGGCTGGCACCTCCGACCGCCCGGCCGCCTTCGTGGTCAACACCGCGCGCCTCGATGTCCATCCGCTGTGGGCGATGGAAACGCTGGCCCTGCACGAGGCGCTGCCGGGCCACCACCTGCAGGCGGCGCGCGCGCTCGAGGTGGCCGACCTGCCGGCCTTTCGCCGCTATGCCTGGAACGCCGGCTACGGCGAAGGCTGGGCCACCTATGCCGAATCGCTGGGTCCGGAACTGGGCATGTTCAAGGACCCGTTTTCGGCTTTCGGTCACCTCAATGCCGAGCTGTTTCGCGCCGTGCGGCTGGTGGTCGATACCGGCATCCATGCCAAGGGCTGGACGCGCCAGCAGGCGCTCGACTACATGAATGCCAACTGCGCCAATCCGGCCGCCGACAACGAGGTCGAAGTCGACCGCTACATCGCCTGGCCCGGCCAGGCGCTCGGCTACAAGCTCGGGCAGCTGAAAATCCGGGCACTGAAAGACAAGGCGCAGGCGGCGCTGGGCGAGGCGTTCGACGTGCGCCGCTTCCACGCCGCGATACTGGATAATGGTCCTTTGCCACTGCCCGTTCTTGAACAGCAAGTGGACCTGTGGCTGGCCGGCGCAGCGCGCAAAAGCGCCGCCGCCCCGGCGCCCAACTAGAAAACGGGCCCGCTCCGGCGCGCTTGGCGTTTTTCGGTTAATCTCGCAGCACATCTTATTTGGCAGTACTAGAAAGGACATACCGTGTCGAACCAACTGACCCGCCGACTGGCGCTGCTGGACGATGATGAGCACCGCTCCCTGCTTGGCCAGGGCCTGCGCGGCATCGAACGCGAAACGCTGCGCGTCGACCGCGCCGGGCGCCTTGCGCGCACGCCCCATCCGATCGCGCTCGGCTCGGCCCTGACGCACCCGCAGATCACCACCGACTACGCCGAAGCGCTGCTCGAATTCATCACGCCGGCCGAAAACGACATCGGCCTGACGCTGCACAAGCTCGACGCCATCCACCGCTTCGCCTATGCGCGCCTGGGTGACGAAATGCTGTGGAGCGAATCGATGCCGTGCGAGCTGCCGCCGGAAGAAGAGATCGACATCGCATGGTACGGCACATCCAACATCGGCATGCTCAAGCACGTGTACCGGCGCGGCCTGGCGCTGCGCTACGGCAAAGCCATGCAGTGCATCGCCGGCATCCATTACAACTACTCGCTGCCCGAAAAAATGTGGCAGCTGTTCTCGGCCGACGAAGGCGTACCCGAGGAGCGCCGCTGCGCCCTGCGCGACTTCCAGTCCGAGAGCTATATCGCGACGATCCGCAATTTCCGCCGCTACAGCTGGCTGCTGATGTATCTGTTCGGCGCTTCGCCGGCGCTGTCGACCGGCTTCTTGCGCGGGCGCGCCCATAATCTCGAAACGCTGTCCGACGACACGCTGTACCTGCCCTACGCGACCAGCCTGCGCATGAGCGACCTCGGTTACCAGAACGACGCGCAGTCGGGCCTGACCCCGCACGAAAATTCGCTCGAAAGCTATGTGCGCACGCTGATGGATGCGGTCAATCGCCCGTACGCACCGTACCAGGCGCTCGGCACCAAGAAGGACGGCGAGTGGATCCAGCTGTCGACCAACGTTCTGCAGATCGAGAATGAATACTATTCGACGATCCGCCCCAAGCGCGTGATCCGCACCGGCGAGCGGCCGGTGCAGGCGCTGTGCAACCGCGGCGTCCAGTACGTCGAGATCCGCTGCCTCGACGTCGACCCGTTCGAAGCCGTCGGCATCAGCCTCGACACCGGCCGCTTCCTCGACGCCTTCCTGCTGTTCTGCGCGCTCGACGAGAGCCCCGCCATCGACGCCGCCGAGTCGGCGATCCACGCGCGCAATTTCGCCCGCACCGTCAAGGAAGGCCGCAAGCCCGGCCTCACGCTCACGCGCGCGGGCGAGGAAATCACCTTGCGCGCCTGGGCCGGCGAACTGATCGAGCGCATCCGCCCGGTCGCCGCCCTGCTCGACGAGGAGCACAACCACGGCGCCGTGCACGCGGCCTCGCTGGCGCTGCAGCAGGCCAAGATCGACAACGCCGAGCTCACGCCATCGGCCCGCGTGCTCGCCGAAGTGCGCGCCATGGGGTCGAGCGCCGCCTTCGGCCTGCGCCAGAGCGAGCTGCACGCCGCCGCCTTCCGCGCCGATCCCCTGATGCCGGCCGAGACCGCGCTGTTCGACGAGCAGGCCGCCGCCTCGCTGGCCGACCAGTTGATCATCGAGCAAACCACCATCGGCAGCTTCGACGATTTTGTCGCCGCCTACAACAGCAGTACACTGTGTGGTGACTAGCCGCGCAGCGTGTGACGATGAATGGCGCATCGTCTATGCTGGCTAGCCGCGCACCGTGCGT
>JANYGW010000135.1 GCA_025359245.1 Massilia sp.
TCGGCCGCGTGCATGTAGTCGTCGTCGGTCGCTTCCGGGTTCGCGTAGATCGCGTCGCGCTCGGAAATGGCGTTCCACAGTTCGGTGTGGCCCATCATCACCACGTCGAGCACGCGCATGTCTTCGAACGCGAACTGGTCCTGGCGCAGCTTGCCCAGGCGCTCATTGGTGTCGAGCATGACGGTGCCGCCCGACGGCTCGAGGTCGCCGCCGAGGATTTTCATGAAGGTCGACTTGCCGCAGCCATTGGCGCCGATCAGGCCGTAGCGGTTGCCGTCGCCGAATTTGACGGAAATGTTTTCGAACAGCGGCTTGGCGCCGAATTGCATGGTGATATTTGCGGTAGATAACACGAGTAATGCCTTTAAATGCGGTGATTTGATTAACCGGCTATTTTACCATTGCCCAGTGATGGCATGGGACAGGGACCGACATATGCATCGGAAACTTGTGAAAAACGCATTGCACACGTGTACGATGTCGCCAAATTGACAAGGAAGCGATGACATGACGCACAAGCTGGCGAATGGCCGGGTACACGCGCTCGACAATTTGCGCGCAAGCATGATGTGGCTGGGTATCGTGTTGCACGTTGCCGTCAACCATCTCTCGGCACCCAGTTTCATGCCGTTCAAGGACCGCGATGTCAGCATCTTTGCCGACTGGACGCTGATTTTCATCCATTCGTTCCGGATGCCGGTGTTTTTCATCCTCGCCGGTTTCCTCGCCGCCATGATGGTCGACACGCGCGGTGTCCAGGCCATGCTGCGCAACCGGGTGCGCCGCATCGCCCTGCCCTTCGCGCTGTTCTGGCCGGTGTTGTTTGTCGCCACGATCGTGCTGGTGCTGATGTTCCGCCATATGATGGCCACCGGCACCATCGGCCTGGCGATGAGCGATGCGCCCAAAGCCGAAGCGGGCAGGCCCATGTTGAATACCATGCACATGTGGTTTATCTACTACCTGTTCCTGTTTTGCATGCTGGCCGGCCTGGTATGCAGCGTCCAGAAATTCAGTCCGGACTGGCTCAAGTCCAGTGTCACGCGGGTGTTCGAGATGCTGGCGCGCAATTGGTGGGGCTTTGCCTTGCTGGCCATCCCGATGGCCCTCATCGGCTCCGGCTATCGCGCGGGCATGCTGGTGCCGACCGGATCGTTCATTCCGAACATCAATGAGCTGGTCCACAGCGGCATGTTCTTCATGCTGGGCTGGGTCGTGTACCGCCTGCGCGAGGACTTGCTGGCCCAGTACGCGCGCCATTGCTGGAAATATGCGGCCGGCGGCCTGGTCGCATATGCCGCGTCCGGCTTTCTGTTTCAAGCGTTCGTGGCCGATCCGGCGGCGATCCCGCACATCGAGGCGCTGTGTGCCTATGCGTATGGCAGCGCCAGTTGGTTGTGGAGCATGGCGCTGATCGGCCTGTTCGTGCGCTACCTGCCGACCCAGAACCGGGTGCTGCGCTATCTGTCCGACAGTTCCTACTGGGTGTTCCTGGTGCACATGCTGGGCACGATCGGCTTCGGCATTGCGCTCTACAACGCGCCGTTCGGCGCGCTGGCCAAGATGGCCATCAATATTGCAGCAACCACCATCACCTGCCTGCTCAGCTATCACCTGTGCGTGCGCACTACCTGGATCGGCGTCCTTCTCAATGGCAAGCGCCAGCCGCGTGCCGCCGCCCTCGCGACGGCAGCGGCAGGATCACTACAGCCGCGTTTTGCTGGCGATGTGCAAGGGAAACGCACAGGGCGCGGCCTGGCCATTCAGCATGGCCGGGGAGAACTTGGTTGCCTGCAATGCCGTGATGAATTGGTAAGCAAGAATCTTCTCATCGTCGTTCAGCGCCTTGGCGTTTTCGTCGCCACCTTTCATGATGTCGACCGTGTCCACGCTGCCCTTCTCGGACACGTGAACGACCAGGAACAGCCTGTCGACATGGGCGAAGCCGTCTGAGTAGCTCAAGTGATCAGGCAGCGTCAGTTTGCGCAGCAAGCCGCGAATATTGGGCATGGGAAATGGTGGCGTGATGGCCGGCTCGGTCAGCTCGGTAAATTCGCGCCACGCAAGCTGGTCTTGGGGCGACAGTTGCTCCCACGACTTGTCCACATCGACCTTGATGCCCAGCCCGACCTTGTTGGGTGGAACGGAGGAGCCTGTTCGCGGGGTGCCGATGCGGATGGTGTAGTCGTCGGCCCTGGCGCTGGCGGCCGTCAGCGAAACACACAGCGCGATCAGCGCCGTGCACAGTGGTTTCAACATGGAGAACCTTTCAAGGCGGAAATGATGAACAAAATGCACTATACGCTGCTAGTTGCCATACGTAAAGCGCCGCCCGCTGCATCACGTCCGCCGCAAGCAGGGCACGGGGCTTAAACCGGCCGATGCAAGCAGTCGCGCCTATCCCTGGCGCGCGCCGCCATTACTGGCGCATCCAGTCGCGCAGTTCGTAGTACCAGTAGGCCAGTTGCGCGGCCAGCAGGCCGGCCGGGCCGCCCGTGCTGGGCAAGCCCCAGGACGAGAAGCGAGCAAGGTCGCCGCCCTCGCCCGCGATGGCGGCGGCCAGCACGTCGCCGGCCAGCGTGGTCGGCGCCACGCCGTGGCCGCCGAAGCCCATGCCGTACCAGATGCCTTCGGGCAGGCGCCCCAGCTGCGGCATCTTGTGGCGGCCGTAGCTCATCATGCCGCTCCATGCGTATTCCACCCGGGTGCCGGCCAGCTGCGGATACACCTTCAGCATGTCGGCGTACAGCAAGCGCGCGACATCAAAGCCGCTGCGCTCCCTGATCGAGATGCGCCCGCCCCACAGGATGCGGGTGTCGGCCAGCGGCCGGTAATAGTCGAACGCGAAACGGGTGTCGTAGACCGCAGCGCCGGTGCGCATGGCGCCGGCCAGCCGTTCGCCAAGCGGCTCGGTCACCATCACGTAGGTGGCGATCGGCAGCACCGCCCCGCCCAGGCGCGGATACAGTTTTTCGATGTAGCCGCCGCAGCAGACCACGACCTCGCGCGCGCGCACGGCGCCGCCGGCGGTGGCGATGCGCCAGCCCTTGCCGTCGGCGGCGATCTGCGTCACGCGGCTCGCTTCGTGCACGCGCACGCCCTTGTCGGCCAGCACGCGCGCCAGGCCCTGCGCATATTTGAGCGGATGAAAATGGAAGGCGTCCGGCTCGAACAACGCGCCGAAATAGCGCTCCGATGCGAGTTTGTCGGACAGCTGCGTGGCGCTGATGCGCTGCCATTCGACGCCCAGGCTGTCGGCCATGAAGCGCTGCTGGGCATCGAGAATGCGGGCATCGTCGAACCAGTTGGCCAGGTACACGCCCTCTTCCCGCAGCTCGCATTCGATGCCGTAACGCTGGATGCGGCTGCGGATCTGCTCCACCGCGGCCAGCGTCATGTGATACAGTTTTTTGCCGATATCGGCCCCAACCGTATCAATTATCGACCGTTCGCCCAGCGAAAAGCCGCCGAACACGAAGCCGCCATTGCGTCCCGACGCGCCGAAGCCGATGCTTTCCGCCTCCAGCAGCACGATGTCGGTCACGCCCCGTTCAGCCAGCGCGATCGCCGTCGACAGGCCGGCAAAGCCGCCGCCGATGATGCACACTGCCGCCGCGTGCGCGCCCGCCAGCGGCGCATGGCCAGCGCCGGCGCTGGTCGCGCGGTAGTAATCCCCGCTATGCATCGGCCAGTGTCGGGTAGCCGCTCAGGGTCAGTTCAAAATGCGCCGCATCGGAGCGCAGCGTGGCGCGTGAGCCAAATGGAATCGTCACGCGCTTGCGGCAGTGGCCGAACTGCAGGCCGGTCAGCACCGGGCAAGGCAGCGTCGCGCGCAGATAGGCCAGCATGGCGTCGAAGTCATAGCCGTTGTCGTTGGGTCCCAGCTTGTAGGCCGAAAAATCGCCGAGGATCAGCGCCTTCTGGCGCGCCAGCACGCCGGCCTGCATCAGCTGCAGCAGCATGCGCTCGACCCGGTACGGATGTTCGTTGACGTCCTCGACGAACAGGATGCCGTCGTCGACCTGCGGAAAATATTCTGTGCCGAGCAGCGACACGATCATCGCCAGGTTGCCGCCCCAGGCGGTGCCGCTGACGTTCACGTCGGGATTGCCGCTGGCCGCCTGCGCGATGCGGTGCGTGCTGCTGCCGATGCACTGGAAAAAATCGTCGACCGTGAACGCGAGCGAATCGCCCGATGCGAAGTCGGACAGGAACATCGGCCCGGCGTAGCTTTGCGCGCCGGTCCTGGCCAGCAGCGCCATCTGGAACGCGGTGAAGTCGCTGTAGCCGACGAAGATCTTGCCGCTGGCCGCCATGCGTTCGAAATCAATATGCGGCAGCAGGCGCGTCATGCCGTACTGGCCGCGCAGCGCCATCACGACGTCGACCTCGGGGTCGAGCGCGGCCGCATGCAGCTGGGCCAGGCGCGCCTCGTCGGTGCCGCCAAAGCGCTGGAATACCTTGGCGGTGTCGAAGTAGTTGTGGATCGTGTGACCCTGCACCTGAAGCCGGGCGATGCCCTGCGCCAGTGCAGCGTCGTCGAAGGTGTAGCCGCTTGGCGCGACGATGGCGATGCCGAATTTTTTGGTGTTCACTGTTTTTCGAAATGACGCGCGGTGGAATCGGGTGCCATCTTACCGTGTGCGTGGGCGTCGATCAAGGCGAGCAGCCTTTCGATCAGCTGGGACGGCAGGTCGTGCCCCATGCCTTCGATGACTTCGAGGCGCGCGCCGGGCACCTGGCGCGCCGTATCCTGGCCGCAGGCAAGCGGCACCAGCGGATCGGCCGCGCCGTGGATCACCAGCGTCGGCGCGGCAATTTTATGCAGCAGCGCGCTGCGGTCGCCCGAGGCGGCAATGGCGACCATCTGGCGCGCCACCCCGCCGTTGCTGACGTTGCGCGCGATCGAGCGCGCCACGCGGACGCGCAGCTGCTTGTCCGGGGTCGGATACGCGGGGCTGCCGATCACGTGGAACACCTTGCACATGTGCGCCACCACGCTGTCGGCGTTGTTCGGGTTGGCGGGGCGGCAGAGCAAGGCCGCACGCGCCGCCCGGGTCGGCCCCGGCAGGCCGCGCCGGCCGCTGCTCGACATGATCGAGGTCAGGCTCAATACCCGGTCCGGATATTTTGCCGCGACCACCTGGGCGATCATGCCGCCCATCGACGCGCCCACCACGTGCGCCTTGGCGATGCCGAGCACGCGCATGACGCCGATGCTGTCGGCGGCCATGTCTTCGAGCGTGTAGGCCGGGCGCAAAGGCCAGCGCACCAGCGTCTTGAGGAAGGCCAGCGGCAAGCTGGGCGTGCCCGCATGGCCGAACTTGGCCGACAGCCCGCTGTCGCGGTTGTCGAAGCGGACCACGTAGAATCCCAGCTCCACCAGGCCGTCGACAAAATCGTCGGGCCAGGCGATCAGCTGCATGCCCAGGCCCATGATCAGCAGCACCGGCACGTCTTTCGGGTCGCCCGCCGTTTCGTAGGCGATGTCGATGCCGTTGGACTTCAGGATCGGCATGATCAGGCCGCCGCGGCGCCGCGCGCCGGTTTGCGTTTCGGCTTCGGCATGGCCGCCTTGAGCGCGGCCGCCTTGCGCGGCGCCGCGCGCTTTTTGGGCGGCGCCGGCGGCGGTACCGCCAGCGCCAGTGCGACCGCCATCAGCTCGTCGTGCGCGGCCAGCATGCAGGCGGCGAACAGGCCGATGTCGGGCACCGCGCGGCGGCAGGCAATCATGCCGAAATCGAGCGCGCCGTCATAGCTTTGCACCGTCACGTTCAGCGCCAGCCCGTGGGTGACGATGGAGACGGGATAATTGGCCGTCATGCGGGCGCCGGCCAGGTATAAAGGCATGCGCGGCCCCGGCACGTTCGATACCACCACATTGGCAAATGGCGGCAGCGTGTCGGCCAGGCGCGAACGCCCGTACATCGACACCAGGGCGCTCATCAGCCACGGCACGCCGAGGCTGGGGAAATCGGTGGGCATGATCGACTTCACGTTCGACATCGTTTTCTTCATCTTGGCCGAGGCCTTGACGATGGCACGCATGCGCTCGACGGGATCGTCGATATCGCTGCACAGCGACATCAGCATCATGCTGACCTGGTTATTCAGGTTGGTGTCGCCCTCGGCGCGCAGGCTGACCGGCACCGCGGCCACCAGCGCCTCTTCCGGCAATGCGCCATGCTCGTCGAGATAGCGCCGCATGGCGCCGCTGACAATCGCCATCACCACATCATTGAGCGTCGCGCCGAAAGCCTTGCCGACCGCGAGCGCCTGTTTCAGGTCGACCCTGGCGGTGGCGAACACGCGCTGGTTGGTGATGCTGGCATTGAGCGGCGTCTTGGGCGCCATCGACAGCTTGAGGGTCCAGTCGAAGCGGCGCTTGCCGTCCTCGCCGCGCACCGGCGCCAGGTAGCCGGCGGCCGCCTTCAGCCCGGTCGGCACGCCCTTGACCAGCCGCGCGCACTGGCTGACCGTATCGTACAGCGCGGCCTTGAGCATGCTCGCCATCGGCGGCTGGTAAGGCGCGCGGTCGTGCGGCGATGGCGGCGTGACCTTGCGCGGCACCGGCGTGATGTCAAGCAGCGCGTGCGCCAGCACGATCGCGCCCTGCCCGTCCAGCGCGGCGTGGTGGATCTTGGTGTAGAAGCCGACCTGGCCCGAACGCAGGCCGGAGAACACATAGAACTCCCACAGCGGACGGCTGCGGTCGAGCAGGCTCGAATGCAGGCGCCCGACATAGGCCTCGAGCTGGGCCTGGGTGCCCGGCTTGGGCAGGCTGACCTGGCGGATGTGGTAATCGAGGTCGACATCGTCATCGTCGATCCACACCGGGTTGGCGATATCGAACGGCATCAGCGCCAGCTTCTTGGTGAATACGGACGCCAGATGCATGCGGTCGGCGATATGGCGCTTGACGGCGTCGATGTAGTCGCCGTGATGCTCGGCCGGCAGCTCAAGCAGATGCAGGGCGCCGACGTGCATCGGCATCTCCGGCGTCTCCAGATGAAGGAAGGTGGCATCCAGAGCGCTCAGGTGTTTCATGCGGCACGTCCTTTCATGCGCCCGGCCAGGCACGCGGGTTTAATAGAATCCGAAAAACGGATTCGGCCACGACGACCGGTTCGGGTCGAGGAACAGCAGCTTTTTCAAGCCCGTGTGGGCGGTGTGGTCAAAACGCTTCCATTCGCCCTCGGGCTGCGCCAGGCGGTCGGCGATCGCGTACAGCGCGGTCGGGTTCATGCCCATGCCGACATGGCTGGCATGGACTTCGATGTTTTCGGAGCTGGCCGTTTCCTGTTCGACGCTGCACTGCCAGGCGACGACGCCGTCGGTGCGGCTGTAGATCGACGTGGTCGGCACTTTCGGCGTCTCTTTCAGGGCGGCGAAGCGCGCCTCGTCGATTTCCTTTTCGCCCGACACCAGCTGGTACACGCGCCAGGCGTTGGTGGCCTTGTGGTTGCCGGTGAAGGGCGAACCGAGCGTGATCACCTGGCGCACGTCGTTCGGCATCATCTTGGCCAGTTCGCGCGCATACACGCCGCCCAGGCTCCAGCCGACCAGGCTGACCGGGCGCCCATGTTCGGCGCGCAGCTGCTGGATCCGTTCGACGCACGCTTCGAGCACGCCGGGGCGCGGACCGAAGTTGAGGCCCTGCTCCCATGCGTGGGCGGGGTAGCCGAGGTCGCGCAGGAAGCGCCGGATCACGACGGTGGTGACGTCGCCTGCCGCCAGGCCGGGAAACACCAGCACCGGATGGCCGTCGCCGCTGGGCGCGCCGCGCATGAACGGGTACGCCGCCAGCGCGATGCCGAGCTCCCACGGGGCGCGCATTTCAAGCGCAAGGCGCACGATGCCGGGCGCCGAATCTGCTTTTTCCTGCTTGGATAGGGTGTTGCGTGACAATCTGATCTCCTGTCGCCATGGCGCGTGGTCTCAAGGCGCCCGCGCACAGCTTGTTTATGTATGATCAGGATACCATTTTTGCCGGCGCGGGGCCGTTTCCGCTATGCGCGCTCGGCCTGCGCGGCGAGCATGGCGGGCCCGCAGACCCGGTTGCGGCCCTGGCGCTTGGCCTGGTACAAGGCCTGGTCGGCGCTGCTGACCAGGGCTTCGATGGTGGCGCCCGGGTGCGGCACGATGCAGGCCACGCCGACGCTGATGGTGACCGACATGGCCGCACCGTCGAGCACGATCTGCAGCGCCTCGATGGCCGCGCGCATCGCCTCGGCCATGTGCATGGCGCCCTTCAGGTCGGTGTTGGGCAGCATCACGATGAATTCCTCGCCGCCGAAGCGAAACGCATCGTCGGTGATCCTGTGCACGGTGGCCGACAAGGTGCGCGCCACTTCCTTCAGGCAGGCGTCGCCGCCCGGATGGCCATAGGTATCGTTGACGTGCTTGAAGTGATCGATATCGATCATCAACATGCCGATCGCGTTCTTTTCGCGCATGCTGCGCTGCCACTCGATGCCGGCCTTCTCGTTGAACCAGGCGCGGTTGCCGATCCCGGTCAGCGCGTCGATCCGGCTGATATCCTTGAGGCGCTGGTGCGCCTCGGACAGTTCGAGCGTGCGCTGCTGCACGCGCCGTTCGAGGTTGTCGGTCGCCTCGCGCTGGATCCGGATATTTTCTTCCTGCAAAAGCTTCATCCGGTGCGCCAGGGCAAACGAGAACAGCAGCACTTCCACCGCCGAGCCGATCTGCAGGCCGTATTCAGTGAGGAACACGGTTGGTATCCAGCCTGAATTTTGCATCACGTACATGGCGCTGCCGATGATGAGCATGGACCAGGCCAGCATGAAATACCTGGCCTGGCTGCCGCCCCGTTTCAGGCACAGGCTGCCGGCGGCGAACGTGACGATGCACTCGGTGAGCGCGCCGGCCTGGCCGATCTTGATGATGGTCGAATAGCGCAGCAGCAGCGCGCCCAGCATCACGGCGCCGCCCAGGTACAGATACACTTTCAGGATGGCAGCGAAGCGTGGCGCATTGCGGCGCAGGTCGAGGAAGGACGAGGCAAACTGGGCCGTGGTGCACATGACGACGCCCAGCGTGAATGGCATCGCCATATTGGCCCAGCGCGGCGAGGCCGGCCACAGGTATTCGTAGGCCAGGCCATTGATGCACATCTGCATCAGGCCCCAGGCGCCGATGTACAGCGAGTAGTACAGGTAATTGCGCTCGCGCACCGACAGGAACAGCATGGCGTTATAGATCAGCATGGCCAGCACGATGCCGTAGTACACCCCCAGCACGATTTGTTGCTCATGGTCGCGCGCCAGCAGGTCGGCGCCGCTGCGCAAGATGAGCGGCATCTGGATCGCGCCTTCGGAATGGACGCGCAGGTAGACAGTGACGCGCTGGTCCCTGGGCAGGTTGATTTTGAACATCGGGTAGCGGTGCTTGACCGCGCGGCTGGCAAACGGCAAGGTATCGCCGCTGGAGGCCAGCTCGATGCGGCCATCCGGGTGAACGATGGCAATGTCGACCCGGTCGAGCAGCGGGTACTGGTATTCCAGCAACCAGTCGGAGATGGACGGCGCGCGGTTGACGAGCTCGAAGCGGGCCCAGAAAGCCGAGTCGGTGAAGCCGAAGTTGGTGCTGTCCTTGTGCGGGTAGGCAAACGCCGGCGCGCGCGGTCCGGGCAGCACATCGCGCAGCGCGAGCTTGCCGGACGGGTCTTCCAGCACGCCCAGGTACAGGTTGACGGGGTAAGACTGGGCGTCGCCGCCCAGGACCAGCGCGTCGGCGGCCTGCGCCATGCCAAGCGGGCACAACAAAAGCAAGGCGAGCAGCCAGCGCCGGAGAAAGGAAACGTCGCAGAGGGAGAAGTTCATTTCCGTCCTGCCTAAATGAAGCGTTCTCGAGCCCATCGCGCGGTGTCGCGATGTTCTTCTGAGTCAACTATACTACCTTCAGGCAACTATTTGCGATGATTTTCAGTAGTGTTGCGCGCAGGCTCGCACTAGTCTGGCACAACGGTCGCGCCGGCGGCGCGCTTGACCGCGTTGCGCCGCTCGGCAAAGAACGCCTTGAGCATGGCGCTGGCCTCGTCGGCCATGACGCCGCCGGCCACGTCGGTGTGGTGATTCAATTGTTCCTGCTTGAACAGGTTCAGCACGGAGCCGCAGGCCCCGGTCTTCGGATCGGCGGCGCCATACACCACCCGCGCCAGGCGCGCATGCATCATCGCGCCCGAGCACATCACGCATGGTTCGAGCGTCACGTACAGTTCGCAGCCGGGCAGCCGGTAATTGCCCAGCTTGGCGGCGGCGGCGCGCAGCGCGACGATCTCGGCGTGCGCGGTCGGATCATGGCTGCCGATCGGCTGGTTGAAGCCGGTGGCAATCACCACGCCATCCTTGACGACGACCGCGCCGACCGGCACTTCGCCCAGGCGCCATGCATGTTGCGCCTGTTCCAGCGCCAGCTGCATGAAATCGGCTTCAGGCATCGGTGATCTCGGCCCAGCAGTTCGGAGTTTCGTGCAGCACCAGTTTATGCAAGTGCAAGCCGGTGCCGAAACGGTCCTTGTAGGCCGCTTTCAAGATCGTGAAGGCGATCTGGGCCAGGTTTTCGACGGTCGGGATGCGGTCGATGACGACCGTCTTGTGGCCCGGCAAGGTGGCCAGGAAGTCGCGCACCTTGTCGTCTCTTTCGTAGACCAGGAAGGCGTGATCCCAGACGTCGACCAGGTGTTCCTTGGCCAGCGCCTTGATGTCGGAGAAATCCATGATCATGCCGTTGTCGGAATTGCCTTCGGCATGGATCACCGCGCCGGTCAGCGTGATTTCGAGCGTGTAGCGGTGGCCGTGCAGGTTGCGGCACTGGCTCTTGTGGTCGGGAATGCGGTGGCCTGCGTCGAATTCGAGCTTGCGGGTAATCGTGAGCATGGAAGGCTTATGGAATGTGTAAGAGTTTATGGGTTTGCAGGCTCAGTTTCCATTTCGGATTGCGCTTGCAGGTCTCGATGGCCAGGCGGGTATTGTGCTCGGCCAGCGGGCCATCCATCGGCTGCACGAAAAAATGGTCGAACTCGAGCTGTTCGTAGGCGCCCAGGTCTTGCCGGGTCTGGGGAATGACGACCTTGATCTCGTTGCCCTTTTCCACCACCAGCGCCGATCCCATCTTGGGGCTGACGCAGATCCAGTCCACCCCGGCCGGGACCGGCAAAGTGCCGTTGGTTTCGATGGCGATCATGAAGCCGGCCGCGTGCATGGCGGCGATCAGCGCGCCGTCCAGCTGCAGCAGCGGCTCGCCGCCGGTAAACACCACGTATTTGCTGGCCGGGTGGGTACTTGGCCACAAGCTGTCGATAACGGCCGCCAGCGCCGCGCCGTCGGCGAACTTGCCGCCGCGCTCGCCATCGGTGCCGACAAAATCGGTGTCGCAGAAGGTGCACACGGCGCTGGCGCGGTCGCTTTCGCGCCCGCTCCACAAATTGCAGCCGGAAAAACGGCAGAACACCGCCGGCCGGCCCGCATGGGCGCCCTCGCCCTGCAAGGTGTAGAAAATTTCTTTGATGCTGTAAGTCACGTCAAGAACCCTAATCGTCAACCCTCCATTATAGCAAGTCGGCGCGGCCCCTTCCAAAACGGCGCTTTGAGGCTTGCTTGGCCGCCCCTTGATTCTGCTACGGAAATAAATTGATCTTGGACAAGCGCCGCGCCATTCCCCCCATGTAACTTTATCGGAGTCGGCTTCGATTCATCGGAAAATCGGAAGGATGGTCATGAACACTACGCCCTCTTTGATCGTGGCAGTGCTCTGGATGCTGCTGCTAGGCTGGGGCTTCCATGCGCTGCTCAGGCGCCATTTGCGCCTCGACGACATGCTGGCCGACAAGGAGGCCCAGCTGGCCATCGAACGCAGCGCGCGCCTGTGCGCCGAGCGCACGCTGGCCACCGCCCACAACGCGCTGTGCCAGCTGGCCAGGCAGCAGGAAACCGTGCGCGAGACAGAACGCCAGCGCATCGGGCGCGACATCCACGACGACCTCGGCCAGAACCTGCTGACGCTCAAGATCGACCTGTCGCTGCTGCACGTGAGCACCACCGGCGCCCATCCGATGATCACCCAAAAAGTCGACAGCATGATGGGCAACCTGGACTTGACCATCCAGTCGCTGCGCGCGGTGATCAACGACCTGCGCCCGCTCGCGCTGGAAACCGGCTTGCGCCATGCCATCGAATGGCAGCTGGGCGAGTTTTCGCGCACCCACGGGATCCGCCATGTGCTGCTGGCCGAACCGTCCGTGTTCGACAGCCCGGCCGACAAGGAACGCGACGCCATGCTGTTCCGGATACTGCAGGAATCGCTGTGCAACGTGGTGCGCCATGCGCATGCGACCGAGGTCACTGTCGAACTGCAGCGCTGCGGCAGCATCCTGACCCTGATGGTGCAGGACAACGGCATCGGCATGCCGGCCGTGCTGCCCGAGCATGGCAGCGGCCTGCCCGGCATCCGCGAACGCGTGGCCGCGATCGGCGGCCGGCTGGACATCGAACGCCCGGCCGCCGGCGGCACCCTGCTGACCCTGACCTTTCCCATCGTCGACGCGTTCGCCGTACACTAATCCAGGCAATCCGCGTTCGCTTGCTGCAGATCAAGCGGAGCTCGCCGCGCTGTAGCAGAATCAGGTCTTGTCGGCAATCAATGTTTGCCGCTAGGCTAGATTTCAAAACAGGGACGGCACATGAACAGCACACCCCACGCCACGCGCCAGCGCGCCGAGACCGCCCCCGACCAGGAGCGCGCCTTCGCCAACAAGCTGCTGGAAATGCTGGCGGTTCCGGCCTTCGTGCTCGACACCCAATGCCGCGTCATCATCTGGAACCGCGCCTGCGAGCGCCTGACCGGCGTGCCGGCCGCCGAAATGATCGGCACCCAGGACCACTGGCGCAGCTTCTACGACGCGCGCCGCCCTACCCTGGCCGATCTGGTGATCCAGAACCGCACCGATGAAATCGACCGCCTTTATTTGCGCGCCACGCACGGCCACGAATCGGTGGGCCAGCTGTGCGCCGAAAGCTGGTGCGACATGCCGCGCTGCGGCCGACGCCGCTACCTGGCCGCCGACGCCAGTCCGATCTTCGACGACCAGGGCGAACTGGCGGCGGTGGTCCAGACCCTGCGCGACATGACCGAAGAAAAAGCGGCCCAGATCGCACTCGAACAACTGGCCACGCGCGACGGCCTGACCGGGCTGGCCAACCGGCGCTGCTTCGACGACACCCTGCGCGCCGAATGGTCGCGCGCCATGCGCCAGCACCAGCCGCTGTCGCTGCTGATGGTCGACGTCGACAACTTCAAGGCCTACAACGATGCCTACGGCCACCTGGGCGGCGACGATTGCCTCAAGCGCATCGCCGGCGCGGTGGCCGCCGAAATGCGCGCCAACGACCTGGTGGCGCGTTACGGCGGCGAAGAATTCGCCGTGATCCTGCCCAACCAGTCACTCAAGGGGGCGGCCATCGTGGCCGAGCGGATCCGCTGCCGGGTCGAACAACTGGGCTTGCCGCACGGACGCGACGAGGGCAGGCACGTCACGGTCAGCATCGGCGCGGCCACCGCGATCGCCGCCACCGACGCCGAACCGAGCCAGCTGGTGGCGATCGCCGACGCCGCCCTGTACCGCGCCAAGCACATGGGGCGCAACCGGATCAGCCTTCCGCTGACCGAATTGGTCAGCTAGCGGCGCCCCACATCGCCAAGGGGCAGACCCCATTGTGTTCACATCGCCCTCGCCTGCGCAACGGCGATGTGGTGGCCATATATGTATAAATTTCCTCTGTCATTTTTGCAGCGGATATTCTATGCTCCGAGGCAGTTTTTAATACCTCCAGGAGCCACTGTGTCGAAATTGATCCCGATTACCCTGCTTGCCCTGCCGGCGCTCGCCATGAGCGCGCCGCTGCCGGCCAAAGCAGACCTGCTGCCCTTCAGCGCCACCGAAAAGACCCTGCCCAACGGCCTGAAGATCATCGTCGTGCCAACCGGCTTCCCCAACCTGGTGTCGGTCCAGATCCCGGTCCAGACCGGGTCGCGCAACGAAATCGAGCCGGGCAAGTCGGGCTTCGCCCACTTCTTCGAACACATGATGTTCCGCGGGACCAAAGCCTACCCGCCCGAAAAATACCAGGACGTGATCACCAAGTCCGGCGCGCGGCAGAACGCCTACACCAGCGACGACCTGACCAATTTCCACACCACCTTCGCCAAGGAAGACCTGGAGACCATCCTCAAGGTCGAAGCCGACCGCTTCCAGAACCTGTCGTACGGCGAAGACGTCTTCAAGACCGAATCGCGCGCGGTGCTGGGCGAATACAACAAGAACAGCGCCAATCCCCTCTCCAAGCTGTTCGAAGTGCAGCGCGACGCCGCCTTCAGCACCCACACCTACAAACACACCACGATGGGCTTCATCAAGGACATAGAGGACATGCCTAACCAGTATGCGTACTCGAAGGTCTTCTTCGACCGCTGGTATCGCCCCGAGCGCACCACCATCATCATCGCCGGCGACGTCAAGCCGGCCAAGGCGATCGCACTGGTCGAAAAATACTGGAGCGCCTGGAAGCACGGCAGCTACAAGAGCGTGGTGCCGGCCGAACCGGCTCCGCATGGCGCCATCTACAAGCACGTGCCGTGGCCGACCCCGACGCTGCCGTTCGTGACGGTGGCCTTCCGCAGTCCGGCCTTCTCCGACACGGTCAAGGACCAGGCGGCGCTGCAGATGCTGCTGTCGCTGTCGTTCGGGCGCACCTCGCCGCTGTACAAGCGCCTGGTGCAGGACGAGCAAAAGGTCGACCAGCTGTTCGACTCGACGCCCGGCCGCGTCGACCCGAGCCTGGCCACCATCGGCGCGCGCGTCAAGAAGATCGACGACACCGTGTATGTGCGCGACCTGATCATGCAGACGGTGGCCGAGATCCGCACCAGCGCGGTCAGCGACAAGCTGCTGGCCGACGCCAAATCGGCCCAGAAATATGGCCTGATCCGCTCGCTCGACAACACCGAACAGATCGCCGGCTCGCTGGCCTCCTTCGTCCACTACCACCGCTCGTACGGCACCCTGAACCAGTACGTGCGCCTGCTCGACTCGCTGACCCCGGCCGACCTGCTGGCCGCCGGCCAGAAGTACCTGATCGACGACGCCATGGTGGTGACCACGCTGTCGAACCAGGCCATGCCTGACGCGATCGCCACCCTGCCGACGCTGGCCAGCTTCGCGCCGAAGGCCGGCGACGCCAAATTCGACGTGCTGGTGCAGCAATCGAAGCTGCCGCAGATCCGCTTCAAGCTGCTGTTCGCGGCCGGCTCCGCGCATGACCCGAAAGGCAAGGAAGGCCTGGCCGCGCTGACGGCGATGATGGTCGGCTCGGCCGGTTCGAGCGAGCGCAAGATCGACGAGGTCACGCGCGCGCTGTTCCCGATGGCGGGCAGCTTCAACGAACAGGTCGACAAGGAACTGACGACCTTCACCGGCTCGATCCACCAGGATAACTGGAACCAGTACCTCGACATCGCGCTGCCGCTGCTGCTGTCGCCCGGCTTTCGCGACGAAGACTTCCGCCGCCTGAAGGACTCGCTGAAAAATTCACTGCAGGTCGACCTGAAGGACAACAACGAGGAAGAACTCGGCAAGGAGCGCCTGCAGACCAATGTCTTCGCCGCCACCGCCTACGGCCACCCGGTACTGGGCACCGCCAAAGGCATCGATGCGATCACGCTCGACGACGTCAAGGATTTCTACAAGAAGGCCTACACCCAGGGCGCGCTGAAGGTCGGCATCTCCGGCGCCGTGACCGAGCCGATGATCGCCTCGCTCAAGCAAGCGCTGGCGAAACTGCCGGCCGGCGCGGGCCTGCCTGCCACCACGGTGCCGGTCGGGCACAAGGCGCACGGGCTGGAAGTGGAGATCATCGAGAAAAACACGCGTGCCACGGCCATCTCGTTCGGCCTGCCACTGACGGTGACGCGTTCACACCCGGACTTCCCGGCGCTGTGGCTGGCCAAGACCTTCCTGGGCGAGCACCGCGCGTCGAACGCCTACCTGTACCAGCGCATCCGCGAGCTGCGCGGCATGAACTACGGCGATTACGCGTATATCGAGGCTTTCCCGCGCGGCATGTTCCAGTTTTTCCCGAGCCCGAACAATGCGCGCAAGGCGCAGCTGTTTGAAGTGTGGATCCGTCCGGTCGCGCCGGAGAATGCCCATTTCGCGCTGCGCATCGCGCTGGCCGAGCTGGACAAGGTCATCCAGGGCGGCTTGACCAAGGAACAGTTCGAGATCACGCGCGCCTACCTGATGAAGAATGTGTTCGTGATGACGGCCACCCAGGACCAGTACCTGGGCTATGCGCTCGACTCGCAATGGTACGGCACGCCCGAGTTCACCAAGATGATGCGCGACGGCTTGTCCAAACTGACGGTCGAGGAGCTGAACGCGGCCATGAAGCGCCATCTGTCGGCGCAGGACCTGTCGGTGGTCGTCATCGCCAAGGATGCTGCCGGCCTGAGGGACAAGCTGGTGGCGGACGCCTTCTCGCCGATCAAGTATGACGGCGCCAAGGCGCAAGCCGTGCTCGATGAAGACCAGGTCATCGGCAACCGCAAGCTGAATATCAAGGCCGAGGCGATCACGATCACCCCGGCGGCCAAGGTGTTTTCGGAGTAAGCGATGCCAATGCGGCGGCACCGAAGCCGCCGCATTGAAAGTACCCCAAAAGGCCAACCAACGTCATCCTCGCGAATGCGGGGCCCCCCCATACTGAGCATGTCCCCGCGCCACCCGAGGATGACGGTGGCTCGCGCTATGACGTGATCCGCTCCCAGCCATGCCGGATCGCCGCTTTCACACGCTCCCACGCGGAGCCGGGATTGCGCTGCTCCCAGTCAGTGCGTAAATTGTTTTCCACGTCGTCCCATGCACGTCCGCGGTACGGCTCGCTGCGCGCCATCGTGCTGCCGTACGTGTAGGCCGGCAGGTAATCCTCGTACATACCACCCTCATTGGCGTAGATGCTGCTCCAATGGCCGCGGAAATAAATATCGTCGCCGTCCTGGTCGACCGTGTCGATGATGCGCTGGTAAAAGCGCATGCCGCCGCGCTCGTCCTGGCGCGGCGCCTGCGGTGGATTGTCGGCGCGCTGCTGCACGTCCTGCGACGCGCGCTGCTGCGCCCCCTGATCCGCGCCCTGCTGTTCGCCCGGCGCATACTGCTGCGACATCGGCTGCGCATGCTGGCGCGCGCCCGAACGCGGCTGCCCCTGGCCCGGCATGATGCCGCCGCTCCACTGTTGCGCATGTTCATCGATATCGATCGGACCGAAGCGTTCGACCAGGTCAGCCGCACGCTCGACTTCGTCCATGCTGCTGGCCGTCACGGTCAGCACGTAGTGGCCGCGCGTGACGGCATCGGTGTACAGGCGCGCGTCCTCGCGCCGTTCGGTTCCGAATATATCGTTGAAAAAATGACGAATGCCGGACAGGATGGAGCCATCATCCTTGGCGCTGCGGCTGGCCGTGCCGGTCTCGGGCGCCAGGCTGGTTTCGCCGGCCGGGTCGCCCTCGGACAGGCGCGCCTGGCCGCGCGAATAGCCGGCCGACACCAGCTCCTCCAGCGCCTTGCGGGCATCGGCGCGATTGTCAAATACCGCTACCAGTGTGTGCTGCATGATGAGTACCTCCGTGGGTTGGATTCGTGGGCGCCACTATGCAATCGAGCGTACCGCAAACGCCGCCGACCCCGCACACCATTGACCCCAATCAAGTAAGGATTTGCCACCGATACGAAGCTGGAGGTCGTCCTCAAACCCGGGAGCCGCAATGCAAGCGATGCAGACAGTGGAACGCAGAATGGTGTCGCAACGGCGCCGCGACCTGAAAATTTTGCAGCCCGAGCCGAGCGAGGGCCCCGACAATGTCGACCGCATGCTGCACGCGATGATCAGCAGCGTGACGCAGGGCATGTCGCCGACCGGCCTGGCGCTGGCCTGGTGCGACTGGAGCATGCACCTGGCGCTGTCGCCGGGAAAATGGCAGCGTTTGCTGGAAAAGGCCTGGACCAAGGACTTGCGCTGGCTCGGCTTCGCCACCCGCAGCGCGCTCGGCATGCCGGCCGAGCCCTGCATCGAACCGCTGCCGCAAGACCGGCGCTTTCGCGGGCCCGGATGGCAGCAATGGCCGTTCAGCCTGTATCAGCAGGCCTTCCTGCTCAACCAGCAGTGGTGGCACAACGCCACCACCGGCATCGACGGCGTCTCCAACCACCACGAGCAGGTGCTCGCCTTCGCCGCGCGCCAGCGGCTCGACCTGGTGTCGCCCGTCAATTTCGTGGCCACCAATCCCGAGGTCATCGAGGCCACGCTGTCCGAGGCCGGCGCCAATTTCATGCGCGGCGCGGTCAACCTGGTCGAAGACGGCGAGCGCCGCCTGGCCGGCCAGCCGCCGGCCGGCAGCGAGCAATTCCGGCCCGGCCACGAGGTCGCGCGCACGCCGGGCCAGGTGGTGTTCCGCAACCACCTGATCGAGCTGATCCAGTATGCCCCGAGCACTGCCAGCGTGCACGCCGAGCCGATGCTGATCGTGCCAGCCTGGATCATGAAGTACTACATCCTCGACCTGTCAGCCCACAACTCGCTGGTGCGCTACCTGGTCGAGCACGGCCATACGGTGTTCATGATTTCGTGGCACAACCCGACCGAAGCCGACCGCGACCTCGGCATGGACGACTACCTGCACGACGGCGTCATGGCCGCGCTCGCCCAGGTGCACCAGCTGGTGCCCGGCCACAAGATCAACGCGGCCGGCTACTGCCTGGGCGGCACCTTGCTGTCGATCGCGGCGGCGGCCATCGGCTGCGACCGGCACGGGCCGATCAACGCGATGACGCTGCTGGCCGCGCAAACCGACTTTTCCGAAGCGGGCGAACTGACCCTGTTCATCGACGAAAGCCAGATCGCCTGGCTGGAGGATCTGATGTGGCAGCAAGGCTACCTCGACAACCGCCAGATGGCCGGCGCCTTCCGCCTGCTGCGCAGCCACGACCTGGTGTGGTCGGTGGCGGTCAACCAGTACCTGCTGGGACGGCGCGCGCCGATGACCGACCTGATGGCCTGGAACGCCGACTCGACCCGCATGCCGTTCCAGATGCACAGCGACTATCTGCGCAAGCTGTTCCTCAACAACGACCTGTTCTCGGGCCGCTACCGGGTCGACGACCGTCCGGTTGCGCTGGCCGACCTGCGCCTGCCGCTGTTCGCCGTCGCCACCATGGCCGACCACGTCTCGCCCTGGCGCTCGGTGCACAAGATCCATTTGCTGTCGCAGTGCGAGGTCGAGTTTGTGCTGACCAGCGGCGGCCACAACGCGGGCATCGTCAGCGAGCCCGGCCACAAAGGGCGGCACTACTACACGGCGGTCCACCCGCGCGGCGACTGCTACATCGATCCGGAGCGCTGGGTCGAAACGGCCGAAGAACACGATGGCTCATGGTGGCCGGCTTGGGTGGCGTGGCTGGCGCGCGTCTCGAGCGGACGGCAGGTGCCGGCGCGCCAGGTCGGCCCCGGTTTATGCGCGGCGCCCGGCACGTATGTGCTGGAGCGTTGAGCGGGCCGCTATTCCCAGGCCAGCGACAGCAGCAGCTGGCCCATGCGCGGCCAGCACAGCGCGCCCAGCTCGGACCTCGCCGCCCAGCGAAAGCCGTCGGTCTCGGGCACCGGCCGGCCGCTGACCGGATGGGCGAAAAAGCTGGTGCAGGCGAGCCGCTCGAGCTGGCCCAGCTCATCGCCGACCCGCACCCGGTACAGGTGCAAGCGCTTGTCGCGCCGGTAGGCAAAGCCGCCCAGGTCCTCGAAGCGCGCCGCGTCGAACACGACCCCTGCTTCCTCGAACAGCTCGCGCATGGCCGCCTGCAGCGTGCTTTCGCCGGCATCCTGCATGCCTTTCGGGATATCCCACTTGGCAGTATCGGTCACGTGGCACAGCAGCAGCTGGCCGGCCGGATTGACCACCAGCGTGCCGCACGAGACGGGCAAGGGAACAAGCTTGTTCTGTTGACTCATGGTTCCATGATGCGCGCCCGGGCCCGTTTTGCCAAGCCAGCGCGCTGCCTGGCGGAACATGCAGCCGCGCCCGGTTCGGTATATATTGAGCCATGGCGCCCCACATGACGCCTGTCCTGCGGAGGTCCACGATGCCACACAGCCCAGATCCCGATCCGCTTCCTGCCGCGCAGGGCAGCCAGGGTGCGCCGGAGCTGCCCTTCCTGACGCTGTGGTATCGCTTCCTGTTCTTCGGCTGGCTGTTCCGCGACCTCAATGCCACGCGCGACCTGTACGAACGCCACGCCGCGCTGCAGCACAATCTGCGCATGTGCCGCTACCTGCCCACTTATCTGCGGCGCTGGTCGTTCCTGACGTTTTTCGACTTCGGCCTGGGCTGCCTGTTCGAACGCGCCATGCAGGCCAGCCTGCTGTCGGCCTGGTTCTTCACCTGGTCGTGCGTGACGCTGACCGGCATGGTCGTCATTTCGGTGGCCTGGGCGCTGCTGGCCAACGCCCGCCTCAATTAGTGACGGCGGCCGGCCCCGTATAGGACTGCACTTCCAGCGGCCGGCCGTCCTTGTCGAAACGCAGCGCCACCGACACCGTGTTGATCCCTAACGTGCCGAGCGCATCGCAGACGTCGTCGACTTCGGTCTGCAGGTCGGCCGCCAGGTCGAGCAGCTTTTCCGAATAGGCCAGCTGGACGCCGTCGGCGCCCACCAGGCTCACGCGCAACACCATCATGTCGTCGACATCGGCCGGGCCCACCACCGCCGACGCCGATCCGCCGTGCGCCTGCAGCGCGGCGCCCAGTTCGGTAATCATGCACAGCATGCCCAGCTCTTCCATGCCCTGCTCGCGCGCGCCGAAAAACAGGTCCTGGTACAGGAAGTGCAATTGCAGCGCGGCGGGATCGGCCGCCAGGCAGCGCTGCACCAGCGGACCGGCGTGCGCGGTCCAGGCCCGGTAGCGCGCCATGCGCTGTTCAAAATAAGCGTCGGCCTCGGCCTCGCCGGCCGGCACCTGGTAGAAAGGGTCGTCGGCCCGCTTCAGCGCGAAGCCGAGCAGGAAGCGCAGCTCGAGCGCCTTGTCGCCTTCTTCGAAGCCGGACGGCGCCCAGCCCACGATGCTGCGCTCGAGCGCCGGCGCGGCCACCAGCTTCTTGTCCGTCATCGCCGCGGCGGCATCGCGCGCCATGTCGCTCAGGTCGCTGAAACTGATGCGGTACGCTTCGTCGGCGTCGTAGGCGTGGCTGATCAGCACCACCTTGGCGCGCGGGCTTTCGAGCCCGCCTTCCTTGATGCTCTCGACCAGCGCGGCAAAGGCATCGCCATCCTGGAAGCCCTCGGCCTCCTTCAGTCCGCCGACGCTGTGCACAAACAGCGGCACGGCGAAGGCCGTCACCTCCATCGGCTGACCGCCTTCCTTGTGCAGCAGGACGGTGGCGGCGGCTTCCTCGATCTGGCTGCGCACGAACTGGTAGGCGCCGACATCGGTGTAGCGCGCCCGTTCGATCGCGCCGTACAGCACCTCGTCATTCTTCTTGCGCAGCGCATTGCGCAGCAGCTTGTTGAATTCGTCCTGCTTCGGCGCCAGCAAAGCCATGTCCTCTTCTTCGGCGTGCTCCTGTTCGGCCAGCTCCAGCCCGAGATCGGCCAGCTTCTGGGCCAGCACATCGTTGTCTTCGACCGGTGCGGCGGCGCTCGGTTTGCGGGGGACGGGGCGTTTGTTCTTGGGCATGGGGGCGGTCGCGAAGGATGGAAGTCCCCCATGGTAGCAAATCGCGCTGCAATCGTGCGCTTATAATGGTTTCCCGACTCTTCCATTTCGGATCCGCGATGCTCAACCGATTCTTCAAGCTCGACGACAACGGCACCGACGTGCGCACCGAACTGGTGGCCGGCCTGACCACCTTCCTGACGATGGCCTATATTATCTTCGTCAATCCGGCCATCCTGGGCGACGCCGGCATGCCCAAGACGGCCGTGTTCGTGGCCACCTGCCTGGCCGCCGCGCTCGGCACGGCGATCATGGGCCTGTATGCCAACTATCCGATCGGCATGGCGCCCGGCATGGGCCTGAACGCGTATTTTGCCTACGCCGTGGTGCTTGGCATGGGCATACCGTGGCAGTCGGCGCTGGGGGCGGTGTTCGTGTCGGGCTGCTTGTTCCTGCTGGTGAGCCTGCTGGGCCTGCGCGAAATGATCGTCAACGGCATCCCGCCGGCGCTGCGCAACGCGATCACGGTCGGCATCGGGCTGTTCCTGGCGCTGATCGCCCTCAAGAGCGCGGGCCTGGTCAAGGCCCATCCGGCCACCATGGTCACCGCCGGCGACCTGCGCCAGGCGCCGGCCCTGATGGCCATCGCCGGCTTCTTGCTGATCGTGGTGCTCGACCGGCTCAAGGTCAAGGGCGCGATCCTGATCGGCATCGCGACCGTGACGGTGCTGAGCTTTTTCTTCGGTGGCAACAAGTTCGCCGGCCTGGTCGCGCTGCCGCCATCGATCGCGCCGACCTTGCTCCAGCTCGACGTCCAGGGCGCGCTGTCGTCCGGTTTCCTCAACGTGGTGCTGGTGTTCTTCCTGGTCGAGCTGTTCGACGCCACCGGCACCCTGATGGGCGTGGCCAGCCGCGCCGGCCTGCTGGTGCAGGGCAAGATGGAACGCCTGAACAAGGCGCTGCTGGCCGACAGCTGCGCGATCGTGGCCGGTTCGCTGCTGGGCACCTCCAGCACCACCGCCTACATCGAAAGCGCGGCCGGGGTCCAGGCCGGCGGGCGCACCGGGCTGACCGCGCTGGTGGTGGCGCTGCTGTTCCTGGCCTGCCTGTTCATCGCGCCGCTGGCCGGCGTGGTGCCGGCCTATGCGACCGCGCCGGCCCTGCTGTTCGTGGCCTGCCTGATGCTGCGCGAACTGGGCGAAATCGACTGGAGCGAAACCACCGACAGCGTGCCGGCCGCGATCACGGCGATGGTGATCCCGTTCACCTACTCGATCGCACACGGCATCGCGTTCGGCTTCATCACCTACGCGGCCCTGAAGCTGCTGACCGGACGCGCGCGCAGCGTGGCGCCGGTGGTGTGGGTGATCGCGGCGGCCTTCCTGTTCAAGTACGCGTGGATCGGTAGCTAAACGTCAATACGCTGGACAAGCGCGGCGCGCTTGCGTACACTTGTTGCATTATGAAAATTGCAACATTAATCCATGAGAAGCATTGACCTCAAGCCCGCGCTGCGCGGGCGCAGCCCCGGCATCGGCGCCCTGGCCTTTCTGCTCAGTGCGCTTTTCCTGGCCGTGCGCGCCTTTGCGATGCTCGGCCCGCCCGGCGCGCGCGGCCTGTTCCTGCTGATGTGCGTGGCCATGATCGCCCTGCCGTGGATACTGCTCAGTCCGCACGGGCGCTACCAGATCGGGCTCAAGTTCCCCACCAGCGCAGGCTATTTCGGCATTGCGCTGGTGATCGGCGCCGCGGCCGCCAGCCTGTGCTTCGTGCTCGGCGTGCTGCTGTATGGCAGCTCGGCCGAGAACTGGTTCATCAGCGTCGCGCGCAGCTACCACACGCAGCCGACGCCAGGCTTCACGATGCTGCAGCTGCACCTGACCTTCACCATCGTGGCCTGCCTGTTCAGCCCAATCGGAGAAGAACTGTTCTTCCGCGGCTTTTTGCAAAAGGTGCTGGAACAGCGCCTGTCGGTGCGCGCCAGCACCCATCTGGAAGCGGGCCTGTTTGCCGTGGTCCACCTGTGCCACCATGGCGTGCTGGTGACCGCGGCCGGGCTGGCCCTGCTGCCGGCCTCCGGTGCGCTGTGGGTGCTGCTGATGTTCGCGCTGGCCTGGACCTTGGCCTGGCTGCGCCGCGCCAGCGATTCGGTGCTGCCGGCCGTGCTGGCGCACGCAGCCTTCAACGCGACCATGAACGGTTTCATTTTCGCCTTCCTGTGGACGCTGGAAAAATAATGGTGAAACGACAGCGTGTGGTAACGAACAGATAAGACGCGGGAAAGTGGACACACTGGGGGTAATCACTCACCGGAGCTCCACCATGAACCATTCCACGCATACACCGCTGCTGGCCAGCCTCTTGTTCCTGTCCAGCATGCTGTTCGTGTCGACCGCTCATGCTGCCACCGACATCAACAAATGCGTGGCGGCCTCCGGCCAGGTGACGCTGACCGACGAAGTGTGCCCGGGTGATAGCCAGACGGTCAAGGTCAGCAACGGCCTGTCCGACAGCGCCCTCGCTGCCGCCCCGCAGCGCAGCGGCGCCGCACAGTACAAGATGGCGCACGCGCCGGCGCGCCTTGCCGCGCGCGACAACCTGCCCGCGCGCGGCCTGGCGCTCGATGTCATGACGCTGAAAACCGCACGCGCCAATATGCACCTGTTCGACGCCACCCCGCAGCGTTCGCAAAGGCTGGCCAGCCTGCAGTAGGCTGCCGGGAGCGCGCACGAAACGATACGCCCCCAGATCGGCTGCATCGCTGTGGTAGGCTGGCAGCCATATGCCCGACCTCAGCGACGACCTCCAGACAGAAATCGCACGACTGTGCGCGCAAGGCGACCTCCACGCCGACTGCGCGCGCTTTGCCGATGCGCTGCAAGCCTACTGGATGGCGTGGGACTTGCTGCCCGAACCGAAGCTCGACTGCGACAGCGCCACCTGGATCCTGGCCGCCGTCGGCGACGCCAATTTCCTCGGCGGCGATTACGTGGCCGGACGCGACAACCTGTCGACCGTCATGCACTGTCCGGGCGCCATCGGCATTCCCTTCCTCCATCTGCGCCTCGGGCAATGCCAGTTCGAACTGGGCGAGCGGGAACGCGCGGTCGACGAACTGCTGCGCGCCTACCTGGGCGGCGGCGCCAGCCTGTTCGATGACGAAGACCCCAAATACCTGGCCTGCCTGCCCGCCGGCGTGGCTGCCAGGCCGAAAAACTGGCAATTCTGGAAGTAGCCAGTGGCCGGTGAATCGTGCCCGCCACAAATGAGCGCAGCACTGTATGATTGGCGTCGATGAAGGCGCTCCAGCCTTCCCGATTACCGACCTGGATGTCGCTATGGCCGAACTGACTTTCGAAACGCGCGAGGCGCTCCTGACGCTGGAGCAGAACGGCAATGAAGACGACATGCCCGTCATTTCGCTCACGCTGCTGCTGTCGACCGGTCCGACGGTGTACATCTCGAATGGGCAAACGCTGCAGGATGTCAGCTGGACCATGCTGGTGCGCCAGCTGCAGGCCGGCACCGACAACGCCGGGCGCGAACCGGGTTCGCTGACCTACACCAGCAGCGACGACAATGGCGAATGCCTGGTCTTGATCAACCAGTCGGCGGACCGCTTCCAGACCATCGTCGACATGTTCAAGGGCGGACACGCGTCCGAAATCACCATCGTCACCGACGGCATGGAGTCGCGCGACGACTACAGCAGCGCATGGAACACCGACCTGGCGCCGCGCCTCAATGTGCTGCGCGTGAGCTTCGAGTTTCCGCTGCCGCAAAGCGAAGCATAAGCCGCTAGGCGGCGATCGTGATGCAGTTGCGCCCGTTCTGCTTGGCGCGGTGCAGCGCGTCGTCGGCCCGCTGCAGCAAGTCGCCCAGCTTGGCCGCTTCGTCGACCGCCAGCGAGGCCACGCCGATACTTACGGTCACGCTGATTTCCCCGGTCGTCGTCATGACCGGCACGTCGGCCACGGCCGCGCGCATCCGTTCGGCCACTTCCAGCGCCCCCTGGACGCCGCAATTGGGCAGCACGCCCAGCAGTTCCTCGCCGCCGTAGCGGCCGAACGAATCGTAGGGCCGCAAGGTCGCCCCCATGCGGCGCGTCAGTTCGCGCAGCACCTCGTCGCCGGCCTGGTGGCCGTGACTGTCGTTGAGCATTCTGAAATGGTCCAGGTCGCACAGGATGACCGACACCGCGTGATGGGTCCGGGCCTGGCGCGCCAGTTCCTTTTGCAGCATTTCGACGATGGTGCTGCGGTTGTAGATGCCGGTCAGCGCATCCCGGCTTTCCCTGAAGCGCAGCTTTTCTTCGAGTTCGGCGATGCGGCGCCCGGCGCGTACCCGCACCCGCAGCTGTTCCGGGCTGAAGGGCTTGGCCAGGTAGTCGTCGGTGCCGCCGTCGATGGCCGCGGCCACGAAAGTGGCATCGGCGTGGGCCGCGAGCAGGATCAGGTAGACATAGCGCTCGGTGACGCTGTCGCGCACGGCGCGGCACAGGGCGGTGCCATCCTCGCCGGCCAGCAGCGAGTCGACAATCGCCAGCGCGGGGCCGTCCGGCTCGCGCAACAGCGCCAGCGCCTCGGCGCCGTCGGCGGCAGTGACGACCTCGAAACCCCATTCGCGCAGCATGTCCTGCAGGTAGAGGATGGACAGCGGGTCGTCGTCGGCGATGAGGACCTTCATCGCCTACTCCTGGCCGGCCAGCTTGCCGAGCATCTGGGTCCAGTGATCGACGTCGTCATCGAGCGCCTTGACCGGCAGCCGTTCGTCGCGTCCGTGCGCGCGCGAATCGACCGGCACCACGCCCCACGAGCCGTCGACACCATAGATCGGGATGCCGGCCACGCGGAACGGTCGCGCATCGCTGGCGCCGGTACTCATTTCCGCAAATACCGGCGCGCCCTTCTGCCGTGCTTGCACCGCCTCGGTGTAGGCGCCCAGGACATCGGCGCGCAACGGCGAATCGAGCGATGCGAGATAGCTGTCGTTGCGGGTCACCAGCACCGTGCGGTCGCCCGCGATTTTCTCCAGTTCGGCCCTGATCGCATCGGGCGACACGCCCGGCATGATGCGGCAGTTGATGTTTGCCGAGGCCATTTGCGGCAAGGCGTTGTCCGCATGTCCGCCCAGCAGGCGCGTGGCCACGCAACGGGTGCGGGTCACGCCAATCTCCCCTTCGTCCGCTTCGATCGCGTCTGCCGCGGCGCCGTTGTTCGGATTTTTCAGCCAGGCCCGCATCGCGTTGCCCAGCGCGCCCTTCTCTACTGTTTGGCGACCGGCGAAATAGGCACGCGTGGTCGGATTTATCTGCGGGGCAAAGCGATATGTCTCGAGCCGGTGCAATGCATTCGCCAATGCGTAGATGGCGTTGTCGGCACGCGGCTGGGAGGAATGGCCGCCGCGATTGCGTACCGTCAGCGTGTAGTTGGCATAGGTTTTTTCGGCCGTCTGGATCGTGAAGCCCAGGGCGCGGCCGTCGGCTGCGAAGCCGCCGCCACCGCCATCGGCGTTCAGGCCGTATTCAACATCGAGCAGCGCATGCCATTCGGTGGCGCCCAGCTGTGCGCCGGGGCCGCCCGTCTCTTCGTCGCCGGTGTAGAACACGATGATGTCGCGCTTCGGCTGAAAGCCGCTCGCTTTCAATTTCAATATGGCGGTGGTGGTCGCGGCGATGCCCTGCTTGATATCGCTGGTGCCGCGCCCGTAGTAATAGCCATCCTTTTCGGTAAACACGAAGGGATCGGTCGCGCCCCAGTCTTCGCGCCTGGCCTCGACCACATCCATGTGCGCCATCACCATGATCGGCTTGCGCGTGGCGTTGGCTGCGCGCCAGCGCACGATCAGCGCCGCGGTTTTGTCGTAAGGCATGATCTTGATGTCGGCCTCGGGGATGCCGGCCGCGCGGTATTGGTCGGCCAGGTAGGCCGCCAGTTCCGGCACCCGGTCCCGCCCCAGCACGGTCGGGATATTGATGGCGTGCTCATACAGCGTGCGCGCCTTGGCATGCCACGGATCATTTGCAGGGGTCGCGCCAACGGCGGTCGACATCAGGAGTGCGGCGATCGGAAGCAATTTGCAAAGCGGCATAATTTTTCCATACGTGATGTGCGTGCCTGAGTGTAACTGCTCAAATCCGGCGAAGCTACAAAAAAGCCGCTGCAATACAGGGCAATTTGGGTTTCTACATGTTGTCGTGTCACAAAGGGAACCTGGACGGCATGACGTCAATACGCATGCTTTGCCAACGATCTGCGATGGCGTGACAATTGGTGAGTCTTTTCGCGATGTCCTTCAGTCAAGCTTGCCGGCTGGGAACCACACACAGCGAGGAAATTCATGTCAAACATCACGCACAACGAGCAGCAACAAGGCACGGCACTGGAAGGCTTGCACTATGCAGGTCTGTTCCACACATGGGCCGTGCCACCCCTGCTCGATAGCGCCGGGTCTTTTACCGTGTCCATGCGGGTGTCCAACCTGGTCATCGGCAAGATGCGCATCGTCGTGCGTGACGCCAACCATCACGACCTGTGCTCGGGCGGCATGGGCGATGGCGTGCCGCCGCTGTCGACCGGGAATGCCGATATCGCCTGGACCTGCGCGCCGGCCGCACTGGCGGCGCCGCGCTACGTCATCTGGAACCTCTGGGCCGAGTACAACGGCGCCGATGAACGGACCTTCGAGGCCGAGCTGACGCTGGCGCAGGATGACATGCGCTGGATCTGCCGCGTTCCGGGCACCATGCCGGCGGGCGGGCAGGTCATGCACCTGACGCCGGGCTCCGACTACGTCTTCATCGGAGCGGCGGCATGATCAGGCGCTGGCTGGGCGCCGTTGTCATCGCCGCCGCCCTGCCCCAGGCAGCCATCGGCGGCGAAGTCGTGGTCGACAACAAGGCATATGAGGAAACCGCGCGCATGGTCCTGCGCGATGGCGAGATCGTCATTCACTTGCGCCCCAAGACTGTCGCGGCGACGGCCCCCGGCCCCGCTGCGGCCGTGCCAGCGGAAGACAAGCCCGGCGCGCCCAAACTGGCGCACTATGTTGCGCCGCTTAACAAGGAGCTTGCCGAAGCGATGGCCAGGGACATGCAATCGCAAGCCTCGCCCGGCCTGAGCGCACTGGGCGTGGCGGCCGGCGCCATGAGCACGCCAGCCACGCCGCGCGAATTTGGCGCCGCGCTGGCGAAAGGACTCGATGCGTCGGGCAAGGTCAAGGAAGGCCTCGCCGTGCAGTTCAGCCCGGCCAGCCTGTTCACGCCGTTTTCGCTCACCGGCGGCCAGCGCTATGCCGCCAGCGGCGCGATGCAGGCCTGGGCCAGAACCTCGGTCGAACTGGCCACGGCGAAATCGGACGACAGCCGCATCGGCCAGCAAATTGCCCTGTCCCTGTCGAGCGGGCTAATCGACGACGGCGACCCGCGCCTGTATTGGAGCCTGCTGTCACGCTGCACCGATGCTCTGTTCCCGGCGGTCGGCAGACCCGGCGACGTGATCGACCCTGACCTGGCACGGGCCGACATCGAGCGCGCCAAGAAATGCTACGCCACGCGCTGGTCCGATGTGTCGGCCGGCCTGTGGAAGGCGCCGCGCTGGTATGCCGGTTACGCCAAATCCTGGTACACCGGCGACTCCGCCAAGCTCGCTGCGGCGCAGTCCGGACCGACGATGTTGTGGACCACGTATTCGCAGGGCTTCGACCAGCTCAATCCGAGCGGGGCGCGCTTCAAGACCTTGTTCGAATTTTCGGCCGCGCGCAAACAGCATTTGCTGGTCGAAGACCCGGCCGACGCGACCGGGCTGGCCGGCGAATCGCGCACCGATGCGACGCTGCGGCTGCGCTTTAGCCGCGACCTGTGGAGCGCTTTCGTCGACACCGGGCTGGCGCGGGTGGAGACGGCCGGCGTCCTGTCCGCCAACGTCAGGCACTTCGGCTACGGCGTCGAATACAAGCTGGCCGATAGCCTGTGGCTGGTGCTCGCCAGCGTCTCGGAGCGCGGCTTCGCCAGCGGCGACAAGCGGACCTTGCTCAGCACAGGCTTGCGCTTCGGGCAGTCGGACAAGGACCTGGTCGGCGCGCCGCCGCCAGCGAAATAAGTCAGTGGCCGGCGTAGTGCGCGCCGGCCAGCACGAACGGCAAGACCAGTTCCGGCACCAGGTAACCCAGCCACACAGCGCGTGGCTCGGGCAAGCCGACGCGCCGGATCGACACCAGCCGGCCTATCCCGGCCAGCAATACCCCGGCCGCGAGCAGGTACACCAGTGTGCCTTGCTGGCGGACCGTGATCCCGGCCCACAGATTGATCAAGCCGGTCGAGAAATACACCCCGGCCATGAAGCGGTGCACATTGTCGAGCCGTGGCTCGCTGTCGGGCTGCCCGAGCACCATCTGCAGCGCGCCGCCCGCCATGGCGATGGCCGCGATCAGAAACAGGCATACACGCACTATCAATTGGCTCACCAGCAGTGGATCGTTGTCGGTCATGTTCGCGCTCGCTTGGAGTGATACGGTTGACTTGCCTCGGCAGACCTGAGCCATGCTGCCATGTAAACGCGCACCTGGCAATCACTCGCAACTGCGCCTGGAAATCAATGTATTATTCCTACACCGAACGTCAATGCACATTGGCAATTGATCGTCATGTGTGACATGAAACCATGTATGTATCCTACATTGCTTAGTCAAAGGTTGCCATCCATGCGCTGCAGTCCGCCATTCCTGTTGAAAAGCGCCATGGCGTTCTGCCTGGTTCTGTGTACCGCGGCGCATGCCGCTGCCGGCTACGTGCGCAGCGGCGCCAGCGTGATCGTGTCCAACGACGCCGGCGACAGCCTGCGCATCACGCCCTACGGCACGCACGTGCTGCGCCTGCAATCGGTGCGCAAGGGCGAGGCCTACTTTCCCGACAATCATTACGAGATGGTGTCGGCGCTGCCGGGCGGCGGCGCGCTGCGCGTCGGCGAGCAGGCATCGACGCTGACGCTGCAATTGCCCGGCGCCGGCCAGGTCCGTCTGACGATCGACAGGCAGACCCTGGCGGCCCGCTATTTCCTCGCTGGCGCCGCCGTGCCGGTGCTGGCCGACCAGGGCGGCGTGCAATGGCGAGGCAGCGCGATCGTGCGCAGCTTCGCGCCCGACTCGGACGAGCATTTCACCGCGCTCGGCCACGGCTACTACGGCCGCGCGCAGTCGCTCGACCTGAAGGGCCAGACATTGGGCCACAACTACGGCAGCGAGCAAATCGAGCAGGCGCCGCTGATCGTACCGTTTTATATCTCCAGCAAGGGCTATGGCGTTTTCCTGAACAGCAGCTTCCAGCACAGCTTCAATTTCGGCACCGGCGGCCACTACGAATTCGGCATCGACACCCATGGATTCGAGGGCCGCATGGACTACTTCTTCATCGGCGGGCCGCATCCGCGCGACGTGCTGGCCCATTATGTCGAACTGACCGGCAAACCGCGCCTGCCGCCCAAGGCCATGTTCGGCCTGGCGCTGTCGGACAAGAGCCACGATCACGACTCGCCCACGCCGTCGGACGAAACCTGGTGGAAGCAGAAGATCGCCGAGCATCGCGCAGCCGGCTTCCCGCTCGATCATGTGGTCAACGACAACCGCTGGCGCGCCGGCGGCGGCAAGCGCTGCGAATCCTACCTGGACTGGGACCGCGGCCGCTATCCGCACCCCGAGGAATACGCCGCCTGGCTCAGGCAGAACGGCCTGGTCACGACCATCGACGTCAACCGCTGCATACTCCAGTTCAGCGAAGGCTGGCAGGCCCGCTTCAATATCCCGGCCGTCTCCGGAGTCGACTTCGCCAGCAGCGCGCCGGACCAGACCAACCCGGCATTTCGGCGCTGGTTCTGGAGCACGCTGTACCGCAAATCGCTCGATCCGAAGCTGCACTTTCCCGGCGACGCGCTGTGGATCGACGAATTCGACGAGATGGGCGCGGCGCCCGGCGCAATGACGCTGGCAAACGGGCGCAGCTTCGCCGAAATGCGCAATTACTGGTTCTTGCTGATCGCCCAGGCGCTGGTGCGCGACGGCTGGGACAAGTCGGCCATCACGCAGCGCCCCTATGTCTGGGTGCGCGGCATGACCGCCGGCGCGCAGCGCTACGCCTCGCTGTGGAGCGGCGACATCAAGCCCAATTTCGATGAAATGAAAATGCAAATTCGCGGCATGCAGCTGGCCGGCCTGTCCGGCTTCCCGTACTGGGGCCACGACGCCGGCGGCTTCTACGACTGGGACAGCAAGCGCGGACCGGACCCCGACCTGTATCAGCAATGGGCGATGGGCTTCGGCAGCTTCTCACCGATCTGGAAGCCGCACGGCATGGGAGCGTCGCGCTGGCCGCTCGATCGCAGCGCCCCGGAACAGGCGGCGGCGCACCAGTTCACGCAGGCGCGCTACCGCCTGATGCCGTATATTTACACGGCTGCGCACGAGGCGGCCGTCAGCGGCATGCCGATCGCGCGCGCCATGCTGCTTGAGTACCCGCAGGATGCGGCGGCATGGCGCCACGACCTGCAGTACATGTGGGGCCCCGACCTGCTGGTGGCGCCACGCACCAGCAGCGATGGCGCCACCGAAGTCTGGCTGCCGCCCGGCCGCTGGTATGACTTCTGGCATCCGCAGCAGGTGCTGCAAGGCGGCGCGGTGATCAGCGTGGGCGCCGAGCGCGGCCTGCTGCCGGTATTCGTCAAGGCCGGCGCCCTGATCGTCGGCCAGGCCGACGCCGCCAGCACCGCGCAGGCCGACAAGACGCATTTGCGCATCGATGTCTACCCGGGCGCTGCCGGACGCGCCCTGCTGTACGAGGACGACGACGTGAGCGAACAGTACCGCAAGCACGGGCGCAGCATGACCACCGCCATCAGCTGGAACGACGGCGCGCACGCCCTGCTGATCGCCGCGCCGCGCGGCAGCTATGCGCGCGCGCCGTCGCAGCGCGCCTGGCAGGTCACGCTGCATGAAGTCGGCGCGTCCGACTGCTACAGCGTCAACGGCCGGCGCATCGCGGCGCGCATCGGTGGCGCAGCGCGCAGCGCCACCTTGCAGCTGCCGATGGCGAGCGTCAGGCAAGCTGCCGACATCCGGCCCTGCCGCTAGCAGGCGATATATGGTCCGGCGTATTGCAAAATGTGCGGAATGGCGCTAAGGTCGAATTGCAGGTTGGCAATTCAAAACGGCGATGCAGGAACGTCCATGAGAAAAATTGATGTATCCGAATTAAAAATTGGCATGTACGTCGACGAGTTCTGCGTGCCCTGGCTGGAGAGCCCCTTCTGGACCCGCTCCTTGCTGGTCGATATGGCAGAAAAATTGACCAAGATCAAGGCCAGCACTGTGCGCGAGCTGGTGATCGATCCGAGCAAGGGCGCCGACGTGGCGCCCGCCACGCCCGCCCCAAGCGCGGCCGCTGCGCCGGCGCCCAAGCCGGCCAAGGCGGCGCCGTTTCGTTTTCCCGCTGCCGTGCCGACCTCGATGGCGGCCGAACTCGATCGCGCCGCGCAACTGCTGACCGAATCAAAAACGGCCGTCAGCTCCATGTTCCACGAAGCGCGCATGGGCAACGCGATCGCCGCCGAACAAGTCCAGCCGCTGGTCGACGAAATCGCCATGTCGGTCATGCGCAACCCCGACGCGCTGGTCGGCCTGGTCCGGCTCAAGAACGCCGACGACTATACCTATATGCATTCGGTGGCCGTGTGTGCGCTGATGATCGCGCTGGCGCGCGAGCTGAAAATGCCTGACGAACAGGTGCGCGAACTGGGGCTGGCCGGCCTGATGCACGACATCGGCAAGATGCTCATTCCTCACGACATCCTGAATAAACCAGGTGGCCTGACCGAGGATGAATTCACGGCCGTCAAGGACCATCCGGTCGCCGGCCACCGCTTGCTGCTGGCCGGCAGCGGCGTGAGCGAGGTCGTGCTCGACGTCTGCCTGCACCACCACGAGAAGGTCAACGGCAAAGGCTATCCGGACGGCCTGGCCGGCAACGCGATCAGCGTGGCCGCGCGCATGGGCGCCATTTGCGATGTCTACGATGCGATCACGTCAGACCGCCCGTACAAGTCCGGCTGGTGTCCGGCGGCCTCGCTGAGCAAGATGACCGAATGGTGCAATGGGCATTTCGACCCGGCCATCTTTGGCGCGTTTGTCAAATGCATGGGAATTTACCCGGTCGGCACCGTCGTCAAGATGCAGTCGGGCCGGCTGGCCGTGATTGCCGACCAGGGGCCGGGCAAGTCGCTGCTCGCGCCGACCGTGTGCGTGTTCTTTTGCACCAGGACGAAGGCCTTGCTGGCGCCCGAACTGGTCAATCTCGCCGAGACTGGCGTCAAGGACAAGATACTCGGGCGCGAAGACGCCGCCAAGTGGGGCATTGCCGACACCAGCCGCTACTGGATCAGCAAGCCGGCCAAGTTCTGAACCGGCAGCGGTCGCTCACGACCTGCTGCGGCTGGTGAACTTGTCCAGCATCCCGAAGATTTTTTCCATATTGTAGGGTTTCACAATGAAGCCCATGGCGCCGGCGCTGATGGCCGACATCACGTTCGGCAACGCGCTATGGCCGCTGACCATGACCCACATGCAATTGGGCAGCAGCGGCCGGCAAGTGCTCAGCACCTCGATACCGCTCATGCCCGGCATGTCCAGGTCCAGCAGCACCAGGTCGAACGGCACCTTGGCGCTGAGCAGCAAGGAATGCGCCTGCCTGCCATCCGTGGCGTGAACGATGTCGCGGTAGCCACGCTGGCGCAGTATCGAGCCGAGCAACTCGCGCATCGGCGCGTCATCATCGGCAATCAAAATCCTTGGTGGCGTGCTCATGTACATCCTCCTTCACTTGCTGCGACGCTGTGCTGGCCGGCGACCAGGGCGGCGAGTATCGCGCGCGCCGTGGCGATGTCGCCGCCACGCAGGGCCGCTTCGATGCGTGCGGCCGCCAGGCCTTCGCCGGGATGGCCGAACGTGGCCGCCGACCCCTTGATGGTATGCGCCAGCGCCGCCAGTTCGTCGTAGCGTCCTTGCGCCATGCAAGACTGCATGCGCTCCAGTTGATCAGGCAGGCGCCGTTCGAACTTGGCCTGCAGTCCGGCATATTCAGGCAGGTCGAGCAGGCTCATGGTTTTGTCGGGCGCCTCGCTTGCGCCCAGCAAACTGGCCAGCAGCGCCCCCAATTCGGCGCGGTCGACCGGTTTCCCGACGCAATGCGAGAACCCATTGGCCAAGTAGCGCTGCACGTCTTCGGCCATGACGTTGGCGGTCAAGGCCACCAAGGGTCCGCTGTAGCCGGTGGCACGGATCACCTTGGCCGCTTCGCTGCCATCGATCACGGGCATCTGGATATCCATCAAGATGATGTCGAACGACTCGGCCAGCGCCAGTTCGATCGCGCGCGCGCCGTCCTCGGCCAGCACCACCTCCAGGCCGAGCGCGCCCAGGATGGCGGCGAACAGCTTGCGGTTGTCGACGCCGTCTTCCGCCAGCAGGATCTTGCCGCGCAGCTTGGAGCGCGCCGGCAGGGGGGGCGCCGGCACGCTGGCTGGCGCTTCCATCAGCCAGGCAGTCTGCTCCGCCGGGCGCGCCGCGACGGCCACCTGGAACACCGAGCCCTGACCCAGCGCGCTGGCCACTTCCACCTCGCCGCCCATCAGGCGCACCAGGCGCCGTACCAGGTGCAGGCCGAGCCCGGTCCCGCCGTACTGGCGCGCGACCGCACTGTCGGCCTGGGCAAACGGGACGAACAGCCCCTTCAGATGCTCATCGGACATGCCGATCCCGGTATCGACTACGCTGCAGCGCAACGAATCGGCGTCGGCATCGAACCACAATGTCATGCGCACCGAACCGCGCGCGGTAAATTTCACGGCATTGCTGCACAGGTTGAACAGCACCTGGCGCCAGCGCGTCGGGTCGCCCATCAGCGCGGCCGGAAACGGATACTCGACCACGGTGCGAAAACTGATTCCCTTGGCCGCGGCCTGGGCCGCCATGATCGTGTCGAGCCCGAACGCGATCTCCAGCGCCGAGAACGCGACATGCTCGAGGAACAAACGGTCCGCCTCGATTTTCGATATGTCCAGGATCTCATTGATGATCGATAGCAGATGCTGCCCATTGCGCACGATCACTTCGGACGCCTCCTGGCGCGTGGCCAGGTCGCTGGCCTCGTCGAGCGTCTCGGCAAAGCCGATGATGGCCGTCAGCGGCGTGCGGATTTCGTGGCTCATCATGGCCAGGAATTCGGTCTTGGCGCGGCTGGCCGCCTCGGCCGCATCGCGCAGTCCCTGGGTCACCAGCAGGTCGCCGTCGCGCCGCACGATGGCGCCGTACAGGACCCGGAAGGCGACCGCGATGGCCAGCGTGCTGCACAGTCCCACGCCAGCGAGCAGCAGCGAGAACTTGCGCCACTGCGCCAGGAACAGGTTTTCCGTGACGGTCAGGTTGACGATCACCGGATACTTGTCCAGCAGGCGCGGCGCGCCCATGCGCTGCACCGATTCGCCGTGGCTGGCAAAGCGCGGACTGTCGGTCAGCAGCACGCCGCTGCGCTGATGCATGCGCTCGATCAGCTCGAACGAGGAGCCGCTCAGGTTGGCCTTGCCCATCAGCTTGTCGTCATGCGGCCAGCGCGCCAGCAAGGTGAAGTCACGCCGGTACAGCGCGATGCTGGCGCCCTCGCCCAGGCTGATCTTCTGATAGAAATCGCTGAGGAAGGTGCTCGACAGCCCGACCAGCGCCACGCCCAGGAACTCGCCATGCGGACCGCTGATCCGCCGGCTCAGGTAAAACGTCCATTGGCCGTTGCCCTTGTTGCGCACCGGCGCGCTGAGGTACACATCCGGGCGCGGATTGTCGCGCCGCTCGATGAAATAGTCGCGGTCGGCCAGGTTGATCGGCGGCGCCGGGAAGGCGCGCGTAAAATTGATGACGTCGCCGTTGGCGGCCACGATGGTGGCCACGTCGATATGCGGCGAGGCCTGGATCTTGTCATGCATGCTCTGGAAGATGGCTTGCTCGCCCATGGCCGCACGCAGTGCCCGCTCGTCGGCGATGTGGCGCAGCTTGATGTCGTCGACGATATTGTCGAGAATCAGGTAGGCCGAACTGAGTTCCTGCGAGGTTTGCTCTGCCAGCACCAGCGACAGATTGGCCAGCAGCCGGCGCCACGAGGAGATCTCCTGGTCGCGCGCCATCCACAGGGAGCCGCCGATGCCAACGACGACGGTGAGCGCCAGCAGCACCCCAAGGATGACCGCAAATGTGCTCGAACGCAGGCGCCGGTTCAGCAGCATTGCTGTGCAGCGGGTGGCGGCGGGGAAGGAACTGCATGCATTTTCGGGCTCTTCCAGACGACATCAAGGTACGCCGGCAGAGCGAGCGCATGGCGTCGGCCGGCAACGGGGTTGACGCGGCGGAATTGGGCCGGCGGGTAAATGTGATGAGGCACGGCATGGGCGCACAGGGCGCGCCAGATGGCGTACAAGGAAACGGAGTTGGGTTTCCTTGCCCCCGCGCAGCGGAAAGCCATCTAGAAGGTCACTGCAATCTTACCTTGGAAATTTCCGCAAAGCAATTCCTCTGAGACAGCCGATGTTGTTTTGAAAGCCCAGGCAAATTTCTGCGAGAATGTCTGGTTTTTGAGCAATGCGTCAACCGGGATCCCAAATGAAAGTTCTGCTCGTGGAAGATGAGCCGAAGACCGCCGTCTTCGTCAAGCGCGGTTTTACCGAAGAGGGCCATGTGGTCGATGTTGCGCTCGACGGGCCGGATGGCTTGCATCTGGCGCTCACCGGCTGTTATGACATCGTCATCCTGGACGTGATGCTGCCCAAGCTGGACGGCTGGTCGGTGCTGGCGCAAATCAAGCTGCGCCTTCCGCTCCAGCCGGTCATTCTGCTGTCCGCCCTGGACGCCGTGCAGCACCGGGTCAAGGGCCTGGACCTGGGCGCGGACGACTACCTGGTCAAGCCGTTCGCCTTCTCGGAATTGCATGCACGCGTGCGTAACGCCTTGCGCCGCGGCCCGCCGCGCGAGGCCGACCTGCTGCGCCTAGCCGACCTCGATATGGACCTGGCGCGCCACAGGGCCAGCCGCGCCGGGCAGCTGCTCGATCTCGCCCCGCAGGAATATCGCTTGCTCGAATATCTGCTGCGCCATGCCGGCGAAGTGCTGACCAGGACCCGGCTCGCCGAACAAATCTGGGATATCAATTTCGACGGCGACAGCAATGTCGTCGATGTCGCCGTGCGCCGGCTGCGGCGCAAAGTGGACGACCCGAGCGAGCACAAGCTGATCCACACACTACGGGGAGTCGGCTATGTTCTCGAAGCGCGGCCTTGACCCGATGGGCGTGGCGTACCGGCGCGGTGCGATCGCATTTCGCCTCACGCTATGGTATGCCCTGCTCAGCGTGGTCCTGGTTGCCTCGGCCGGCAGCATCCTGTACTGGGTGCTGGCCGATTGCCTGCGGCGCGACGACGACCAGTGGCTGGCCGGCCAGATAGCCCAGACCCGTCATATGCTGGCGCTGTACGGCGCCGAGCCGGCCGCACTGCGCGACAAGATTCACCGCGAGACGGTCATGTTGCCGGGGTCGTATCTGCGCGTGCTCGACGCCCAGGGTCGGCAGCTAGGCGAAGCCGTGGGCAAGAACGGCAACGGAACGGCCCCGCTGTTTTCCGACGCCAGCTTTGCCCATGACCTTCCCGAAGAAGGCGTGGACTGGACCTCGGCCGCTGGCGAAATATATCGATTGATGTTTGCCCGCCCTGCCCTGGGCGAAGGATTTACGATTCAGGTTGCAATCGACCGCACGGCCGAGGAACAAGTGCTCAAATCGTACCAGCGCATCTTGCTGATCGTCCTGTCCGGTTCACTGGCCATTGCCGTCCTTGCCGGCTACCTCATTGCGCGCCGCAGTTTGCAGCCGGTGGCGCGGCTCGCCGCCATCATCGACCAGCTCAGCGCGGCACACCTGTATCGCCGCATTGCCGACGAGGATTGGCCAACCGAACTGCGCCCGCTGGCGGCCAATTTTGATCAGCTGCTGGGACGCCTGGATGCGTCCTTCGCCAGAATTTCGCGTTTTTCCGCCGACATCGCCCATGAATTGCGCACGCCCCTGCACATCTTGCGCGGGGAGGCGGAACTGGCGCTGTCGAAAGCCCGTTCCAACGAAGACTACCGCGATTGCATCATCTCGGCCACCGAAGAATACGACAGGCTGGCGCGCATGGTCGATGAATTGTTGCTGCTCGCGCGCATGGAATCCCCCGATTCGCTGCCCGCCAAGCATACTCTGAACCTGCAACAGGAAATCGCCAGCGTCTGCGATTTTTACCAGGCCCTCGCGGACGAACAGGAAACCAGCCTGACCTTGTCCGGATCGGCAACGGTCCAGGGCGACGCGGCCTTGCTGCGGCGCGCACTCGGCAACCTGATCGTCAACGCGCTGCGCCATACCCATCGCGGCGGCAGGATCCACATCAGCGTGCGCCCGGGTGGCGCAGGCAGCGTCGACATCGTCGTGCGCGACACCGGCGAAGGCATTTCCGAGCACGACATGCCGTACGTGTTCGACCGTTTCTACCGCGCCGACAACGCGCGTTCGGCGCAGGGCACCGGGACCGGACTGGGCCTGGCGATTGTCAAGTCGATCATGCAGCTGCATGGAGGCAGTGTGTCGCTGAGCAGCCAGAGCGGCAGCGGCACCACCGCCACCCTGTCATTTCCAGGACCGCACCCAGCCGTTTAGCCAGTTTGCATGGAAGATGACGAAACGGTCATGTTCTCGTCATGTTGTCGAACATGTCAAGCCGCTATACTTGCGACTCCTCGGTTAGCAAAGAAAGCGCGCAGCGGATTGGCCCTCTCGCCCGTACACAATATCGGCCCGACGCGTATGTCGCGCGCGTTTGCGCAAACGCAAGCCGGACTGGCGGCCTCCCTGCTACGCTTGCAAGCGGCCACACGCTATGCGTGGCTGCCGCCATCGCTCGCGCCGAACGCCACGCAGCCGCAGGAAAAAGAATACCTCCATGCACGTGTTCCGCATGATCCGCAACCAAAGCGCCACCAGACCAGTCCAATGCCCGTGACGGCGCAAGGCAGACAGCATGAATGATGCAATGCAAAACTACCCGCTCCATGCCCGTTCGCCGGCGTCGGCCTGCGCACTGAGCGTGGTCGTGCCCTGTTTCAATGAAGAACAGGTCCTCCCAGCCTTCCACGCGCGCTTGCTCGCGACGCTGCGCAGCCTCGGCGAAAGTTGGGAAATCCTGTATATCGACGACGGCAGCAGCGACGGTACGCCGGACTTGCTGTTGCAGATGCAGGAGCTCGAACCGGCCGTCGGCGTGGCCCGTTTCAGCCGCAATTTTGGCAAGGAAATTGCGCTGACCGCCGGTTTGCGCCTGGCGCGGGGCGCCAGCGTGGTCCTGATCGACGCCGACCTGCAGCACCCGCCCGAAGAGATTCCCGCCATGTTGCGCGCCATGCGCGACGGCGCCGACGTCGTCAACATGCGGCGCGCCAGCCGCGCCGACGAAAGCCCGACCAAACGTTTCTTTGCGCGCCGCTTCTACAGCCTGATCAACCGCATGAGCGAAGTACCGATTCGCGACGGCATCGGCGACTTTCGCCTGTTCAGCCGGCCTGCAGTCGACGCACTCAATCAGCTGGACGAACGGTGCCGGTTCATGAAGGGCCTGTTCGCCTGGATCGGCTTTCGCGAAACCACGCTGCTGTATCACACTGCCCCGCGCGCGGCGGGCCATACCAAGTGGCGCTATCGCCAATTGTGGCACTTCGCCCTCGAAGGGCTGACCAGCTTTTCCGTGCTGCCGCTCAAATTGGCCAGCTATGCCGGCCTCGCCTGCGCGCTGGCGGCCTTCCTCTACGCCGTCGTGTTCGCCGTCAGCACCCTGCTGATGGGCGAACCGGTCAAGGGATTTCCGACCTTGATCATCAGTATCCTGCTGCTGGGCGGCTTGCAGCTGATGGCCACCGGCATCCTCGGCGAATACCTGGGCCGCCTGTTCATCGAGACCAAGCGGCGTCCGCTGTATCTGCTCGAGGCCTACCGCCCGGCCATCGTGCCGGCCACGGAACTGGCGCTGCGGCGGCAATCCTGATGGGACCGCTTCAGCCCATCCACCGCCCCCCATCGAGCAGGCCGGTGCTGCTGGTCGTGGCCTTGCTCCTGCTGCTGCGCCTGCTGTCGCTGGGGCTGTATCCCTTGTCGGACGCGACCGAGGCCAGGTATGCCGAGATTGCCCGCAAGATGGTCGAATTGAACGACTGGGTCACGCCCTGGTACGACTATGGCGTGCCATTCTGGGCCAAGCCGCCGCTGTCGACCTGGATCACGGCGGCCAGCATCAAGCTGTTTGGCGTGAACGAGTTCGCCGTGCGCCTGCCCCACTTCCTGGCCGGGCTGGCCGTGATCGGACTGATGGCCGGCTGGTTGCGCCGGCGCAGCGAGCGCGAAGCCTTGCTGGCCGCGGCGCTGCTGTCGAGTTGTGTCTTGTTCCTGGTCTCGGCCGGCGCCGTCATGACTGACATGGCGATGACGCTCGGCATTGTGATGGCCATGCGCGGATTCTGGCTGGGCCTGCACGGGAACGACGCCGACCGCCGCCGCGAGCCCTGGCTGCTGTTTTGCGGGCTGGCGCTCGGCCTGCTCGCGAAGGGGCCGGTCGCCCTGGTGCTGTGCGGCACGCCGATCGTCCTGTGGACCATCGTCACCGGCAACCTCCGGCTGGCCTGGCACGGCCTGCCCTGGCTGCGCGGGGTGTTGCTCGTCAGCGCCCTGTCCGTGCCGTGGTACCTGCTGGCCGAGCAGCACACGCCCGGATTTCTCAACTATTTCCTGGTCGGTGAACACTGGAAGCGCTTTACCGTTTCCGGCTGGACCGGCGACCGTTACGGCACGGCGCACGCCGTGCCGCCAGGAATGATCTGGATCTACGCCCTCGCCGCCTGCTTTCCGTGGACGCTGCTGTTGCCCCTGCTCGCGCTCGGACAGCGCGGCGCGCCAGCGCTGCCGGCGGCGACCGACGCCCAACGCGACTGGTCGCGCTTCCTGTGGGTGTGGGCGCTGACGCCGTGCCTGTTCTTTACGGCCTCTCGCAATATCATCTGGACCTATTTTCTGCCGGGCATACCGGCCGCGGCAGCCCTGGCGGCCGCCTGGCTGGCGCGCCGCCCGAACCCGGTGCGCACCGATCGACTCATGATCGGCGGCATGCTGTTTATCGCGCTGGCGTTCGCCGCTACGCTCGGTGTCATGCAAGTGCGCGCAGGCTTCAAGTCGGCCAAGCTGGTCATCAACGCGCTCCAGGTCCGCCATATCGAACCGGGCACGCTGATGTTCGTCGGCCACGGCATTTACACGCCGGCGTTCTATTCGCACGGGACAGCGCAGCAGGTTGCCGCCACCGCCGACCTGGAAAACATCCTCGTCGGCAGCGCGCCGGCGCCGCGCCCTCCGCGCTTCGTCGCCCTCTACGGCACCCAATGGGCCGAACTTGCGCCGCGCGTGCAGGATCGTTTGCAGCCCGAAGGTCGCTATGGCAACTACGACTTGTATTCGGTGCGTCCCTGAATGCCATTTTTTCACCGTACCTGCAGGACACACTGACATGCCGCATCTGAACTTGCAAGCAACCCACCCTTGTGCGCACCCGGCGCCTTGCTTGCCGCGTGCGCCGCACGGCCCCAGCGTTTCATGGCGAAGTGCCATGTCCAGGGGGCCGCGCGGTTTTTCCTACGCGCGCGAATTGATCAAGCTGGCGGCCCGCGCCGCCGTCAATCGCGCCGCCACCCGACAGTGGATCGCCTACTGGAATTCGTCGCCATTCCTGGTGCAACTGGCGCTGCGCCATCCCGCCGTACTGAAGAAAATATATCGCCCCTATTTGTTTGCCCAGTTCAGTTGCCGGCAACGCCTCGCCGCCCTGGTTTTTCACTACAACTTTATCATGGAGCGCCATCTTGGCAAGCTGGTTGCGCATGCGGCGCAAGCGCAAGTCGACCTGGCGCAGTGGAGCGGCAAATCGGGCTTGCACTATCAACTGGGCCTGGTGGCGATCAACACCATGGAACGGGAGGGCGAGCTGGTGCTGCAACTGGTGTGCGAGGGGGTGATCCTGTACTCGGTCGCGCTGACCTTCATGAGCACAGGTAACAGCACGGTGATCGCGCTTGGATGCCTGCAAGGCGGCCGCGCCGACGATGCGATGGCCACGATCCGCGTGGCCACGCGCGACATGTTCGGCCTGCGACCGAAGAGCCTGATGGTGCGAGCCGTGCAGCAGATCGGGCTGGCGTTTCAGTGCAGCGCCTTGCTACTTGTCGGCAATGCCAATCGCGTCATGCATCAACAGATACGCAAAGGGCGGGTCGTCGCAGACTATGACAGCACGTGGCGCGAGATGGGTGCCACCCCGCAGGTTGACGGCAATTTCCACCTGCCTTGCGTGGCGCTGACAGCACCGGACCTGGCTGGCATTGCATCCAGCAAGCGATCGGAAGCAAGAAAGCGCCACGCGCTTCTGCTGGCCGTGACCGGCGCCGTCAACGCGTCGCTCTGCGAGGCATACGACGGCGCAGCGTTCAGCGCGCGCTGAGACGGGTTACGCTGACATTCCATTGCGCGAGCAATTCGGCAAAGTCCTGACTGCGCAAGAAAGCGTATTCGATACCGCGCGCGCGCGCCAGCGCGTCATTGCCGCCCGAGGCCGGATGGCACATCAGCAGATCGTGGTCCTGGGCCTGCGCCAGCCAGCGACATACGCGCTGGCGATACGCCTGCGCAGCGCCGTCGAAGCCATACGCGCCGAGCAAATGCCGGTTCTGGCGGAACCCGCCCGCCTGCGCCAGCCGCCCCAGCGCAGCGCTCCCCAGCATCCCGATTATGCGTGGCTTCAACTCGAACCGGCCATGCGCTGGCGGCGCCGTATTCCTGATCCAGGGCAGTCGCTTGGGATAACGTTGCAGCAGCTCGCCGATCAGCGCCTCGCGGATGATCGGCAGTTGATGGACATGCTGGTGGCCGTCGACAAAATCTGGCGCCATGCCAGCCACGTCTTCGAACGCATCGAGCTGGCGCCGCACCTCATCGCGGGCGTGCGCGCGCGGCACCCTGCCGGCATAAGCGGCCAGCACCAGCGCCGGATGGCTGGGCTTGCGCGCGCCGCCTGGCCAGGGTTCGGTCAAATCGAGATGCAGGCCGATATCGACTTTGCCTTTCAAGCCATGCTGCATGGCCTGCGCGCCATCGCGCCAGGCCGGCCCGTCGACCATGCAGGCGACGGCCGATACGCGCCCGGCGCCGCCCAGCTCCAGCGCGGCCTGGTTGACGCCATCGTGCATGCCGAAGTCGTCGATGCACACGGCAAGCAGGGTTGGCTCGCGACTATGCGTCATCGGAAGGTCCACCTGCGGTTGATCTGGAATGTCATCAGCACCACCAGCGCGGTTGCCGCCGCCTGTGCCAGCAGATAGTGCAGCCCGAGGCGGACACCGCCCCACACGATCAAGCCGTTCGCCAGCGCCCCCCAACCGGCCACCGCCAGGAAGCGGGGCAAGGCCTGCTGGTGATTGGCCGATCGGAGAAAAGTGAAATGCCAGTTGCCGGCATACGCGACGAAGGCGCCGCACAATGCGCCGATCGCGGCGGCAACCGGGGCGTAACAGCCAAATTTTTCCACCATGGCCAGCAAAACCAGGTAGTGAACGCCAGTGGCGACGATGCCAACCAAAATATATCGGCCGAAAGCCATGAGGTCCTTTTTTATTCGCGTTGCGGGCGACGCTAATGATAAGCGATCAGGGCAGCAAGTAGCGCCGTGCAAGGCCGAAAATTCGCTAAAATATGGCGAGAACAAGGAGAATGCAATGATCCGCTCGAATCTCGTCTTCGCGTCCTGCATATCAGCTTTTACCCTCATGGCATTGCCTGCGCAGGCGGCGCTGCCACGCTATGATCACATTCTGGTGGTCGTGATGGAAAACCATCGTCCTGGACAAGTGGTGGGCAACGCGTCCGCGCCATACATTACTGCGCTTGCGCGCCAGGGCGCCAACTTCACCAACTCGCATGGCATCGGCCACCCCAGCCAGCCCAATTACCTGGCCCTGTTCTCGGGCAGCACCCACGGCGTCACAAGCGACAGGTGTCCATACTCGCTTGCCAATGCGGACAATCTCGGGGCGCAGCTGATTGCGGCCGGGCTCAGTTTCACCGGCTATTCCGAAGGCATGCCGGCCGCCGGCTACCTTGGCTGCCGCGATGGCGACTACGTGCGCAAGCACAATCCGTGGGCCGATTTCGCCAACGTGCCGAATCGGGCCAACCAGCCCTATTCGGCATTTCCGCATGATTTCGCGCTGCTTCCCACAGTGGCGTTCGTGGTGCCGAACATGGTCGACGACATGCACGACGGCAGCGTCAAGGCTGGCGACGCATGGCTTGCGGCGCACATCGATGCGTACGTCCAATGGGCCAAGGTCCACAACAGCCTGTTGATCCTCACCTTCGACGAAGACGACTACCTCACTTCGACCAACCAGATTCCGACCATCATGGCCGGAGCCGGCATCGCGCCAGGCGACTACGGCGATTTGATCAATCATTACAATATCCTGGCAACGATCGAAAGCATGTGCGGGTTGCCCGCGCTGACCACGGCGCCTCCGATCAGCGCGCCGTTCATGGCGCGGACCGGCGATTGAATCGGTGCCGGTTTCCCGGCGCCCGTGTGTCAGCGGTGTCCGGCGCGCCGCGAAAGGTGCCGCTTGCGTATCCATGCTAACAGCGCGCTACCAATCAGCCCACCAAGAATCCCGATGACGACAGAGAATGCGCCTGTGAAGCGAAATGAGATCGGCCGCACAATGCCATCGCGGACTGCATACGACGACCAGAAGCGGTAGTCGTCGGTGCGGTAGTCAACGCTAAAGGTCTGGTTGCCTTCGGGGGATAGCACGAAACTCGTGAATTCATCCACTGCGTATTCTTTTTTTGCCGCGCCGACTAGCGCATGGTTCTTGTAATGCGCCAGCTTGCTCTGATATTCCGTCCAACTGACAATTTTCGGATGTCCATCCTCCAACACCGCGATCGGGAACCCGTCGTGGATCTGCGTCGCCCCCGCCGCGTACGACTCCTGGGTTGCCACATACGGAAATAGCGCCATCGTCAACAGGAAGAAGGCGACGAATGTGCCGATTCCAATCAGTTTGCCGATCATTCTGAGGTCCCGCACGGTGGCCGAATCCGGCCCGGCGCCTGAAGCAGCAGAGAATCTGCGAATTTTTTCATAGGCCAAGGTGATGATCGTGTTAAATATGGGTCTACACTGCGCTGGTTAGCCACTGCGCATGGACAATCGGAATCCGCATGGTCCGCCATGCTGTGCGCTGATTTCCGTGCGGCCATAAATATGTTACCCTGCCCTGCCTGAAAAATACACCTCATGCAAAACCAGGTTGACAGCGGCTACCCGCCACATGTCATCCCAGCCACCGACACATGCGCGCCACCCGCGCGCGCGAAGGAAGCGAAATGAGCAAGGACGAACCACTGCGCCTGCACGTACCCGAACCATCGGGCCGTCCAGGCTGCGCCACCGATTTTTCCTATCTGCGCCTGTCCCCTGCGGGAACGGTGCGCAGGCCCGAGGTCGATGTCCTGCCGATGGACACGCGCGACCTCGCCTATTCATTGGTCAGCGTGCTCGATGCCGAGGGCAAGGCCGTCGGACCATGGGTGCCGGACATCGACATCGACATGGTCCGCACCGGACTGCGCGCGATGATGAAGACGCGCATTTTCGACAGCCGCATGCTGCTCGCCCAGCGCCAGAAGAAGATGTCGTTCTACATGCAAAGCCTGGGTGAAGAAGCGATCGGCGCGGCCCAGGCGCTCGCGCTGCGCATCGACGACATGTGCTTCCCGACCTATCGCCAGCAAAGCATCCTGATGGTGCGCGACTATCCAATGGTCGACATGATCTGCCAGCTGATGTCGAATGAGCGCGACCCGCTCAAGGGACGCCAGCTGCCGGTGATGTACTCGGTCAAAAAAGCCGGCTTCTTTTCGATCTCCGGCAACCTGGCCACGCAATACATCCAGGCGGTCGGCTGGGCGATGGCCTCGGCCATCAAGGGCGACACCAAAATCGCCTCGGCCTGGATCGGCGACGGCGCCACCGCCGAAGCCGATTTCGACACCGCCCTCACCTTCGCCCACGTGTACCGCGCGCCGGTGATCCTCAACGTGGTCAACAACCAGTGGGCCATCTCGACCTTCCAGGCGATTGCCGGCGGCGAGGACACCACCTTCGCCGCGCGCGGCGTCGGCTGCGGCATCGCCTCGCTGCGGGTCGACGGCAACGATTTCCTGGCCGTGTATTCGGCCTCCTGCTGGGCCGCCCAGCGCGCGCGCCGCAATCTCGGCCCGACCCTGATCGAATGGGTCACCTACCGCGCCGGCCCGCATTCGACGTCGGACGATCCGTCCAAGTACCGCCCCGGCGACGACGCCGCCCACTTCCCGCTGGGCGACCCGATCGCGCGCCTGAAACAGTATCTGATCGGCACAGGCGCCTGGTCCGAGCAGGAGCACGAGGACACCCAGAAGGCGCTCGAAGCGGAAGTGATCGCAGCCCAGAAGGAAGCCGAACAATACGGCAACATGGCCAGCGGCTCGGTATTCAGCCCGGCCGAAATGTTCGAAGGGATCTACAAGGACATGCCCGAACACTTGCGCACCCAGCGCCAACAGCTTGGAATCTGACGATGGCACATCCTGACAACGGCAAGACGACACCAATGACCATGATCCAGGCCTTGCGCTCGGCCATGGATGTGATGCTTGAACAAAACGACGACGTCGTGGTCTTTGGCCAGGACGTGGGCTATTTCGGCGGCGTGTTCCGCTGCACCGAAGGCTTGCAGAAAAAATACGGCAAGTCGCGCGTGTTCGATGCGCCGATTTCCGAAGGCGGCATCGTGGGCGTGGGGATCGGCATGGCCGCCTACGGCCTGCACCCTGTATCGAAATCCAGTTCGCCGACTATATCTACCCGGCCTATGACCAGATCGTGTCGGAAGCGGCGCGCCTGCGCTACCGCTCGGCGGGCGACTTCACTGCGCCGCTGACGATCCGCACGCCCTGCGGCGGCGGCATCTACGGCGGCCAGACCCACAGCCAGAGCCCGGAAGCGGTGTTTGCCCACGTCTGCGGCCTGCGCACGGTCATGCCGTCCAATCCATACGACGCCAAGGGCCTGCTGATTTCGGCGATCGAAAACGACGACCCGGTGATCTTCCTCGAACCGAAGCGCCTCTACAACGGGCCTTTCGACGGCCACCATGACAAGCCGGTGGTGCCATGGTCGCAAAATCCGATGGGCGCCGTGCCTGAAGGCTATTACACGGTCCCGCTCGATTCGGCCACGGTATTCCGCCCGGGCGAACAATTGACTGTGCTCGCCTACGGCACCATGGTGTGGGTGTGCGACGCTGCCGCGCGCGAGTCCGGCATCGATGCCGAAATCATCGACCTGCGCAGCATCTGGCCGCTCGACTTGGCGACCATCCTGGCCTCGGTCAAGAAAACCGGCCGCTGCGTGGTGGTGCATGAGGCGACCCGCACTTGCGGCTTCGGCGCCGAACTGGTGTCGCTGGTGCAGGAGCACTGCTTCTACCACCTGGAAGCGCCGATCGAACGCGTGACCGGCTGGGACACGCCTTATCCGCATGCGCAGGAATGGGCCTATTTCCCGGGCCCGGACCGCGTCGCCGCGGCATTCAAACGTACGGTGGAGGCATAAAATGGGTGTTCATGTCATCAAGATGCCAGACATCGGTGAAGGTATTGCAGAAGTCGAATTGGTCATGTGGTATGTGAAGGTGGGCGACATGGTCACCGAGGACATGATCCTGGCCGACGTCATGACCGAAAAGGCCACGATCGAGATTCCGTCGCCGGTGCATGGCAAAGTGCTGGCCCTGGGCGGCGTTGCCGGCCAGGTCATGGCGGTCCATTCAGACCTGATCCACATTGAAGTCGAAGGCGCCGGCAACCTGAAGGCCGGCGCGGCCCCTGCCGCCGTCTCGGCGCCGGTCGTGGTCACGCCGACCATGCCGGCACCGGCCAGCGTGGCCGCGCCGCCAGCGCCCGTTGCCGCGCCCATCGCCGCGCCGTCCAAGGCTGGCCCGGCGCCGCGCGCCGGCGCTGCGCGCGAAGCCGGCGAAAAACCGATCGCCTCGCCGGCGATACGGCGCCGCGCCTGGGATCTCGGCATCGAATTGCAGTTCGTCCCCGGCAGCGGTCCGGCCGGGCGCATCATGCAGGAAGACCTGGACGCCTTTGCCGCACGCGGCGCCGCCCAGGCCGGCGGCGAGCGCGGTGCGCGCTACGCCGAACGCAACGACGAGCAAAGCGCGCCGCTGATCGGCATGCGCCGCAAGATCGCGCAAAAAATGCAGGAGTCCAAGCGCCGCATTCCGCACTTCTCGTATGTGGAAGAGATCGACGTCACCGAACTGGAAGCGCTGCGCGCGCGCCTGAACGAGCAATGGGGCAAGGAGCGCGGCCGCCTGACCGTGCTGCCGCTGCTGATGCGCGCAGTGGTGCTGGCGCTGCGCCAGTTCCCGGAAATGAATGCGCGCTTCGACGACGACGCCGGCGTGGTGACGCAGTACGGCGCCGTCCACCTGGGCGTCGCCACCCAGACCGACGCCGGCCTGATGGTGACGGTGCTGCGCCACGCCGAAGCGCGCGACATGTGGTCGTGCTCGGGCGAAGTCACGCGCCTGGCCGCTGCGGCACGCGACGGCAAGGCCACCCGCGACGAGCTGTCCGGCTCGACGATCACGATTTCGAGCCTGGGCGCGCTGGGCGGCATCGTCACAACGCCCGTCATCAATCACCCCGAAGTGGCCATCATCGGCGTCAACAAGATCGTCGAGCGGCCGATGATCCGCAACGGCGGCATGGTGGCGCGCAAGATGATGAACCTGTCCTCGTCGTTCGACCACCGCGTCGTCGACGGCATGCACGCGGCCGAATTCATCCAGGCCATCCGCGCACTCCTGGAATGCCCAGCCATGCTTTTTGTCGAGTAAACAATGAACGCACATACAACTACCCTGCTCGTCATCGGCGGCGGACCTGGCGGCTATGTCGCCGCGATCCGCGCCGGTCAACTTGGCATTCCAACGACGCTGGTCGAAAGCGGCCCTCTGGGCGGCACCTGCCTGAACGTCGGCTGCATCCCGTCGAAAGCGCTGATCCATGCGGCCGACGAATTCGAAAAGACCTGCCATTACGCCGACGGATCGGCGCTGGGCATCTCGGTCCAGGCCAGCAGCATCGACCTGGAACAGACCACGCGCTGGAAAGACGGCATCGTCGCGCGCATGACCGGCGGCGTGGCCGGCCTGCTCAAGAAGAGCGGCGTACTGGTCGTCAAGGGCCATGCCAACATCATCGACGGCAAGACCGTCGAGATCGTGCGCGAAGGCGAGGCGCCGCAACGCATCGGCTGCCAGCACCTGCTGGTGGCGACCGGCTCGCACACGATGGAGCTGCCGTTTATGCCGTTCGGCGGCCCGGTGATCAGCGCCACCGAAGCGCTGTCGCCGTCCGGCGTGCCGAAACGGATGGTCGTCGTCGGCGCCGGCTATATCGGCCTCGAACTGGGCATCGCCTACCGCAAGCTGGGCGCCGAAGTGAGCGTGGTCGAAGCGAAGGACAGCGTGCTGCCGGCCTACGATGTCGACCTGACCAAGGCTGTGGCCAACTCGCTCAAGGGACTGGGCGTGGAACTGCACCTGGGCTGCTCCGTGCTGGGCTTGAATGAGAATGCCGACGCGGTGCGTGTACGCGGCGCCGATGGTGCAGAATTCGCACTGCCGGCCGACCAGGTGCTGGTCGCTGTCGGACGCCGTCCGCGCACGCAAGGCTTCGGCCTGGAAGGCTTGATGCTCGACATGGCAGGCCATTTCATCAAGGTCGACGACCAGTGCCGCACCTCGATGCGCGACGTTTGGGCGATCGGCGACGTGACGGGCGAACCGATGCTGGCGCACCGCGCGATGGCGCAGGGCGAAATGGTCGCCGAGATCATCGCCGGCAAGAAGCGCCATTTCATGCCGGCCGCGATACCGGCGGTCTGCTTCACCGATCCGGAGCTGGTGGTGGTCGGCCTGACGCCGCAGGAAGCGAAGCTGGCGGGCATCGACTGCATCGACGCGCTGTTCCCGTTTTCCGCCAACGGCCGGGCCATGACGCTCGAAGCGAAGGACGGTTTCGTGCGTGTGGTCGCACGGCGCGACAATCACCTGATCGTCGGCTGGCAGGCGGTCGGCAAAAGCGTTTCTGAATTGAGCGCGGCCTTTTCGCAGTCGCTCGAGATGGGTGCGCGCCTGGAAGACATCGCCGGCACCATCCACGCCCATCCGACACTGGGTGAAGCAATCCAGGAAGCGGCGCTGCGGGCGCTGGGGCACGCGCTGCACATCTGAGGACAAGGCCGGATGAACGCGGACCGCTATACCGGCTTTCTGCTTGGGCTGGCGTCGGGCGACGCCAGCGGCGCACCCTTTGACGGCGGCCCCGAAAACGCCATCTGTGGCGCCTGATCGGCACCACCAGGCAAGACGACAAGCGCTGGACGGACGACACCCGGATGTCGCTCGACCTGTCCGAATCGCTGCTCGACCAGGGCGCACCCGATGCCGATGATGTCGCGCTGCGCATTGCGAGCAGCTATCACTGGAACGACGACTACCTAGTCGATCCGCGCGACGTACGCGGCGGGTCTACTTCGCCGAACTGAATGGCGGACGGCGGAACAGCTCGCGCTTGCCCTCCTCGTCAAACACACCCAGCGACGGCTTGATCAGGTCGCTGCGGCTGATAATGCCGACCAGCCGCATGGACGCGGCGTCGCTGACCACCGGCAGGCGCTCGATCTGGTTGACCGCAAGGCGGCCGGCGACAACGCGCGCCGTTTCATGCGGCAGCGCCACCAGCGGACGGTTGGCGCCGAACACCTCATGCATGCAGTGCGCGCCGCGCCGTTCCATCGTCTCCAGCAATGCGGCACGATCGACCACCCCCAGCAAGGCGCCGTTTTGCAGCACCGGGAAGGCGCGGTGCTGCTGGCCATCGCCGAAGTGCGTGACCAGCACGTCGGCAACGAGTGCCTGCGCGTCGATGCTCACCACGGCCGACGTCATCAGCTCCTCGACCGAATGGCGCTCCATCGGGTCGATGCCGTACTCGCGGTAGATATGGTAGCCGCGGCGCGCGATCTTCTCGGTCAGGATGGAGCGCCGCATGGTCACGACGGTAAAGCCGTACGCCAGCGCCGATGCGGCCAGCAGGGGCAGCAAGGCATTCACGTCGCCGGTCAACTCCAGCGCGAAGATCACCGACATGACTGGTGCGCGCATCATGCCGCCCAGGGTTGCGGCCATGAACACCAGCGGCCACAGGGCCGGATCATTGCCCGGCAGGTATGGCGCCAGCAAGGCTCCCAGCCCGGCCCCCATCATCAGCAACGGCGCCAGCACGCCTCCGGACGTGCCGGAACCGAGCGCGATCACCCACATGACGGCCTTGCACAGCAACAGGCCGATCATCACGCTGGCAGTCAGGTGATGGTGCAGCAGGTCGCCGATGACGTCGTAGCCGACACCGAGCGCGCGCGGCTGGAAATAGCCGCCGATCCCCACTGCCAGGCCGCCAATGGCGGGCCACCACATCCAGTGCACGGGCAGCTTGCCGAACCAGTCTTCGACCTTGTACAAAGAGCTCGACATGAGCCACGAGGTGGCGCCGGCAACCAGGCCGGCCGCGATGCAGCCGCCCAGCACCGGAAGGCTGGGCACCAGGGTTTGCAAGGGAAACAGCGGGCCCGCGTCGAGCACCAGTGTGCGCGCAAAGCCGGCCACGGCGCAGGCCACGGCCACTGGCAGCAGGCTGCGCGGGCGCAATTCGAACAGCAATAATTCAATGGCGAGCAGCACGGCGGCGATCGGCGTACCGAAGACGGCCGTCATGCCGGCCACGGCGCCGGCCACCAGCAGCGTCTTGCGCTCGGCGCCGGTCAAGTGCAGATACTGGGCGATCAGCGAACCGAGCGCGCCGCCGGTCATGATGATCGGACCTTCGGCGCCGAACGGGCCGCCGCTGCCGATCGCGATCCCCGACGTCAAGGGCTTGAGCACGGCCACCTTGGGCGACATCTTGCTCTTGCCGAACAGGATGGCTTCGATCGCTTCGGGTATGCCATGGCCGCGGATTTTCTCCGAGCCGAAGCGGGCGATCAGGCCGACCACCAGGCCGCCGAGGACCGGCACCACGATGACCCACAGGCCCAGCGTGTTCAGGGCCGGCGAACGGTCCGCGTCCGACAGGGTCTGGAAAAAGAACAGATTCGTGAAGAACCGGATCAGGTGCAGCAGCAGCCACGCCGCCAGCGTGCTGAGCACGCCGACCGCAGCGGCCACCGCGACAATCCGCAGGCGCAGGTCACCGGCAAAATCTCTTCTTGAACCCTGCATCATCAATAGACGATATCGACGCGGCGGTTTTCCGCCCATGCCGCTTCGCCGCTTCCGCTTTGCTTCGGTTTGGTCTTACCCAGCGAGACCGCTTCCATCTGGTTCTCCGGCACGCCCAGCGCGGCCATGGCCTTGCGCACCGCTTCGGCGCGTTTCTGGCCCAGCGCGAGGTTGTATTCGGTGCCGCCGCGTTCGTCGGTATTCCCCTGGATCAGGATATGCCGGCCCTTGTTCTTGTTAAGGAAGCCGGAATGGTTCTCGACCACTTGCTTGCCGTCGTCGCGGACCGCATAGCTGTCGAAAGCGAAGTACACGCTGCGTTTGGCCAGCGCGCCTTTCGGATCGTCCAGCGCATCGCCCGAGCCGACATCGACCGAATGGACGGCGCGGGTGTCGATCGTGGCGCTCGGCGCGCCCGCCAGCGGATGGTTGGCGGCGGGTGCCTCGGCTACCTGGACTGGCGAGCTGCAGGCGGATAGCAGGATGCCTGCCGCCGCGACGAGGGCGAGCTTGTTTACATGACGCATGGTGACTCCCTGGATGTGGTTGATGATGCTTTTACAAAGGATCCAGCGATGATAGCGATGCAGACTTAGCGATCACTTAGCAAGGCGTCGCCCCGTGGCCGCGAAACGTGACGCGCACGCGCAAGCCCGAGGCGGGCAGTCGCGCATCGCCAAGCGCGATGGTCGCGCCCATGTTTTCGGCCACGGTGCGGGTGATCGCCAGGCCGAGGCCGGAGCCGATTTCGCCGTTCCCCAGCACGCGATAGAAGGCATCGAATACCCGTTCGCGCTCATGCACGGCGATGCCCGGTCCGGTGTCGTCCACTTGCAGCGTCACCAGCCCGTCTTCATGCCCGACCGTGATATCAACCCGCCCGCCCGGCGGCGTGTAGCGCACCGCGTTGTCGCACAGGTTCTTGACCAGCACCTTCAGGTCGACCGCCCTCGCCTCGACCTCGCCGTCATCGTCGCCGATCACGCCCAGGTCGATGCGCTTTTCTTCGGCGATCGGCACCAGGTCTTCGAGCACTTCGCGGATGACCTGCTGCAGCGACACCTTGCTGGTCGCCTCGACCGGCCGCTCCTGGCTCCTGGCCAGGGCCAGCAACTGGTCGAGCAGTTCGCGGGTGCGGGCCAGCCCCGCCGCCAGCGCATCGAGCCGCTTGCGCGCCTCGTCCGGCATGGCGGCCGCGCCCAGCCGCTCGGCCTGCAGCGACATGGCCGTCATCGGCGAGCGCAGCTCGTGGGCGGCGTCGGCGATGAAGCGGCGCTGCAGCGTCAGGGCGCGTCCCATGCTCGCCAGCAGCATGTTGATCTCGACCACGAACGGCCACACCTCGGACGGCAGGCCGGACTCCTTGAGCGGGCCCAGGTCATCTTCGGGACGGCGACCCAGTTCGGCGGCCAGCGTCTTGAACGGCTTGAACATCTGGCGCAGCAGCACGCCGACCAGCAGGGCCAGCACCGGCACCAGGAACAGGATCGGCATCAGCGTGCGCAGCGCACTGGCGCGCGCGGCCGCATCGCGCACCGTGGTCTGCTGGCCGACCGCGACGCGCACGCCCTTGGCATTGGTGCGCACGTACACGCGCCATTGCGCCTGGCCCACGCTGACGGTCTGCAGACCGTCGCCAAGCTGGCTGGAAAACACCGGCGGGCGCGCGGGATTGGGCACCACCTGATTGCCGGCGGTGGGCAGGAAGCGCACCACGACGCGCGCGTCGAAGTCGACGTCGCCGGCGCGTTCGCGCGCCAGCAGCGGCGAGGCCGGCACCGCGTCCAGGCGGCTGATCAGGAAGGCGGTCTGGCGCAGGTGGTTGTCCTGTACCTGGTGCGAGTCGTCCAGCGCCGAGAAAAAGGAAAAGAAGCCGGCGCCGGCAGCGATGACGCCGATGGCCAGCGCAATCCACAGCGTCAGGCGCAGTTGCAGCGAATAGGCTATTGAGCCTTTGAGACCATCCACCCGACACCCCGCACGTTTTTGATCGTTGCACTGCCCAGCTTCTTGCGCAAGGCGTGGATCAGGAATTCGACCGCATTGCTCTCGACCTCTTCGTTCCAGCCGTAGATCCGGTGTTCCAGTTCGGCGCGCGACAGGATCGCCCCCGGCCGCTGCAGCAATGCCTGCAGCAGCGAGAATTCGCGCGCCGTCAAGCGCACCGGCGCGCCATCGATGCTCGCTTCATGGGTGGCCGGATCGAGCACCAGCGCGCCGTTCGACAGCGCCGGACTGGCGCTGCCCTGCTTGCGCCGCGTCAGCGCACGCATGCGCGCCAACAATTCGCTCATCACGAACGGCTTGACCAGGTAGTCATCGGCGCCGCCGTCGAGCCCCGCGACGCGGTCGTGGGTCGCATCGCGCGCGCTCAGCACCAGCACCGGCACGTCGTTGCTGGCGGTGCGCAGCGCCTGCAGCACCGCCATGCCGTCGATGCGCGGCAGGCCCAGGTCGAGCAGCACCAGGTCATAGCGCAGCGCGGCCAGCGTGGTCAACGCGCTGCTGCCGTCGCGCACCCAGTCGACTGCGTAACTGGCGTCGCGCAGCGCCTGCTGCACCACGTTGCCGATCATCGGATCGTCTTCGACCAGCAATACCCTCATGCCTGGCCCGCGTCCAGCGGCGCCTGAAGCGCCAGGTTCAATTGCGCACCCACCCGCGCGCGATGGGCGCGCTCAGCAGGCGGCGATACAGGCCCTCACCATGCGTCGTCACGTTCGGACCAAGTTTCAGCCATAGAGGATAAATGCACAGCCAGGTTGCCACGACCACGCCCACCGCGCCCGACATGTCGAGCGGGAAGTGCACGCCCAGGAAAATGCGCGCCCACGCAACGACTACCCCGCTCAGCAAGACGGCCCAGCCGGCCCACCCGCGCGGGTCGGCAAACAGCAGCGTCAGACCGATCGCCGCAAACACGGTCGCGTGATCGCTGGGAAAGGACGAATCAGCCGCGTGCGCAATGAAAGTGTGTCCCAGGCCCATCGCAAAGGGCCGGGGATGCGGCCACGCCATGCCGAGCAACTGGTTGATTCCCAGGGCAACAAACGCAACCAGGCAGGCTTGCAACAGCACTTCGCGCTGCGCGCTTTTGCCCCAGCACCATTGCCACACCAGCACCAGCGGAATCAGGAAGATCAGATACTCGGCAGCGGCGGCGGCCAGGCTCACCAGCCAGCGGGCGCTTGCCTGGTCGCCATTCAGCAGCAGAAATAGGGATTGGTTCACCGCTTCGAGTGATGACATGGTTGACTGGCCGTTCGTTGTGGGACTGCGCAGTGTAGCGCAAGTCGCGCGCACACCCGCTGTCAGCGCGTCGCTCTTTCCATCGAAACAGGTTGAGTTTTCCAGTCGACATGAGTAAAGTTGAAAGCTTGTCAAATTTTTATGCGCGCATTCACCTTCGGAGCCTCCACTTGAGCCAGCAATCCCGCCGTCCCGCACTTTCCCTCTCGCGCATGACCCACGCCGTCCGCCTCGCCCTTGGCGCCGGCGCCGCCGCCAGCCTGCTGGCCCATGGCGGCGCCTGGGCCCAAACGGCCGACGCGCCCATGCAGCGAGTCGAAATCACCGGTTCGGCGATCCGCCAGGTCGAATCGGAAACCCCGCTGCCGGTCCAGATCGTCACGCGCGAACAGATCGAGAAAGCCGGCGTGACCACCGCGGCCGAGCTGATGACGCGCATTTCGGCCAACGTCGGCGGCCTGACCGACGGCGCCAGCATCAACGTGGGCGGCGACCAGCGCGGCTTCAACAGCGCCAACCTGCGCGGGATCGGCACCTCCTCGACGCTGGTGCTGCTCAATGGCCGGCGCATGGCCAATTTCGCCTCGCCAGGCGACGACAGCGGCGTGGACCTGAACAATATCCCGGCCGCCGCGCTGGCGCGCGTGGAAGTGCTGCTGGACGGCGCATCGGCGCTGTACGGCACCGATGCGATCGGCGGTGTGATCAACTTCATCACCCGCAAGGACTTCCGCGGCGTCGAGCTGAACGCCTATGTGCTCGGCACCCGCGAAGGCGGCGCCGGCAAGCGCGCCGCCACGCTGAGCGTCGGCAAGGGAGAGCTGGACAAGGACGGCTACAACGTGTTCGCCGTCGTCGACGTGCAGCGCACCGATAGCCTGAGCACCGCGCAGCGCGGCTTCATCGACGATCTGGCCATTCCGGCGCGCCTGGGCCATTTGCTGTCCGGTTTTACCAGTCCGGCCAATATCCGCCTGACGTCGGCCCAGCGCGACCATCTGCAGGAAATCGGTTTCCAGCGGAACGGCCGCCCGATCACCAACCGCCTGATCAACCTGGCCATCCCCACTTGCAATCCGCCAGCCAACCTCTACCTGCCGGCCGGTACCGGCGGTGTCGACGGCTGCACCTACAATTACATGGGCGATACCGAGCTGTATCCGAAGTCGGACAAGGTCAACCTGCTCAGCCGCGGCATACTCAAGCTCGGCGCCGACAACCAGGCGTATGCCGAAGTGGCGCTGAGCCGCTCGCGCACCAGTTATGTCGGTTCGTCCGCGCGCGTGACCGGCGCTATCGACTACCGCAAGATCCCGGCGCTGGCCAATACCGGGCTGGACCAGCTGGACGACGACGTCCCCGGCGAAGTCGAACTGCGCATGCGCGTCAACGAAGCGGGCCGCCGCACCAGCGAACTGACCAGCGAAAGCCAGCGCTACGTGCTCGGCCTGACCGGCAGCGCCGCCGGCTGGGACTATGACGTCGGTTTCAACCACAGCGTCAACACCATCAAGGACAAGGATACCCACGGCTACCTGCTCTATAACGAGCTGCTGCAGGGGATCGCCGCCGGCCTGGTCAATCCCTTCGGGCCGTCCGGCCCGCAAGGCGTGGCCCTGCTCGACAGCATCCAGGTCAACGATGTGGCGCGGCGCGCGCGCGGCACCATGGACTCGCTCGACTTCAAGGCCTCGCGCACGCTGATGCCGCTGGCCGGCGGCGACCTGGCGCTGGCCTTCGGCGGCGAAGCGCGGCGCGAGCGCACCGACTTCACGCCGTCGGCGCTGCTGATGAGCGATAACATCAACAACGATAGCGCGCCCGAGGGCGGCAAGGCCACCAGCGACCAGCGCCAGGTGTACGCGGCATTCGGCGAGCTGCTGGCGCCGTTCAGCAAGCAGTGGCAAGGCCAGCTGTCGGCCCGCTACGACCATTACCAGCAAGTGGGCGGCGCGCTCAGCCCGAAACTGGGCCTGGCCTACACGCCGAACAAGTCGCTGATGCTGCGCGCCTCGGCCGGCAAGGGTTTCCGCGCGCCGTCGATGTCCGACCTGTACCGCCCGACCGTCTACAGTTCCACTGCCACCCTGCCCGACCCGGTCTACTGCGCCACGGTCGACAACAATTACGCCGACTGCGCGAACAACTGGGATACGCGGCGCTACAGCAACCCGAACTTGAAGCCGGAACGCAGCCGCCAGTATTCGGCCGGCCTGGTGATCGAGCCGGGCAAGCACTGGAATGCCAGCCTCGACTACTGGCACATCAAGCGCACCGACCTGATCAGCGTGATTGGCGACGACGTCATCCTGGGCAACCTGGCCAAGTACGGCAGCCTGGTGCACCGCGACGAGGACGGCTATATCGATTATATTGAGTTGCACAAGGAGAACCGCGGCGCGCAGGTGGCCAGCGGCCTGGACCTGGTGGTGGACGTGCACCGCATCGACACCGGCGTGGGCCGCTTCGGCGCGCACCTGAGCGGCACCTACGTGCTGGCGTCGAAGATCCAGACCAGCCCCGGCGACGCTTTCATCAGCGACCTGGGTAAGTTCGTCACCGACGGCGTGGTGCAGCGCTGGCGCCACACGCTGACGTTTGACTGGGAACGGGGGCCGTTGTCGGCCAGCCTGTCGCATACCTACTCGGCCGCATACGAAGACCAGAACTCGGCCATCAACCTGGACGATGGCAGCGTGGTCGCGCCGAACCGGGTCAAGGCATATTCGCTGTGGGACATGTCGCTGGCGTACGCGATCACCAAGCACTGCAAGCTGCGCGCCGGCGTGCAGAACATGTTCGACAAGGCGCCGCCGTATTCGAACCAGGCCTACTACTTCCTGTCCGGCTACGACCCGACCTATACCGACCCGCGCGGACGGCGCCTGTACGCCAGCGTCAACTACGCGTTCAAGTAGGCCGGTATCGCGTTACAGCGACCACACGTATTCGACCTTGGTCCAGGTTTGCGACGGGGCGCCATCCTTGGTGCCCGGTTTGAATTTGCAGGCTGTGATGGCGCTCAGCGCGGCCTTGTCGAGTGTCTTGGAACCGCTGCTTTTGTCGAGCTTCGATTCGATCACCTTGCCGGCCGGCGAGACCAGGAATTGCATCTGCACGATGCCTTGCTCTTCATTCATCAACGACTGCTTCGGATACGTGGCCTTGCAGTTGGCAGCATCGAACACGGCCGGTACTTCGCTCGCGTAGGCATTGGCGCCGGCCACGAGGATCACGGAGGCGAGGATGCGGACGCTGATTTGAGCAATGTGCATGATGTTCTTCCCTGAGGTGGTTGAGTTGTCGTGGATGGTGTTGCCATCGCATGGCTCAAGAATAGAAGAGATCAGCTGCCGCCGCCATTGTCCCTTAGTGCTATACAGCAATAACAAGCATGTCGAAAATGTCAGGCCAGCGCCGCCAGCTCCGCGTCGGTAAAGCCGGCCTGGCGCCGCGCCGCGAAGTTGAATGGCCCCTTCAGCACTGGCGCTTCGTAGCGCAGCGCCAGTTCGGCATAAGCCGCGCGCGCTTCAAGCCCGCGCTGGTCGCACAGGTAGCGATACCAGCGGTTGCCGATCTCGACATGGCCGATTTCCTCGGCCAGGATCCGGTCCAAAATGACCGCCGCGGCCAGGTCGCCCGCTTGCGCGAGCTTGGCGCGCAGGGGCGGGATCGCATCGAGGCCGCGCGCTTCGAGCGTGCGCGGCACCAGCGCCATCCGGGCCAGGATGTCGGCACGGGTTTTTTCGACCATTTCCCACAGGCTGTCGTGGGCGGGAAAATCGCCATAGCCGAAGCCGAGCACGCGCAGGTGCGCCGTCAGCAAGCTGAAATGGATGGCCTCCTCCCTGGCCACGCGCAGCCATTCGGTGTAGTACGCCACCGGCATGCCGGGAAAGCGCCACAGCGCGTCCAGCGCCAGGTTGGTCGCATTGAATTCGATGTGGGCCAGCGAATGGATCAGCATGGCGCGCCCTTCCACCGTCACCATCGAACGCCGGCCCACCAGGCGCGGCGGCACCAGTTCCGGGCGCAGCGGGCGCCCGGGGATCGTGGCCGTCACCGGCAAGTCGGCCGCCGTGTCGACGCTCCATGCGCCGTCGTCGCAGGCCGCCCCCATGGCCGCCACGGCCGCCATCTTGGCGACCGGATCGGTGTGCAGCAAACAGTCCAGCGCGGCTGCGCGAAGCTCAAGTGGTGATGCCATTGTGTTACCCAATGCAAACAGAATGGCGCAGTATACCAAGTGCTTGCTGTAGCATGCCGGCATGAAGAAGTTCTTGCTCCTGATCCTGGCCTTGACAAGGACAACCGTCACCTGACGGCGCCGCGGTCGCTGGGCCAGACCCTGACGGTCGGCGCGATAGCCATCACTTTTGTCAGTACCGCGGCGCGCGGCGATGTCGTGCGTGTCGTCAAACAGCACTAGCCAGCCCAAGGAATGTCATGAAAATTCGCACCATCGCCGTAACGGCAATTGCCGCGCTTGCCGTGCAGGGCGCCAGCGCCCACGGTGGTGACGGCCTCTGGTACATCAGTTCGGTGGGGCTGTGCATGGCGCAAGATGCCAGCTACGCGTCATTGCCGGCGCCGCGCATGTTCGCCCAGGATGAAAGCATTCCCCGATTTATCGCGGAGCTGCCGCCCGACTTCAAAAAATGCCTGGTGGCCCGCAAGGCGAAATCGGCGACGTTTTGCAAGATGCTGCTGACGATCGATCCCAATCCGGGCCCCTCGAACGAAGAACTCGACAAGTTCGCGCTCAAATATCGCAAAGACATCGACACGCTGCACGCGGTGAAGTGCGCAGCGATCAAGTGATCGCTAGTAATTGCTGTGTGGTCCAGCCATGGCCATCGAAATTGCCTGGACCAGCTCGCCGCCGCTGAAGGGCTTGCGCAGGAAATCGCTGCAACCGTGGTCGTAAGCGCGGGTCCGCGCGCCAGGGTCGTCGCCGCCGGTGATGAAGATGATGGGCACGCCGATGCCCTCTTTCTGCAAGCGGCGCTGCAAGTCCAGGCCCGACATGCCGTCGAGGCCGATATCGAGCAACATGCAGTCGAACCTGCTCAGGCCCATGCACGCGAGCAGGCGCTCGGCCGACACGAAGGTTTCGACCTCGTAGCCATGGGCGCGCAGCAGTCGGGCAAACGCCTGGTTGGCGGCAACGTCATCTTCAACCAGGGCAATGACGGGGGGCGACAGGTTCATATTTCACAAATAGAAATTGTTTTGAATGTCCCAATGTAAGCTGCGCCACCCTGCCTGTCACTGGTACCTTGGTACAGGTAGCAAGCCGTGGCCAAGTTGAAGGAGAGCGGCCGCTGAGGCTTTCACTGGACGGTTCGCCCCGCATTCATACGGAACGATTACGTCTTAGTGAAGGATGAAGTCCCGTTCGGCGATACTGTATCTGCGCCTGCCGAACGTGCCGTCAGCGCTCAGCGCCGCGATTTCGCGCCGCAGCGTCAGCAAGCGTTCGTGATATTGCGCGTCGCCGATGTGCAGCAGCGACTCGAGCGGATCGCCGCTTTGCAGTGCCGCGACGATTTCCGGACTCTTGGCCCGGCCCTGGTGACGGATGTCCGCGACCATCAGGCAGATGGCATCGGCGACGCCATCGAGCTTGTACTGCTTCGCGTAGCCGACCATTTTTTCGCGAAAGTTGGCCACGCCCACGGCAATTTGGGTTTGCCTGTGCATCGGGTCGTTCTGGGCCCAGTGGATGAACCTGGCGGCCTGGATGATTTCGGTGTCTTCGATTTCCTTCAGCGAAGGATTCAGATAGTCGATCAGCAGTTCGGTCGATGTATCCGATTCCAGCGGCGAGATGCCATTGGCGCCTTCCTTGCAGATGCGATTCTGATCCAGCACCAGGTCCGGAAAATATTCCGCAGCCATCGGCAGTTTGAGCAGTGCCCGGAAATAGGTGACGAAGTCGCCGTTGGGGACATGCGCGGCGAACTGCAGGAACGAGAAGGTGAAATGCGCCCGATCGTAGGTGTTCAGCGTATGGTACAGCGCCCCTTCGGCCATCGCGGTCGGATGGATGAAGTCGGCCCAGAATCCGAACTCCGGCCTGAACGCCGCCCGATCGTATTTCTGCTGCGCGGTGCCGACGGTATTCATCAAGCCCTTGCCGCCGTCGTAGGGAACACGGGCGCCGATATAAAAGCGCGCGTTATCGATCTTGCCGTAGTACTTGTTGCCGTCCTCGAGGGAAAAACTGACGATCTTCATACAGGACTCCTTATGGTGGAACTCCAGGAAAACCTTTGAACATCTTTGCCGGCAGGCGCGGGCAGCATCCAGTTATTTTTCAGTTTTTGGTCGTCCCCCCCGGTTGACGCAGCAAATTCAGGAAAGTCGATCAGCGAAGACGGATGCGGCGAACCAGGCGAACGCTGGTCATATCAACGGCAACGTTGATTACATGACCATACTGCCGCATTTTATTGAAGAATTTCTATCGAATTGTCACGCGTGGCGTCGTGCGACAGATGCGCGCCACAGCGGTATGCCGTCCGCATGGCGCGCACCGCAGTGCGCATGGTATCGGCCGTATGATCCGGCTGGTCAGGCCAGCGTGCGGACCGACTTTTCGCGCGCCCACTGGCGTGACTTGGCCGCCGTCACGAAGCGCCGCACATCGTCGGCGTCGACGACGCCGTCATCCTTGACCACGCCCGCCTTTTTCAGCAGCTGCTGCGCGCCGCTGTCGGCGGCGATCGCCTTCAGGTGGCCGAACGCATCGCGGACAAAATCGACCGCCGCCGCCTCCGTGCACAAGACGCTGGCCGCATCTGCGCTGAGCACGACGGCGACCGCGTCGAACAGCACCGACGGCGTGCCGGCCAGCTGGCCGTCGACCTTCAGGCGCGACTTGTCCGACAGCGTTACCTGGCCGATGCGCGGGGCAATCACCTTGTGGCTGGCGCCGGCCTTGCCGATTGCCGCAATCAGCGCATCGATCGCGCCGCGCTCGGAGCCGTCGGCCACGAGCAGGCCGATTGCGCGCCCTTCCAGCGTGGCCTTCATCTTGCCGATGATTTGCAGGGCCGGCGACGGATCGAATTGCTGGACCGGCACCGTCGTCGGCGGCAGGTCGGGCAAGCCCTCCATGCCCAGCCCGGTGGCCACGCGCCGGGCCAGGTCGGCGTCGATGTGACGCAGATGGCCCACCACCGCCGCGCGGATATGGGGATGCTCGACCTTGGACAGTTCGAACACCAGCGCCGACGCCATGTGGGCTTGCTCGACTGCGCTCTGGCTGATGTAGAACTGGCGCGGCTGGCTGTAATGGTCGCTGAACGATTCAGCGCGGATCCTGGCCTTGCTGCCGCTCTCGTGCGTGTCCGCGCTGCGAAATCCGGCCAGGCTCTCGCGCGGGCCGTCGGTCGACAGCGAGTTCGGTTCATAGGCGACGCGCCCGCGCGGCTGGGCCATCTGCATGTGGCCGTCGCGCTGCTGATTGGCGAACGGGCACTTCGGCGCATTGACCGGGATCTGATGGAAATTCGGCGAACCCAGGCGCGACAGCTGCGTGTCGAGGTACGAAAACAGGCGCCCCTGCAACAGCGGATCGTTCGAAAAATCGATGCCCGGCACGACATGCGATGGACAGAAAGCGACCTGCTCGGTTTCGGCGAAGAAATTGTCGGGCCAGCGGTTCAACACCATGCGCCCGATCACCTTCAAGGGAATCAGTTCCTCGGGGATCAGTTTGGTCGCGTCGAGGTGGTCGAACGGAAAGGCATCGGCCTGCTTTTCGGTAAATAGCTGCACCGCCAGCTCCCATTCCGGAAAGCGGCCTGCGCTGATGGCCTCGAACATGTCGCGCCGGTGGAAATCCGGATCGGCGCCGGCGATCTTGACGGTTTCGTCCCAGACGGTCGACTGCAGGCCCAGCGTCGGGCGCCAGTGGAACTTGACGAAGGTCGGCTGGCCATCTTCATTGAGCAGGCGAAACGAATGCACGCCGAAGCCTTCCATCATGCGCAGCGAGCGCGGCAGCGTACGGTCGGACATGGCCCACATCACCATGTGCATCGATTCCGGCGTCAGCGAAATGAAGTCCCAGAACGTGTCGTGCGCCGTTGCCGCTTGCGGGAAGCCGCGGTCCGGTTCCATCTTGACCGCATGGACCAGGTCGGGAAACTTGATGGCATCCTGGATGAAAAACACGGGAATGTTATTGCCCACCAGGTCCCAGTTGCCCTCCTTGGTATACAGCTTGACGGCGAAACCGCGTACATCGCGCGGCGTGTCGGCCGAGCCGGAGCCGCCGGCCACGGTCGAGAACCGGGCAAACACGGGGGTCTGCTGGCCCACTTCGGTCAGGATGTTCGCATTGGTGTAGGCGGCCAGCGACTCGGTCAATTCAAAGTAGCCGTGCACGCCGGTGCCGCGCGCATGGACGATGCGCTCCGGGATCCGTTCATGGTCGAAATGGGTGATTTTTTCGCGCAGGATGAAGTCTTCCAGCAGCGTGGGGCCGCGCGCATGCGCACGCAAGGAATTTTGATTGTCGGAAACGGGAACGCCCTGATTGGTGCTGAGCGCGGCGCCGTGGGACTGCTGGTGCCATTCGCCACCATTGCCGACGCTGGTCGACTGCCCGTTTTTCTTGCCACTGCCGTTAGCACCATCTTTCGTTTTCGCCATGGAATTTTCCTCCAAAGTGGTCAAAATCTGCGCGTCGGCGCAGCGCTGGTGACGAGTATAGTGGCTGGTGGCGTGCGCACAATTGCAATAATTTTTAATTAAGCATATTTTTTTACTATCGCCACGATAGGCTGTCATAAAAGCAGAGAGGAAGCCGGATCTTGCCATCAACCGCTCCGCCCCCATGTGCAGCGCCATGAGCAAGCGCACGCCTTCCGACAGCACGTCGCACCAGTTCCATCCCGCTGTGGCGGCATGGTTCGGTGCGGCATTTCCGGCCGCCACCGACGTGCAGTTGCGCGCGTGGCCGCTGATTCAGGCCGGCCGCGCCACGCTGGTGGCCGCCCCCACCGGTTCCGGCAAGACCCTGACCGCCTTCCTGGCGGCGATCGACACCCTGGTGCGCGAGAGCAGCGCCGCGCCCCTGCCCGATCAAACGCAGGTGCTGTACGTGTCGCCGCTGAAAGCGCTGTCGAACGATATCCGCCTGAACCTGCAGGCGCCGCTGGACGGCATCGCCAGCCAGCTCGAGGCGATGGCCTTGCCGCCGCACGGCATCCGGACGGCGGTGCGCACCGGCGACAGCACCACCGCCGAGCGCATCGCCATGCGCAAGCGCGCGCCCCACATCCTGGTGACGACGCCCGAATCGCTGTATGTGCTGCTGGGTTCCGACAGCGGACGGGCCATGCTGTCGCACGTGCGTACCGTCATCGTCGACGAGATCCATGCGGTCGCCGGCAGCAAGCGCGGCAGCCACCTGGCGCTCAGCCTGGAGCGGCTCGACGCCCTGTGCGCGCAGCGGCCGGTGCGGATTGGCCTGTCCGCCACCCAGAAACCCGTGTCCGCCGTCGCCGACTTCCTGGTCGGACGCGGCGCCGACTGCGCCGTGGTCGATGTCGGCCATGTGCGCGCGCGCGACCTGGCGCTGGAACTGCCGCCGGTGCCGCTCGACGCGGTGATGCCGAACGAGGTGTGGGAGCGCGTCTACGACCGCATGGCCGAACTGGCGCTGCAGCACCGCAGCACGCTCATCTTCGTCAATACGCGCCGCATGGCCGAGCGTGCGGCGCGCCACCTGGCCGAGCGCCTCGGCGCGCAGCACGTGGCGGCGCACCACGGCAGCCTGGCCAAGGAATTCCGGCTCGACGCCGAACAGCGCCTCAAGCGCGGCGAGCTGCGGGTGCTGATCGCCACCGCTTCGCTCGAACTGGGAATCGATATCGGCGAGGTCGACCTGGTGTGCCAGGTCGGTTCTCCGCGCAATATCGCGGCCCTGCTGCAGCGGGTCGGCCGCTCCGGCCACCAGGTCGGCGGCATGCCCAAGGGGCGCCTGTTCCCGACCTCGCGCGACGAACTGATCGAATGCGCGGCGCTGCTCGACTGCGTGCGGCGCGGCGAACTCGATGCCTTGCGCATCCCGGTGGCGCCGCTGGACGTGCTGGCCCAGCAGATCGTGGCCGAAGTGGCCTGCCGCGAATGGGGCGAAGACGCGCTGTTCGAGCTGCTGCGCCACGCGCACCCGTATGCGCAGCTGGCACGCGCGCGCTACGACGCGGTGTTGCGCATGCTGGCCGACGGCTACAGCACGCGCCTGGGCGTACGCGGCGCCTATCTGCACCGTGACGCCGCCACCCGCTCGCTGCGCGGCCGGCGCGGCGCCAGGCTGACCGCCGTCACGTCCGGCGGCACCATACCGGACAACGCCGACTACACCGTCCTGCTGGAGCCGCAAGGCCAGTCGGTCGGCACGGTCAACGAAGACTTCGCCGTCGAGAGCCTGGCGGGCGACGTGTTCCAGCTCGGGAATACGTCCTACCGCATCCTCAAGATCGACACCGGCAAGGTGCGCGTCGAGGATGCCCGCGGCGCGCCGCCGAACATCCCGTTCTGGCTGGGCGAGGCGCCGGGCCGCAGCGACGAGCTCTCGGCCGGGGTGGCGCGCCTGCGCGCGCAGGTCGAAGCGCAACTGGCCGACGCGGCGCCGGGTGGCGCCGGGGCCGCGCTCGAGCGGGCGGTCGCCTGGTTCGAACTGCATTTGGGCCTGGACCCGTCCGGCGCGCGCCAGATCGTCGAGTACCTGGCCCGTTCGCGCGCCGCGCTGGGCGCCCTGCCGACCCAGGACACGCTGGTCATGGAGCGCTTCTTCGACGAGTCCGGCGGCATGCAGCTGGTGCTGCACGTGCCGTTCGGCAGCCGCATCAACCGCGCCTGGGGCCTGGCGCTGCGCAAGCGCTTCTGCCGCACGTTCAACTTCGAACTGCAGGCCGCCGCCACCGAAGACGCCATCATCCTGTCGCTGGCGACCAGCCACAGCTTCGTGCTCGACGAGGTGTGGCGCTACCTGCGCTCGGGCAGCGCGGAACAGATACTGGTCCAGGCGCTGCTCGACGCGCCGCTGTTCAACGTGCGCTGGCGCTGGAACGCCACCACCGCGCTGGCGCTGCCGCGCTTTGCCGGCGGGCGCAAGGTGGCGCCGCAGCTGCAGCGCATGAAGAGCGACGACCTGCTGGCGTCGGTCTTTCCCGAGCAGGCAGCGTGCCTCGAAAACGTGGTGGGCGAACGCGAGCTGCCCAGCCATCCGCTGGTGGACCAGACGCTGGACGACTGCCTGCACGACGCCATGGATTGCGAAGGCTGGCTGGCGCTGCTGCGGCGCATGGAGGCGGGCCAGCTACGCCTGGTGGCGCGCGACCTGCCGGCGCCCTCCCCGCTGGCGATGGAAATTCTCAACGCCCGCCCCTACGCCTTCCTCGACGACGCGCCGCTGGAAGAACGCCGCACCCAGGCCGTCCAGAGCCGCCGCTGGACCGACCCGACCTCCACCGACGACCTGGGCGCGCTCGACGCCGACGCCATCGCCAGCGTGGCCGAGGAAGCCTGGCCGCGCGCGCGCAACGCCGACGAAGTACAGGAGGCGCTGGTGGCGCTGGCCTGCTTCACGCAGGCCGAAGCGCTGCGCCAGGAAGGCTGGCCGGCCTTGCTCGAAGGCCTGGCCGCGGGCGGCCGCGCGACGCGCCTGCGCGACAGCCACGGCGCCGATTTCTGGGTTGCGCTGGAACGCCTGGACTGCATGCAGGCCGCCTATCCGCAGGCGCTGGCCTCACCTGAGCTGACGATTCCGGACAGTCACCGCGGCGACGGCGGCGCGCCCTGGACGCGCGACGGCGCGCTGGTCGAGATCCTGCGCGCGCGCCTGGCCGGCTTCGGCCCGCAGCCGCTGGCCGCGATCGCCGCGGCCCTGCAGCTGGCCGAGGGCAGCGCCGCCATCGTCCTGGCCACGCTGGAAAGCGAAGGCTACGTCATGCGCGGCCATTTCACGCCTGGCATCGAGACGGAAGAATGGTGCGAGCGCCACCTGCTGGCGCGCATCCACCGCTACACCATCAAGTGGCTGCGGCGCGAAATCGAACCGGTCGAACGGCAGGATTTCATGCGCTTCCTGTTCGACTGGCAGCACCTGGCGCCGGACGCGCGGCTGCAGGGGCAGGACGCGCTGCCGCGCGCGCTGGTGCAGCTGGAAGGCTACGAAGCGGCCGCCGGCGCCTGGGAAAGCGACCTGCTGGCACTGCGCCTGCGCGACTACTCCATCCTGTGGCTGGACGAGTTGTGCCGTTCCGGAAAGCTGGTCTGGACGCGCATCGGCGCACCGCGTACTGCGCACGGGGGACCGGTGCGCAGTACGCCGATCGTACTGCTGGCGCGGCGCCAGAGTGCGCACTGGCACGCGCTGCCGGCCGTCACCGGGCCGCCCGACCTCTCGCCGCGCGCCGCCGGCGTACTGGAAGCGCTGCGGCGCGACGGCGCCATGTTCTTCGACGAACTGCTGCACGATGCCCATATGCTGCCGGTGGAACTGGAGCATGCGCTGGGCGAACTGGTTGCCACGGGGCTGGTCAACGCCGACAGCTTCGCCGGCATGCGCGCGATGCTGCAGCCGGCCGCCAGGCGCGCCAGCAGCGACAAGCGGCGCCGGCGCGGCGCCGCTCCCAGCATGGAGGAAGCGGGACGCTGGGCGCTGGTGCGGCGCGCCGCCCCCGAGGCCGCGCCGGCACTGCGCAAGCCGCGCACCGATCCGGCGACGCTGGAACACGTCGCCATGACGCTGTTGCGCCGCTACGGCGTCATGTTCTGGCGCCTGCTCGAACGCGAAGCGGCATGGCTGCCGTCCTGGCGCGAACTGCTGCCGGTCTACCACCGGCTCGAAGCGCGCGGCGAGATCCGGGGCGGCCGTTTCGTGGCCGGGTTTTCGGGCGAACAGTTCGCGCTGCCCGAAGCCATTGCGCTGCTGCGCTCAGTACGGCGCCGCGCCAGCGACGCCAGCCTGGTGTGCATCTCGGGCGTCGACCCGCTCAATCTGTGCGGCACCCTGCTGCCGGGCGAAAAAGTGCCCGCGCTGACCGGCAACCGCATCCTGTTTTGTGACGGCTTGCCGGTTGCGACCATCGTGGCAGGCAAGATCAGCTACCGGTCCGACCCCGGCGCCCGGCGCGAGCTGTGGCATGCCGTGCTGGCGGGACGCCGCCCTGCAACGCCGGCGCGCGAAGCCAGCCTGGCCATCAATTGATCGAATAGCGCACGCGGTAGGGCTTGAAGCCGAGGCGCCGCTTGAAGTCCTGCAGGCCCGGCCGCGCGCCCAGGTAGCTGTCGTACATGAAGTAGTCCATCCTGCCTTCGTCGATCAGCAGGCAGATGATTTCGGCCAGCAGAAAATACATGGTGCCGTCGTTGTTGCGGTAGCCGAGCAGTTGATCGGTGGCGGCAAAATTGCCATACACGCCAAGGCGGCAATAGGCGACCAGACGGCCATGTTCGCTGATGACGCCGTAGAAACGGTGGTGTGCCAGAGTGGTCGCCGGGGCGGGCTTTTTCAGGTAGGCCTGATCCATTGGCCGGCCCTGCCGCTCGCTCATCGAGATATTGATGGCGTAGATATCGTCCAAAAAGTCGTTGCGGTCCAGCTCACGCAACACATAGCCGCGCGACTTGGCGCGCTTGCAGTGGTGGCCTGCAAAGTCTTTTTCCCTGACGCTCTCGACGTAGGCGACGCGCGTGGCGAAAGCGCGCAGGTCGATCAGTGCGATGCCGAGCGACTTGTTGCGTATCAGGTAGTAGCGCGGATGGCGCTTGGTGAACGCGGCATGCGTGGCCCGAATGTTCGCGTGATCGATCTGCGCGTCGAAATGCAGCTTCGCCACCGGCAGGCGGACGATGTGCGCCCCCAGCCGGATCAGCCGCATCAAGCTTCGCAAGACATCAACGATGGCCATTTGGGCTCCTTTGCGCGCAATCAGCTGGCGCTGCAGGACCCTGCACGCACGCTGGCAGACGCATGGAAAACACACGCCTTAGCGCGCGCGAAGTCCGTTCTTATGATCGTTCAGCCGATGATCCGTTCAGTGTTGACGGCAAAATCATTGCTAACCCGACGATACGCGACGCCCTGCTGTGGATCGATCGCGGCCCTTGATCACACGCGGCGGCGGGCGTCGGCATCGGATGGCGCCGCCACGGCCAGCAGGGCGCGCGCCGGTGCCTTGCCGCCCATGCGACGCGGCGGCGCTGGCGGCGCGTCCTGCTGCTGGTCGAGCCGGAACACGCCCACCACCTGCAACAGCATGCCGGACTGCTCCTGCAGGCTGGCGGCCGCGGCGGCCGCTTCCTCCACCAGCGCTGCATTCTGTTGCGTGACCGAGTCCATTTGCGCGATCGCCTGGTTCACTTGCGCAATGCCGGCGCTCTGTTCGGCGCTGGCCACGCTGATCTCGCCGATAATGGCGGCCACCCGGCGCACGCTGGCCACGACCTCGTCCATCGTGCTGCCGGCGTCGAGCACCAGCTTGCTGCCGAGCGCGACCTGGTCGACCGACGCGCCGATCAGCGTCTTGATTTCGCGCGCGGCCGCGGCGCTGCGCTGGGCCAGGTTGCGCACCTCGCTGGCGACGACGGCGAAACCGCGGCCCTGTTCACCGGCGCGCGCGGCCTCGACCGCGGCGTTCAACGCCAGGATATTGGTCTGGAAAGCGATGCCATCGATGACGCTGATGATGTCGACGATCTTCTTCGACGCGTCGTTGATCCCGGCCATCGTGGTGACCACTTGCGACACTACGGCGCCACCCTTGAGCGCCACCTCGGACGCGGACGCGGCCAGCACATTGGCCTGGCGCGCATTGTCGGCATTCTGGCTGACGGTGGTGGTCAATTCTTCCATCGAGGCGGCGGTCTCTTCCAGCGAACTGGCTTGCTCTTCGGTGCGCGAGGACAGGTCGAGGTTGCCGGCCGCGATCTGGGCCGAGGCGGTGGCGATCGTATCGGTCCCGCTGCGCACATTGCCGACGATTTTGACCAGGCTGCCATTCATGTCCTTGAGCGCCTGCATCAGGCGGCCCGTTTCGTCACCCGAGCGCACCTCGATGCGCTGGCCCAGGTCGCCGGCGGCGATGCCTCCGGCGATCTTGACCGCCGCGTTCAGCGGACGCGAGATGGAGCGGATCAGCCAGATGCCCACCAACAGCGACAGCAGCAAGCCAAACAGCACGCCGCCGATGCAGCTGGCCCGTACCAGCCGATAGGTCTGCTGCGATTGTTCGTACTCGGTCTTGGCGACGCGCAGCTGCAGCTTGAGCAAGGCATTGACGCCTTCGCGCACGGGCAGGAACAGCTGCGTCAACGGTCCGTGCACGAAGCTGGTGGCGAGCGCGATATCGCCGGCCCGCAGCGCCGCCATGGCCGGCGTGAGCGCGGTGCCGATGAAATGGGTGCGGCTCTCGGTAAAGTGCGCGGCCAGGGTTTGTTCCTCGGGCGTGAGCTCGGTTGCCATATAGGCGGCCCAGACCTCGCCCACGGTGCGGATGTTCTGCTCGACCTCATCCATCTGGCGCGCCGCCGCGGCCGGATCGCCGGAGACAGCCTTGGCAATGATCAGCTGATTGACGTTCATGAGGCGGACCACCTGGTCCAGCTGGCCCATGGCCATCAGGCGGTCGTCATACATGCTCTGCGTGGTGCGGTTGGCGATGCCGAGGCTGACGATGCCGATCAACGCGCCAACGAGCAATTGCAGTGACAGGAAGCCGATCACGAAGACCAGGCGCGACTTGATGCTGAGGTTCTTGAACATTGCGTATCCCATCGGTGAAGACTGCGACGTCGGCCAGGCTGGCGGCGCCTTCGCAGCGCGTGCTGATCGGTCCAGTGTAGGGAGCGGCGCGGTGATTTCAAATGGGCATGATGGACACGAGCGGCAACATCGGACCTAGCGCGCCTACGCCTTTATGCCTATGCGGCGCGGGCGCAAGCAATCAGAAGCGCCAGCGCAATGAGGTTGTCACGCTGTTGCCCGCCTGGTAGGCCGCCGCGCCGACCAGCACGCGGGCCGGGCGCGTACTGCGCACTGACAGCAGTTCGCTGACGACGCTGAGCGAGCTGTTCACGTCGTACAGATAGGCGAACGCCACGGCGCTGCCCTGCTCGCTGTTGGGGTCGGATGCAATATTGTCATGTTCGCGCGTGGCGAACCGGTCGTAGCGCACGGTCAGCGTTCCCGGTCCGAGCCGGTGGCTGGCCAGGCCGTACCAGGCGCGGAAGTCGACTCCGGCGGCCTGGGCCCCCATCCTCGTTTCGCCCGCCATGTATTGGCATAACCATTCCCATTGGCCCGCGGTGCGCAGGCGCAGCCCGGCATGGTCGAACCGCGTGGCCCAGCTGTATTGGCCAGCCTTGACCACCAGCGGATCGCCGCGGTTGTCGTAGTGCAGCAGCGTCACTTCGGCCGTATCGGCGTACCCATAGTTGACGCCGACGTAGAAGCCGGCGCGGCCATCGATCTCGCGGAACACATGGATGTCGCGCGTTTGCTTGTTGATCGCCCCATCGGCGCGATAGACCGGCAAGTCGGCCAGTTGGATCGCCTCGCTTGCACCGCTGATGCGGTCGCCGACGCTCCAGCCGCGCCACGCCAGCAGCGTGCCGGCCGGATCGTTGCCATTGAAAATGGCGGCGGTGAAGCCGATAGCGTGCGGCGATCCGGTGGCGCGGCCGCGATGGGTCAGCGTCAGTTCGGCGCCCCTGGTCTTCAGTTCTTCGCCGACCCAGTTGTTCAGCGCCGAAGCAGACAGCGTGCGGGTCGGGGTCCACGTCAGGCGCGCGTAGTCGATCTCCTGGTTCAGCGGCGGAAAAAACAGGCCGGCCCTGGCGCGCACTTTCCATGGCCCGGCGGGCACCGGGTTCCAGCCGACCCAGGCCTCCTGCAAGTCAAACAGGTGGCGCCGGTCGTCGCTGGCATTGATGACGGCAAAGCCGGACAGCGCATCGCTCAATTCCTGTTCGGCCGCGACGATACCTTGTCCCAGCCGCACTGGCGCGCCGCCGGCCCAGCGCGTCTTGCCCATGCCGTCCAGGGTCCAGCTGCGCTCGCCATTGTCGTGCAGCGCGCGCACATCGAGCAGGCCGCTCAGTTCGATGCCGTGGGCGGTGCATGGCAACGCCAGGCCAAGCAGCATGGACCAATACAAGGGGTGGCAAAGGAAGGAACGTGTCAACATCGCCTATTATTGCCGATGCCAGGCAAGCGTGTCATCCCAGGTTGGTCCACAGCTCATCCCAGTCGTCGGCCTTGAAGATGCCGTTGCGGCGCAGCACCAGCCGATGCGCCTTGTCGAGCACGAAATGGGTAGGCTGCGACAGCATTGCGCCGAAATTGTCGCGATGCTCCTTGGCGCCGCGCCACGCGATCGGGAAATGCTGGCCGGCCGGAATGGTCTTGTCCAGCAGCGCGACATACTCGGCCAGCACGGCGCGGCTGCTGTCGAGGTTGACGCCGATGTTGACGTAATTGCGCGACCGGTTGGCGCCGTAGAACTCGCGCATCAGGCGCAAATCGTTGGTGCACGGGATGCATTCGACGGTGAAGAAGCTGATCAGGCAAGCCCTGCCCGCATACTGCTGCAGGTCGATCGCTTTGCCGGCCACATCAACGCCGCGCAACACGAACGGTGTGGCGGCCGGGGCCTTTTGCGCCAGCACCGCCGGCGCCACCAGCAAGCCGGCCGCGGCGGCGCCGACCGAGCGCAGGAAATCTCGGCGCCGCATGTTCACGCAGCCAGTCGGGCGGCCGCGGGAAAGTCCAGATCCGTTTGGGCGACGTTGTTGATGTAGTTGGTCAGCACGTTCAGGGCCACATTCAGAACGATTTCGACGACGGCGGCATCATCGAAACCGGCTGCCCGCACGGCCGCCAGGTCGTCGCGGTCGACGTGACCGCGTTCGGCAACGACGCGCTGCGCGAACCGCAGGGCGGCGGCGGCCCGGGCGTCCGCCGAGGTGGCACCGCGCGCGGCGGCGATTTCCGCATCGCTCAGCTTGGCCAGGTTGGTCCCCAGGTAGCTGTGGGCAGCCAGGCAGTAGTCGCAGCCGTTCAATTCGGCGGTCGCCAGCGCAATCCGTTCGCGCAGCTGCAGGTCCAGCACGCCTTTGGCCATGGCGCCGTTCAAGGACAGGTAGCCTTCCAGCGCCGCCGGGCTGTTGCCGACCATTTTCATCAGGTTCGGGACGACGCCCAGTTGTTTCAAAACAGCGTCAAGCAAAGGCTTCGATGCGGCTGGCGATGCGTCGACGGAAGGGATGGCGATACGGCTCATGGAGTACTCCTAAGTGGTCATTATGGACGCTGAAGCAGCGCAGGTAAGCACTATAGGGCTGAACGACCAGGACAAGAATACCCATTTATTGCAATTGATTCTTCCAATTTATGAAATAATTAAATCGTGAAATTCCGCTCCTTGAAGTGCATGCAGCCAATCAGGCCGGTGCGCCGAACGCGTCTTTTTTCATCGACACAAGCGAATAAGCTCGTGCATACTTGGCACCCATTTCATCATTCCAGGAGTCTGAACATGCCGTTACAACCAAAGTACCTTGTCCTGCCGCTTGCATTGGCCGCCAGCATGGCCGGCGCTGCGCCGGCACCGGCACCGGTACCTGCCTACCAGGTGGTCGCGCGACAAGTACTCAAGGGTCCCGTGCGCTGGGATTACCTCAGCGTCGACAGCGCCGGCCAGCGCGTCTACCTCACGCGCGGCGACCAGGTCGATGTCTTCGATGTCACTGCCAAGTCCGTGATCGGCAGCGTCGTCAATACGCCGGGCGTGCATGGTGTCGCGCTTGCGGCTGAGCGGGACCGCGGATACACCAGCAACGGCGGCAACGAAACGGTCACCGTTTTTGCGCTGTCGACGCTCAAGGAAGTGACGACGGTCAAGGTCGGCCACAAGCCAGATGGCATCATTTATGACCCGAAAACAGCACGCATTTTCGTCGCCAATGGCAAGGACAACAGCATCAGCGTGATCGATGCGTCCAGCAATAAAGTGATCAAGACGATCGCGCTGGCTGGCAAGCCGGAAACTGCCGTGCTCGATGGCAAAGGTCATTTGTATATCGCGCTGGAAGACAAGAACGCGATCGCCGTGATCGATACCAATTCCTCGGCAGTGCTGCATCAATATGACGTCTCGGCCGGCTGTGACGAACCGGCCGGCCTGGCGATCGACCCGGCGGCCATGCACCTGTTTGCCGGCTGCCACAACGGCGTGATGGCCATCCTTGACGCTGTGACGGGCAAGATGCTGGCACTGCCAGCGATCGGCAAGGGCAACGATGCAAGCGCTTTCGACCCCGAGCGCAAGCTCGCGTTCGCCTCGAACGGCGATGGCACGCTGACCGTCATCGACGGCGCAGCTCCGTACCATGTCGTGCAGACGGTGGCGACGATGGCGCGGGCGCGCACGATGGCGCTCGATCCGGTGTCGCATAGCGTCTATCTGGTGTCCGCCGAGGCCGCGTCCGACACACCGCCGCCGGCCAATGCTAGGCCGTCGTTGAAGCCTGACACCTTCACATTATTGACGGTTGCACCGCGCTGAACTGGCCACTGGCGCGCCAGGTCGGCAGGCGCTTTATTTGTGCATTTGCACGCTCCACGTCAGCCCGAAGCGCAGCTCGGTGAGCGATTCGCCGCCGCTGCGCGCCTTGCGGACGGCCGCGTCGAACGCGAGGTCTTCGTCATGCTTCCAGACCATGCCGAGCAACAGCGAACGCGTGCTGATGCCGCCCCGATCGTGTTCGGACAGCACCTCCATGACGGGCCTGGCCGGGCCGCTGGTTTCGCCTTCGGCAATCACGCCGATCGAGGTGCGGCTGGTGTGTTCCAGCGTCCGGCTCAGCCCCGCGTTGAAATGGACCACTGCCGCATCGAATTTTTGCGACGCGATGCCGGCGCAGGTTTCGCCGCGTCCTGTTTCGCCATGGTATTCCGGCAGCAGGACGCCGCACTCCGCCGCGATGCTCAGCCCGGTCCCGTCCTGCAGGCTGCCATCCCGAAAAAGGTGCTTCACCGAGATGGCGGTATCGCCAAAACGGGTCCGGTGGCCGTCGACTTGCCCGCCTTGCTGCCGAATGAACTTCCCCTCCAGCACCAGTTCAGTGTCGCCGGCGAAACCGAAATTGGCGACGACGAAGGGACCGAGCAGTGTCCGCGCTTCGCCGGTGCGAATAAATCCGGTGGGTGAAAACTCCAGTTCGAACACGCCCGCTTCGGCGACGCTGCCGTCGGTTCCTTCGAACGGGCGCAGCGCATAGGCGGCCGGGGCGAAGAACAGGCCGGACAGGATGCACAATGACATCCCTCCTCGCAGGAAGGAATTTTTGACCATCGAATTTCTCTTTTAAAGGTAAGGAAGGAATGGCAGCGAGCCGCCATGCGGGCGCGGGGCCGACACGCTGGCATCATATCGACGATCTTGCCAAGCGCCAAGGAGAATGTAGCAACACAAAATACTTGGACAGAACTTGAATCGATGCCCTTGCAAGTATCCATGATGAATTTCATTGAGGGACATGCTGTGCCGAACAGCTGATCGGCGACGATGCAGGTCCGCTGAGCGTGAAGCCACTGCTGAACCGATTTTCGTGTCACTATCTGGCCATGGAAAAACGGACTGTCATTGTTGCAGGGGCCAGCGGCCTGGTGGGAAGAGCGATCCTGCAAGGTCTGTTGGACGATCCCGATGTGGCCACGGTGCATAGCCTCGGACGCCGGCCGGCTGCGTTCCAGCATCCCAAGCTCACCAGCCATGTAGTCGACTTCACCAGACTGCCAGCGCTGCCCCGCGCCGACGAGGTGTATCTTGCCTTGGGGACCACGATCAAGGTCGCCGGCTCGCAGGCGGCGTTTCGCGCAGTTGACTACGATGCCAACCTGGCGGTAGCGACGGCGGCCTTGGCCGCCGGTGTCAAGCGCACGGGTCTGGTCAGCGCCATGGGCGCCGATCCCCATTCCAAGGTCTTTTACAATCGTGTGAAGGGGGAACTGGAAAGTGCCTTGGGCCAGATGCCGTTCGAGGCGCTGGTCATCGCGCGGCCTTCCCTGCTCATTGGCGACCGTGTGGAACTGGGACAGGCCGCACGGCCTGGAGAGCAGTTGGGAAACGTGCTCAACCGGACCTTGGGTTTTCTCATACCGCACAACTACAAGCCCATCAGGGCGTCGGCAGTGGCCACTGCCTTGCTGTCAACGCTACCGTGCGCCACTGGCCGAACGGTGCTGCTCTCTGGCGCGATGCAGTGACTTGGATCCAGGCGCCCAACACGGGCGATTGGGCCGTGTCAGGCGTCATCCGCCTGTCGCGCGGGCTTTTGCGTGCCAATGTCGTTTGGCGCTTCATTCCATAAGGTCACGAACAGCGTCATGGCCACGGGGCCGACGAAAAGGCCGACCAGACCCATCGTTTCGACGCCGCCGAGTATGCCGATCAGCACTGCGGCAAACGGTAGCTGGGTTGCCGTGCCAATCATTTTCGGCCGCACAAAATGGTCCGCCACAAACAAGACAGCGCCGCCCCACACGGCAATCCCGGCGGCCGCCCCAGCATGTCCTTGAGTCATCAACAAACCGGCGACCGCGAGGAATACCAGCGGCGCTCCGAGCGGGATCATGCCGAGGATGCCGGTCGCGGCAGCCCACAACGCGGCCGATGGCAAGCCAACCACTTCATAGCCGATCCCCAACAGCACGCCCTCGGCCAAGCCAACGAGCACCAGGCCATTGACCGTGGCGCGGATCGCTGCCGGCACCTTAGCCGTGTAGCGCTCCCAGCGCGCCAGTCCAAGTACGCGCTGGCCGACGGTGGCAATCTGCCCCATCAAGGCCTGTCCGTCCTTGTAGAAGAAGAACAGGAAAAGAAAGGCAAAGCCGATGTCGATAGTGCGGTGCATCAGTTGCACCCCGAAGCTTCGCAACAGGTCCTTGGCCGTGTGCAGGGCCCCGCCCGCCCCTTGCTGGAACAGGTGCGAAAGGCCATGCGGCTGCGTGAGCGTGGTGAGCCACCAGTCGCGTATGGCACCGCCAGCGAAAGGCATGCGCTGCAGCCACTCGGGTGGCGCCAGACCGTCGGTATTGGCCCGGGCGAGCAGTTCAGCCAACGCCGGCGCTTGCTGCATCGCCTGCCCGACGAATAAGCCAAGCGGAATGAAAAACAGCAGCGCCACCAGGGCGACGCTGGCCACCGCGCCCAGCAAGGGACGCTGTCCACACAGTTTCACGATGCGCAGGTAGAGCGGCCAGGTGGCAATACAGAGAATCGCGCCCCACGCCAGCGGCAGAAAGAAGCGCTGCGCGACGAACGCCGCAGCGCCCACGATCGCAATGGGAAACATGGCAGCCGCAAGGCCGTTTTGCCGATCCTGCATCGAGTACTCCTTCGTTTTCATAGCCGTATTTCGCGATCGCGAGCATGGCTTGGACTGAATCGTCACCGAGCGCGCTGAAAAAAAGCCCTGTCGCAAAACAGGGCTTCATTCAACACGCTGATGGCCAGTGCAGATACTACAGCAGGAACTTCATTCCCACTCAATCGTCGCTGGCGGCTTGCCCGAGATGTCATACACGACCCGGTTAATCCCGCGCACTTCATTGATGATGCGGTTCGACACTTTGCCCAGCAGGCTGTGCGGCAAATGCGCCCATTGCGCCGTCATGAAGTCCAGCGTCTGCACCGCGCGCAGCGCCACCACGTATTCGTAGGTGCGGCCATCGCCCATCACGCCCACCGATTTGACCGGCAGGAACACGGCAAACGCCTGGCTGGTCGCTTCGTACCAGTTGGTCGGGGCGGCGCCGGCATCGATGCTTTCCAGCGCAGGCAGTTCGCACGGCGTGTTGCGCAGTTCTTCGATGAAGATCGCATCGGCACGGCGCAGCAAATCGGCGAAATCCTTCTTCACTTCGCCCAGGATGCGCACGCCCAGGCCAGGGCCCGGGAATGGATGGCGGTACACCATGTCGTGCGGCAGGCCCAGCGCGACGCCGAGCTTGCGCACTTCATCCTTGAACAGTTCGCGCAATGGCTCGAGCAGTTTCAGGTTCAGCGTTTCCGGCAGGCCGCCCACATTGTGGTGGCTCTTGATGGTCTGGCCCTTCTTGCCCTTGCCCGCGCTTTCGATCACGTCCGGATAGATGGTGCCCTGCGCCAGCCATTTGGCATTGCTCAATTTGCCCGCTTCGACCTGGAACACTTCGACAAATTCGCGTCCGATGATCTTGCGCTTCGCTTCCGGATCAGCCACGCCGGCCAGATGGCCCAGGAACTGGTCTTCGGCGTCGACGCGGATCACCTTGACGCCCAGGTTCTTGGCGAACATGTCCATCACCATCTTGCCCTCGTCCAGGCGCAGCAGGCCGTGGTCGACGAACACGCAGGTCAGCTGGTCGCCGATGGCGCGGTGGATCAGCGCTGCCGCAACGCTCGAATCGACGCCGCCCGACAGGCCCAGGATCACGTCGTCGGTGCCGACCTGGTCGCGGATCTTTTGCACCGCTTCGCTGATGTAATCGGGCATGTTCCAGTCCGACTTGCAGCCGCAGATCTCGTGCACGAAACGGCCCAGGATCGCCTTGCCCTGCACGGTGTGCGTCACTTCCGGGTGGAACTGCACCGCGTAAAAGCGGCGCTCCTCGTCGGCCATCGCCGCCACCGGACAGCTCGGCGTATCGCCCATCAGCTTGAAGCCGGACGGCATGTCGAGTACCTTGTCGCCGTGGCTCATCCACACTTTCAGCATGCCGTGGCCTTCGTCGGTAACGAAGTCGTTGATGCCCTTGAGCAGCGCCGTGTGGCTGCGCGCGCGCACTTCGGCGTAACCGAATTCGCGCACCAGGCCGCTCTCGACCTTGCCGCCCAGCTGGGCCGCCATGGTCTGCATGCCGTAGCAGATGCCCAGCACCGGTACGCCCAGTTCGAACACCGCCTGCGGCGCGCGGGGGGCGTCGCCTTCGAGCGTGGAATTGTGGCTGCCCGACAGGATTACGCCGGCCGCGCCGTAGTTGCGGACGAACTCGTCGCTGACGTCGTACGGAAAGACTTCCGAAAACACGCCGGCATCGCGCACGCGGCGCGCGATCAGCTGGGTAACCTGGGAACCGAAATCGAGGATGAGGATTTTAGAGTGCATGGAGGGCGCTAAAGAGAAGTAGAGAAATCTGGCGTCTGATAAGCAACGCGGCGAACTGGTCGCCGCGCTGTATCCTGGTTTATTCGCCCGAACGGTAGTTCGGCGCTTCTTTGGTTATTTGCACGTCATGCACGTGCGATTCACGCATGCCGGCCGAGGTGATCTCGACAAACTCGGCCTTTTCGCGCAGCTCGTCGATCGACGCACAACCGCAGTAGCCCATCGACTGGCGCACGCCGCCGACCATCTGGTAGATGATCGCCAGCACGCTGCCCTTGTAGGCAACGCGCCCTTCGATGCCTTCCGGGACGAACTTGTCGGCCTTGGCCGACGCGTCCTGGAAGTAGCGGTCGGCCGAACCGTCGGCCATCGCGCCCAGCGATCCCATGCCGCGGTACGATTTGTAGCTGCGGCCCTGGTACAGGATCACTTCGCCCGGCGCTTCTTCGGTGCCGGCGAACATGCTGCCCATCATCACGGTCGAGGCGCCTGCGGCGAGTGCCTTGGAAATGTCACCCGAGAAGCGGATGCCGCCATCGGCGATGCACGGCACGCCGGTGCCGGCCAGCGCTTCGGCCACGTTCGAAATCGCGGTGATCTGCGGCACGCCGACGCCGGCGACGATACGGGTGGTGCAGATCGAGCCAGGACCGATGCCAACCTTGACGGCGTCGGCGCCATGGGCGACCAGTGCCAGTGCGGCCGCCGCGGTAGCGATGTTGCCGCCGATGACGTCCACGTCAGGATACTTGGTCTTGATCCATTTCACGCGGTCCAGGATGCCTTGCGAATGGCCGTGGGCGGTATCGACCACCAGCACGTCAACGCCGGCGGCGACCAGCAGGTCGATGCGTTCTTCGTCGCGCTGGGAAACGCCGACGGCGGCGCCGACCAGCAGCTTGCCGTGCTTGTCCTTGGAGGCGAACGGATGCTCGTGCGACTTCTGGATATCCTTGACGGTAATCAGGCCGCGCAGTTCGAAGGCGTCGTTGACGACCAGCACGCGCTCGAGGCGGTGCTTGTTCATCAGGCGCTTCGCTTCGGCAGTGTCGGCGTCTTCGTTGACGTACACCAGCTTTTCGCGCGGCGTCATCTTGGCGCGCGCTTCGGCGTCCAGCTCTTCTTCAAAACGCAAGTCGCGGTTGGTGATGATGCCAACGACCGTCTTGCCTTCAACCACAGGGAAACCGCTGATGCCATACTGTTCGGTCAGCGCGATCACGTCGCGGATTTTCATCGTTGGCGGAATCGTGATCGGGTCGCGCAGCACGCCGGCTTCGAAACGCTTGACGCGCGCCACTTCACGCGCCTGGTCTTTCGGCGACAGATTCTTGTGGATGATCCCGATGCCACCTTCTTGGGCCATGGCAATTGCCAGGCGCGCTTCGGTGACGGTGTCCATGGCGGCGGACAACAGGGGGATATTCAAGGCGATGTTGCGGGTCAGGCGGGTCTTGAGGGAGGTGTCGGCTGGCAGGACGTTCGAATAAGCCGGGACGAGCAGCACATCATCGAACGTGAGTGCTTTTTGAAGTAGACGCATAGCATTTTCCTATTGGCGCAAAAGTGAATTATACAGAAGTTCTTGCCTGCCGTCTCGAAAGAGCCTCAAAACCACCCGCCCGGCAGCCGCTGCAGTTGACCGCAGCCTGTATTCACGGTTAAATCAGGAACTAGATAACGTATGGAAAGATTTTGATGAACAAGCGCACTCCGATGCAAACACTTCCATTGATCGCCGGCGCAGCGCTGCTGCTGCTCGCCGGCGCCGCCCATGCCCAATATGTGTGGATCGACGCAAACGGCCACAAACAGATTTCGGACCAGGCGCCGCCACCGTCCGTGCCGGCCAGTAAGATCCTGAAATCGCGGGCCATCGTCGCCCCAAGCGCGTCCACGCCCGAGGACAAGCCTGCTGCCACCGGCAAATCGGTCGCCGAGATCGACGCCGACTTCCGCAAGCGCATGGCGGCAAAAAATGAAGCCGAAACCAAGGCCGCGGCCGCCGCCGCCGAACAGGCCCAAAAGAAGGCCCGGTGCGACAAAGTCCGGACCAACAATGCCCAACTGGCGACGGGCCAGCGACTGCGCTATGCGACGGGCGACCGCGCCGTGATGGACGACAAGGCGCGTGCCAAGGAACAAGCGGTCAACAACGAGGCCCTGGCCGACTGCAACTGAGCGCGCGGGGCGTCAACCAGCTTTTTTCTCGGCGCGCCTGCGCCGCGAATCTTTCGGATCGGCCACCAGCGGCCGGTAGATCTCGATCCGGTCATGCTCGCGCAGCACCGTATCGAGCGCACGCTTCTTCCCGAACAGCCCGACCGGCTGCAATGCCAGGTCGATTTCCGGGACCTCGGCCAGCACGCCGCTCAGCGCGATCGCCTGGGCGATCGTGGCGCCCTCTTCCACCACCAGGTCGCGCAGGAAGACCTGGGCGCCGGTTGCATAGCAGACCTGGACAGGCAATTGCTTAGCCATACACGGTCTCGGCCCGCTTGCAGAAGGAATCGACCATGCTGTTGGCGATGACGCCGAACACCGGGCCAATCAGCTGCTCGAGAATAATGTTGGAAAATTCATAGTGCAGCTCGAAGTCGACCTTGCAGGCATCTTCCCTCAGCGCCTTGATGGTCCAGGTACCGTCCATCGACTTGAACGGGCCGTCGACCAGCGTCATCTTGATCTGGGTCGGCCGTGTATTGTAGTTACGGGTCGTGAAGCTTTGATTGACGCCATGAAAATGAATCGCCAGGCAGGCCAGCACGCTGTCGGCATCGCCCTCAAGCACTTTCGCCCCGCCGCACCACGGCAGGAATTTCGGATAATCTTCCACTTTGGCGACCAGATCGAACATCTGTTCGGCGCTATAGCCAAGAAATACTGTTTTGTGCACTACTGCCATTAATCAACCGTTTGCTATGATGTTGGTTATTAGTTTAACTGAACCCCACATTTTAGCCATTTCATGAGCATTGCTGACAATAAAAAAGCGTTTCACGACTACTTCATCGAAGACCGGTGGGAAGCGGGCATCGTCCTCGAAGGATGGGAAGTCAAGGCCATCCGCGACGCGCGCGTGCAAATCAAGGAAGCCTACGTGGTCGTGCGCGGCGACGAACTGTTCCTGTTCGGCGCCCACATCAGCGCGCTGGCGACCGCCTCGTCGTTCACCCACCCGGACGCGGTGCGCACCCGCAAGCTGCTGCTGCACCGCGCCGAGCTGGAAAAGCTGATCGGCAAGGTCGAGCGCTCCGGCTACACGCTGGTGCCGCTGAACCTGCACTTCAAGGGCGGGCGCATCAAGTGCGAGATCGGCCTGGCCAAGGGCAAGAAGCAGCACGACAAGCGCGCCACCGAAAAAGAGCGCGACGGCAAGCGCGAAGTGGCCGCCGCGATGAAGACGCACACGCGCTAACCCAGGGGCGCAGGGCCTGCCACGCGCAGGCTCAGGCGCCAGCAGGCGAAACTGGCCGCCAGCCCGGCCAGCACGCCGCAGGCCAGCTTCAGGGCGCTGTCGAACAGCAGCGGCGCCACCAGGCCCGACACCATCGCGAACAACATCATCTGGATGAACGACAGCATCGACGCGGCCAGTCCCCGGTTGTCCGGGAACAGCGCCAGTGCGCCGACCTGGATGGCCGGCATCGCCACGGCCAGCCCGAAGGTGTACACCGCCAGCGGCAGCACTGCCCACGGGATGGCGGCCACGAACAGGCTGTTGTAGGCCACGCTGATGGCGCCGCCGGTAATCATGATGGCGAAGCCGAGCCACATCATGTTCGCCGGCGCGATCCGCGCAGCCGCCTTGCCGCCCCACGCCGAGCCGAGCGTCATGCCGCCGATCATGGGTATGAACAGCCACGCAAACGCGGTCTCGGGCAGCTTCAGGATCACCAGCACGAAGTTGGCGGCCGAGCCGATATATAGCGACAGGCCGCCGAATGCCAGCCCGACCGCCATCGCCAGCAGCAGGAATTGCGGATTGCGCAGCACTTTCAGGTAATTGCGTGCGATCGCCACGCCATGGAAGGCATGGCGCTGTTCCTTCGGCAGGCTTTCCGGCAGGCCGCGGTAGACCAGCAGCATCATCAACGCGCCGAATCCGGCCAGGAACACGAAAGTCGCACGCCAGCCGAACGTCACGTGCAGCCAGCCGCCCAGCACCGGCGCGATCGCGGGCGCCAGGCCGAATACCATCATGATGTGCGACATGATTTTCTGGGCGTGTGCCTGGTCGTGCGCGTAGCGGTCCTGCACGATGGCCTGGCCGATCACGGAACCCGCACCTGCCGCCAGGCCCTGCAAGGCGCGGCAGGCCAGCAGCACGCCGAAGGTGGGCGCGAACACGGCGCCGAGCGAGCCGAGCGTGTAGACCGCCAGCGCGATCAGGATCACCGGCCGGCGCCCGAAGGAATCGGACAGCGTGCCGTAGAACAGCATCATGAAGGCGAAGGTAAACAGGAACACGCTCAGCGTCTGCTGGACCGCCAGCGGCCCGACCTGGAATTCGCGTCCGATGGCGGGAATCGATGGAAGGTAGGTGTCGATCGCCAGCGCGCCTACCATCCCCAGGCAGGCCAGAATTACGGTCAACAGTCTTTGCATTCCAGGCGCCCCGTCAAATACGGCAGCGCGACATGCAGCAAACCGAAGACCGGTATTTTATCGCTATTTCGACAAGCTCACTGGGCGTTGATGCCGAGCGGCTTGCCGAAACGTTCGCCGCGCGGCATCCAGTTGCCTTCGATATCGGCCGACACCAGCACCCGCACCGCGCGCCCGATCAGCAAGTTGCGCGGCACCAGGCCGATATAGCGCGAGTCGGCACTGTTATCGCGATTGTCGCCCAACATCAGGTACTGGTCCGGCGGTATCGTCACCGGCGCGAAGTCGCGCCGCGCCGCAACCTGCGGCAGCAGCTGGATGCGCTGGTGGCGGGCGCCGACCGTTTCGTCGTAGCGGCGTGCCGGCGTGAAGTTGCCCTTGCCGATAGGCTCCATGACCTGTTCGACTTCGGTGTAGGTGGCTGGCTGGCCGTTGATGATCAGCTTCTCGTCGCGCATTTCGACGACGTCGCCGGGCAGCGCCATGACGCGCTTGATCAGGCGCGTGCCGTCGGTCGGCGAAGAAAACGTCACGACGTCGCCGCGCTGCGGCTCGCCCGTGTGCGCCAGCACCACATCGGTCAGTGGTACTTTGACGTTGAAGGCGAGCCGGTTGATGAACACCACGTCGCCTTCGAGCAGCCCTGGCCGCATCGAGCCGGACGGAATTGGATTCCAGTCCGCGATGGCGGTGCGGAACACGCCGAACAGCACCAGGAATACCAGGAAACCCTTGTTCAGATGCAGCCAGCTTTTCATTTTTATTCTCCCCAGAAGTGATGACTGATTTATACGCAGTCAAACTTTGGGGACGCTTAAAAGAAGATCGCCACCAGCATAGCGAGCAGCTGGCCGGTTGCGACGGCGGTCAGCATCAGGAAGCAGTAGCCGACAAACCGCAGCAATGCCCACCACTTGTCACCGGCCGCCCGGCTACGGACCACGTAATAGGGAATCCCGACTATTCCTAAAGAGTTAATTCCGATGTTGCGGAGCAGTGAACGGCGGTAGTGGCGCGCATCGCTGTCGCGGCAATACCAGACGAAGATGGAAAAATTGGCCAGCATCGTAATCAATAAGCCACCTAGCAGGGGCTCAGGCCAGCTGTGGGCATACCAAAAACCATCAATGAAGCCTTGCAGCCCCATCAGGGCGAGCACCAGGTGCAGCGGACGCTTCAAACTTTGCCTAATGGGGTTTTGCATCATCTTTGACTGCGGCCAGCGCCATGTTTTCGATCAGCCCGGGAACGAGCAGTTTAAGGAAGCGTCCCAGCTTGCCCTTGGCCGTCATGACCACTTCGCGCTTGCGCCGGTTCATGCCGTCGATGATCAGGGCCGCGCATTCTTCGACCGGCATCGCATTGTCTTCCTTCAGGCTGCTCGAACCGTGCTCCTTGCCCTCGGCGTTGTAGCCGCGGTAGCGGATGCGGGTGGCCACCACGCCAGGATAGGCGGTCGTCACGCTGACGCCGGCCCCTTTCAGTTCGCTGCGCAAGGCTTCGAAAAATCCGGACACGGCGAACTTGGAGGCGCCGTACGCGGTCCGTCCCGGCACGCCGACCAGCCCGGCCAGCGACGACACGGCCACGATGCTGCCATGCGACGCCTTCAGGTGCGGCAGCGCCGCGTGCGTGCACCAGACGCTGCCCCACAGGTTGACCCGCATCAGGTCTTCATACCAGCCAAGGTCGCTGACATCTTCGAACAGCGCATGCGCAGAGCGGCCCGCATTATTGATCAGGACATCGATGCGGCCGAAGCGCGCCACGGTATCGGCCACCATCCGTTTGCAATCGTCCTGGACCGACACGTCGGTCTGCAGCACCAGCGTCTGCGCGCCGAGGGCGGCGCATTCGCCGGCCACCGCGGCCAGCATTGCGCTGTTGCGTGCGGCCAGCACCAGGGCCAGGCCGGCGCCCTCCTTCGCTGCCAGCTGGCGTGCGACTTCGGCGCCGATGCCGTCCGAGGCTCCGGTGATGATGACAACTCTCATGGCGTTCCATATTCGTAACAAAAAGCAATATTAGCACTGAACAGCCGCTGGAACCGAGCTGAGCATTTAGTTGCAACATGTTTGATCTAACGCAAGCTCGCTGCGGAAGAATCGGCAACTATCGTGGATGGGCGCAAAAGCTGTGAAAACTAATCGCTCATATCGCCATCCTCGAAAGCCCCCATGCACTCAATCCTGCCCGCACTCGTCTCGCTGCTGTTCCTGGGCTACGGGGCCTATGTGCTGGGATCGCGCGGCGCCACCCGGGCCGCCCTCACCTTCTTCGCTGTGTGCCTGACCACGTTCTTCTGGCAATTTACCTGGGCTATTCTGTTCCAGGTGCGCGACCAGGACCTGGCCGTCCAGCTGGCCAAGACCGGCTACCTGCTGATCCTGTTCCTGCCGACCACGCTGTATCACTTCATGGTCGAAATGACGGGCCGCCGCGGCGATCTGCGCGCAGTTCAGCTGTCCTACCTGTTTGCGGCGGCGCTGGCCGTTCTATTATTCAGCGGCGATACGCTCATTTCCGGCGTCCATCATCCATTCTTCGGCTTCTATCCGGCCGCCGGCCCCCTTCATCCGCTGCACCTGCTGCAAACCTGCGTCGTGATCGGGCGCGCCATGCAAGTGCTGCTGCAGGAACAACGCCGCGCCGGCGGCACCGAGCGCCTGCACCTGCGCTATTGCCTTGGCAGCCTGCTGATCTACTTCCTGGCGGCGGTCGACTATCTGTGCAATTACGGCATGCCCTTCTATCCGCCCGGCGTCCTGTTCATCGCCATCAGCCTCGGGATCATCGCGCCGGCCATGGCGCGCCATAACGTGCTCGCCAATCCGATGCTGCTGGCCGCCACCATCGCCCATGAACTGCGCACGCCGCTGGCGACGATCCGCAACCAGGCCCGGATCCTGGGCAAAGGCATGCCGGAACTGGTCGGCTGCTATCAACAAGCACAGCGCGACGGCCGCCATGCCGGCACGCTGCGCCCCGCGCATTTGACCTACCTGCGCGACCTGGGCGCGAAGATCGAAGCGGAAGTGAGCCGCTCGAACTTCATCGCCGACATGGTGCTCGTGTCGGCCAACCCGGACGGCTTGTGCCAGCGCGGCTACACCGTCCATTCGGCCGAAAAATGCATTGACGAGGCACTCGCCTCCTATCCCTTCGACGACGCCGCGCGCAACAAGGTGGCGCTGCTCAAGCACGGGGATTTCTATTTCCACGGATCCGACACGCTGATGGTCTATGTGCTCTACAACCTGATCAAGAACGCACTGGCCGCACTCGAAGGCGTCGATGGCGGCAGCATCGAAATCGCCATCCGCGCCGGCCACGCCAGCAACATGGTGACCATCAGCGACACCGGCCACGGCATCCCGGAGCATGTGCTGCCCTACGTATTCGATCCGTTCTACACCACAAAATCAACCAGGGGAGCCGGCATGGGGCTGGCGTTCTGCCGGCGCGTGGTGACCAGCTTCGGCGGCACCATCGGCTGCCGCTCGCGCGAAGGCGCCTACACGATGATGGCGATGGAATTTCCGGCGTAAAGAAGCCCGCGCGCGGCGGGCTTCGATGACACCGGAAAAGCGTCCTATTTTTGGGTCTTCACGATCTGCATCGCAGTGGCGATCAAGCCGCTCATGTCGCCCAGGTTGGCCGGCACGATGATCGAGTTATTCGTCTTGGCCAGCGCGCCGAACGCGCCGACATACTGCTCGGCGACCTTCAGGTTGACCGCTTCCTGCCCGCCCGGCGCACTGATGGCGGAGCCGATCTGGCGCAGCGCCGATGCATTCGCTTCGGCCAGCGCGAGGATCGCCTTGGCCTGGCCTTCGGCGCGGTTGATCGACGCCTGCTTCTCGCCTTCCGAGCGCGCAATTGCCGCTTCGCGCTCACCGGTGGCGATATTGATCTGCTCCTGTTTGCGTCCTTCCGAGGCCGCGATCAGCGCGCGCTTTTCGCGTTCGGCCGTGATCTGGGCCTGCATCGAGTGCGGGATCGCTTCCGGCGGCGTCAGGTCCTTGATCTCATAGCGCAGCACCTTGACGCCCCAGTTCGCGGCCGACTCGTCGATCGCGTTGACGATGGTGGTGTTGATGTGGTCGCGCTCCTCGAAGGTTTTGTCGAGCTCCATCTTGCCGATCACCGAACGCAGCGTGGTCTGCGCCAGCTGGGTGATCGCGGCCAGGTAGTTCGACGCGCCGTACGACGCGCGCATCGGATCGGTGACCTGGAAGTACAGGATGCCGTCGACCTTGAGCTGCGTGTTGTCGCGCGTGATGCAGACCTGCGGCGGCACGTCCAGCGGGATCTCCTTGAGGATATGCTTGTAGGCGATGCGGTCGATGAACGGGATGACGATGTTCAGCCCCGGCGCCAGCGTTGCGTGGTATTTGCCGAGCCGCTCGACCACCCAGGCGTGCTGCTGCGGCACCACATTGATGGTCTTGAAGACGAACACCAGCGCGACGACAAACAAGACCATCGTGGCGATTCCGAGTGATTCCATGAGTTGTTCTCTTTCTGTGATGGTTAGGTGTTGGCGACGACCAGGTGACTGCCCTGGACTTCGACGATCTTGAACGTGCCCGCGTTGGCAACGGCGCCGTGGGCCAGGTCGATATCCCACATGGCGCCGCGGTACATGACGCGCGCCTTGCCGTCGTTCCAGGCATCGACGTTGACGCTTTCGCCGATGTCGAGGTTGACGTTGCGGTCGCGCGCGGCATTCTGCTTGAGCGGCCGGCCGAAACGGCTGCGGTGCAGCAGGCCGGTGGCAAGTACGCCGACCACGGCGGCGATCAGTATCTGCAGCGGCGTACTCCAGCCGAGCAGTGCGGCGATGGCGCCGAAGGCCATGCCGATGGCGATCATCAGCACGTAGAAGGTGCCGGTGAACAGTTCGAAAGCGACCAGCACGCCGGTGAGCACCAGCCAGGTCATCCAATCATTCATTTCAGTTCCTCGGTGGTGGAGAATGCAAGGCGAGTCTAGCGCGTCTATACAAGGTGTCAATGTTTTTATCACGACACGGCTTGCTTGTCCGCCATACTCTCTGTCAAGATCATGCTGTCCTGTTCACCTCTGAATGCCTTATATGATCCGTATCCTGGTCCATGCCTTCGTCTCCATTGCGCTGTCCGGCATGGCCCTGCCGGCCAGCGCCGCAGATGACCCCGCTGCGCCGGCCTGGGAGGGCGTATGGCGCGGAACCATCGGCACGCTGCCTGTCGTTGCCTGCCTGCGCATGAAGGATGACCTGGCCGCCGGCCTGTACTACTACGAAAAGCACCTGATACCAATTAATATCGCAGCGCCGGAACAAAGTGCGACCGGGTTGACGCTGTCCGAAACACAGACCGGGGACGCGAAGCAGATACCGTCGCTGTGGAAGCTTGCGTTACCAGTCGACGGGCAGATGAACGGTACCTGGTCCGGCGCCGGCAAGCATCTGCCGATCCACCTGAAGAAGATCGTCATCCTGGAACCGGACAATGACGAAGGTCCATGCGCCAGCGCCGATTTCAACGGGCCGCGCGAACGGCCGGCGCGCGTGGTGACGACATCGGCGTCGAAGGATGGCACCGACTACCGCGAATTGCGGCTCGACTTCGGCAAACGATTCGATGCGAGCGTGAGCAGCTTTCAGTTACAAGGCGCTGGAAACGCACACGTCAATGCGCAGTTGCGCGACGCGCTGACGGCCGAAGAGGAAAATGTCTACACATGCACACGCAGCAGCCTGGCGCAATACGGCCAGGCGGGCGAATACAACGACACCACCGCACCGATGGCGATCATGGCGCATTGGCTGGTCACCGAGCGTTCCAACAGCAATATGTGCGGCGGCGTCCATCCCAACGCCAGCACCACGCACGACACCTGGAATCTGGCCACCGGAAAGAAAGTGGATGTCTGGGACTGGTTTTCGCCGGCTGGCGCTGTCAAGGTCAAAAACGAGGCGGACACTTCGCCGAAAATCAGCACCCGCTTGCAACGCCTTCTCGCCAGGGCCTGGGCCGACAGTGTCCCTGACGATTGCAAGGACGCCAGCAGCGGCTACTGGACGCCGTATCCCACCAGCGACGGCATGGCATTCACGCCGTCCTTGCCGCACGTCGTCTATGCGTGCACCACCGATGTCGTGATCCCATATGCCAAGCTGGCGCCCTTGCTGAACACGCAAGGGAAGGCCGCGGTGGCCTCGTTCCGGGCCGATGCTCGCCCCTCAACTAGGCATTGAAGCAAGTTGAAATCGAGAAAATAGAAACTCAAAATACAAGAAACAACGTCGTCCTCGCCCAAGCGGGGACCCATACTGAGCACGCGCATTATGGGTCCCCGCTTGCGCGAGGACGACGTTTTTTTACTATTGTGGGTTTGACGATTCCTTGAATTCTGCCGTGTTTCGCAAACTCCAAAAAAAACGCCCCGATCACGGGGCGTTTGTTTTTCAGGAAGTGACCGACGTCGTTACATCGACGCCAGCTTCTGCCAGGTATCAATCACCGAATCGGGATTGAGCGACATCGACTCGATGCCCTGCTCCATCAGCCATGCGGCAAAGTCAGGATGGTCCGACGGACCCTGGCCGCAAATGCCGATGTACTTGCCCTGCTCGCGGCACGCCTTGATCGCCATCGACAGCAGCGCCTTGACGGCCGGATCGCGCTCGTCGAAGTCGGCCGCCAGCAGCGCCATGCCCGAATCGCGGTCCAGGCCCAGCGTCAGCTGCGTCAAATCGTTCGAACCGATCGAGAAGCCGTCGAAGAACTGCAAGAACTCGTTAGCCAGGATCGCGTTCGACGGCACTTCGCACATCATGATCAATCGCAGGCCGTTTTCGCCGCGCTTCAAGCCGTTTTTGGCCAGCAGGTTGACCACTTTCTCGGCCTGGCCCAGGGTACGCACGAACGGCACCATGATCTCGACGTTGGTCAGGCCCATGTCGTTGCGCACGCGCTTCATGGCCGAGCATTCCATCTCGAACGACTCGGCAAAGTCCGGCGACAGGTAGCGCGCCGCTCCGCGGAAGCCCAGCATCGGGTTCTCTTCGTCCGGCTCGTAGCGCGAACCGCCGATCAGCTTCTTGTACTCGTTCGACTTGAAGTCGGACAGGCGCACGATGACCGGCTTCGGCCAGAAGGCGGCGGCGATGGTGGCGATGCCTTCGGCCAGCTTGTCGACGTAGAACGCCTTCGGCGAGGCGTGCCCGCGCGCGACCGATTCGACCGCCTTCTTCAGGTCGGCGTCGATGTTCGGGTACTCGAGGATGGCCTTCGGGTGCACACCAATGTTGTTGTTGATGATGAACTCGAGGCGGGCCAGGCCCACGCCGCCGTTCGGGATCGACTGGAAGTCGAAAGCGAGTTGAGGGTTACCGACGTTCATCATGATCTTGGTGGCGATCGGCGGCAGTTCGCCGCGCGCCACTTCCGAAATTTCCGTTTCCAGCAGGCCGTCGTAGATCATGCCTTCGTCGCCCTCGGCGCACGAGACAGTGACCAGCATGCCGTCCTTCAGCGTTTCGGTGGCGTCGCCGCAGCCGACGACGGCAGGCACGCCCAGTTCGCGCGCGATGATCGCCGCGTGGCAGGTACGCCCGCCGCGGTTGGTGACGATCGCCGAGGCGCGCTTCATGACCGGTTCCCAGTTAGGGTCGGTCATGTCGGCCACCAGCACGTCGCCCGGCTGCACGCGTTCCATTTCGGACGGGTCGTGGATCACGCGCACGCGGCCGGCGCCGATCTTCTGGCCGATCGCGCGGCCCTGGGCCAGCACCGTGCCGCTGCCCTTGAGCTTGAAGCGCTGCTGCGCATCGCTGGCCTTCTGCTGCGACTTGACCGTCTCAGGACGCGCCTGCAGGATGTACAGCTTGCCGTCGCGGCCATCCTTGCCCCACTCGATGTCCATCGGACGGCCGTAGTGGTTTTCGATGATGACGGCGTACTTGGCCAGTTCCACCACTTCGGCGTCGTCCAGCGAATAGCGGTTGCGCAGCTCGATCGGCACGTCAACCGTCTTGACCGAGCGGCCAGCCTTGGCTTCGTTGGTGAACTCCATCTTCAGCAGCTTGGAACCGATATTGCGGCGAATGACGGGCGACTTGCCCTGTTCGAGCATCGGCTTGTGCACGTAAAACTCGTCCGGATTGACCGCGCCCTGCACCACCGTCTCGCCCAGGCCATAGCTGGAGGTGACGAACACCACGTCCTTGAAGCCGGACTCGGTGTCGATCGTGAACATCACGCCGGCCGCGCCCAGGTCGGAACGCACCATGCGCTGCACGCCGGCCGACAAGGCCACTTCGGCGTGGGTAAAGCCCTTGTGCACGCGGTACGAGATGGCGCGGTCGTTGTACAGCGACGCGAACACGTGCTTCATCGCTTCGAGCACGTTGTCGATGCCGACCACGTTCAGGAACGACTCCTGCTGGCCCGCGAACGAGGCGTCCGGCAAGTCTTCGGCGGTGGCCGAGGAACGCACGGCGAACGACATTTCAGTTTCCGAACCGGCCACCAGGGTGGCGTAGGAGGTGCGGATTTCCTGTTCTAGCTTGTCCTGGAACGGGGTTTCGACGATCCATTTGCGGATCTCGGCGCCGGCCACGGCGAGCGAGCGTACGTCGTCGATATTCAGGCCTTCGAGGCGGGTCGCGATGCGGGCGCCGAGCGAGGCGCCGCCGTCGACCGCATGGTCGAGGAAATCGCGGAATGCTTCTGCCGTGGTGGCGAAGCCGCCCGGCACGCGCACGCCGGCCGCGGCCAGCTGGCTGATCATTTCGCCGAGCGACGCGTTCTTGCCGCCGACCGACTCGACGTCGGTCATGCGCAAGGACTCGAACGGCGCGACGTACACGCCGGTGCGGTCAGGCACCTTGTAAACTGCGTTGGACAAACTTGTCATGATAAACACCCTTGCTATTGATAGAAATCTTTGCGTGAGGCTGGCCGACTGTTCTTGTTATTCTTGGTGTGGTGCAGCACAATTGTTACGGTCAGAGCATTTTACAGCCTGTGCCGCAAATTTACACTTAACAACCTTGAATCATCGTCAGCAAGCGAAACAGACCGGACCATTATGACCACAGAAGCGCGCACTCCTCTTCCCACCTCCGCCCGCACGGTGTTTTTCGTCTCGGACGGCACCGGGATCACCGCGGAAACGTTCGGCCACGCCGTGCTGACCCAGTTCGACCTGCGTTTTCGCCAGGTGCGCCTGCCCTTCATCGACACGCTCGACAAGGCGTATGACGCGGCGCGCAAGATCAATGACACGTTTGCGCGCGACAACCAGCGCCCGATCGTGTTCTCGACCCTGGTCAAGCCGGACTTGTCGGACGTGATCCGCAAGGCGAACGGCATGCACATGGATTTGATCCAGACATTTGTTGCTCCACTGGAACAAGAGCTGGGCGTGAAATCGACGCACACGATCGGCCGTTCGCACAACATCGTCGACAGCGAGGAATACAAGAACCGCATCGAGGCCATCAATTTCTCGCTGGCGCATGACGACGGCCAGTCGCACAAGAACCTGGCCTCGGCCGACGTGATCCTGGTCGGCGTGTCGCGCTCGGGCAAGACGCCGACCAGTTTGTACCTGGCGATGCAGTACGGGATCAAGGCGGCCAACTATCCGCTCATTCCCGACGACTTCGAGCGCGGCAAGCTGCCGTCGTCGCTGCCGCCGTTTCGCGCCAAGATTTTCGGCCTGTCCATCACGCCCGAGCGATTGTCCGAGATCCGCCACGAACGGCGCGCCGGCAGCAAGTACGCGTCGATCGAGAACTGCCGCTACGAGGTCAACGAGGCCGAACTGATGATGAAGCGCGAAGGCATCCGCTGGCTGTCGTCGACCACCAAGTCGATCGAGGAAATCGCCACCACCATCCTGCAAGAGATCAAGCCGGACCGGCGCGAGTACTAGCCTGCGCGCTAATCGAAGAACTGCATCCAGTCCTTGACCCAGCCAGGGAAGGACTCGGCCTGCATTGGCCGGGCGATATGGTAGCCCTGCGCGTAGGTGCAGCCCAGGCCCTGCAAGAAGTCCCAGTCCTGGCGCGTCTCCACGCCCACCGCGCACGATTCGCGGTCCAGGCTCTTCGCCAGGCCCAGGCAGGAGCTGAGCACCGTGCCCAGCGCGCGCCGGCGCGACGCGCCGTCGACGAAGCTGCGGTCGATCTTCAGTTCGGTGAACGGCACCCGCGCCAGCAGCTGCAAGTTGGACCGTCCGGTGCCGTAGTCGTCGATCGCCAGGCCGTAGCCGGCCATGCGCAAGCGCACCAGCCGTTCGAGGAAGCTCGGGTCGTTGGTCAGCACGGACGATTCGGGCATCTCGAACGTCAGGTACATCGGCATCACGCCGTGCCGTTCGACGCAGGCGCTGATCTGCTGCATGAAGGCCGGATGGGCCAGCGTCTCGGGCGCCACATTGATCGAGATTTCGACCGGCAAGCCCTGCTCCTGGAACTGGCGGCAGCGCTCGACCGACTGCTCGATCATGCACCAGTCGAGGAAATCGATGCGGTTGTTCTGCTCGAGCGCGTCGATGAAGGAGCTCGGCCCGAGCACGCCATGCTCGGGATGGACCCAGCGCGCAAACACCTCGAGCCCCTTGATGTGGCCCGTATCGAGCTTGATCTTGGGCTGGAAATAGGGCTCGAACTGGCGTGCCTGCAGGCCCTCGCCGACCTGGGTGAAGGTGAACGTCGGCCCCGGCTTGCGGATCGACGGCGGCGCCGGCGGCAAGTAATGCTGGATCAGCTCCTTGAGCGGGCCGTCCTGGACCGGCTTGGTCAGCGTGCCGAGCAGGTCGAGCCCGTAGGCCTGGGCCATGGTCTCGACCGTGAACAGCAGGTTGCTTTCGAGCGCGCCGATGATGATCACGCGCGCCCGGCAGTTCATCGCCGCCAGGCTGCGGATCAGCTCCAGGCCGTCCATGCCGGACAGCGCGACATCGATGATGGCGATGTTGACGACCGGCGTGTAGGCATCCTGGAAGCAGCGCAGCGCCGTATGGCCGTCCGGGACTTCCGTGATCTGGATCGCGCCGAGGCTGCCCAGCGTGTCGCACAGGGTTTTGCGCTCCCTGACATCACCTTCAGCGACCAAAAAGTGCAAATGTGCGATATCCATCTTGACTCCCAAAAAGCCTTGCCTTCAAGAGTAGCTAGTGTAGGTCGGACCGTCTACACTTGTTTCTGGCGCACCTGCTCGAAGAAGCAGACTGCGGCGCAAGCGGCGACGTTCAGCGATTCGATCTGTCCGAGGTGGGGAATAACGACCTGATGCGTAGCCAATCCTAGCAGATCGTCGGCAACTCCTTGCCCTTCGTGACCGAATAACCACGCAACTGGTTGACGCAGGTCAACTTCGTATAAACGCTGCTTGGCGTAGCCGCTGGTGGCCAGCACGGGGATGGCGGCCGCGACTATCAGCGCGGCCAGGTCGACGTTCTCGAAGATCTCGACCACGAAATGGGCGCCCATGGCCGCGCGCAGCACCTTGGGCGACCAGCAGAAGGCGGTGCCGGTGCTGCAGAACACCTGGGTGATGCCGGCCGCCGCCGCGCTGCGCAGGATCGAGCCGACGTTGCCGGGATCTTGCAGGTTGTCGAGCAGGACCGCCGACTGGTCCAGCGCCTGCGGCACGGCCAGCACCGGGGTATCGATCAGGAACATCAGCCCGACGCCGTGTTCGACCTGGCTGAGCGCGTTGTACAGTGCATCCGGCATCACGGTGCAATGCGCGTGCGCGCCCTCGCACTGGTGGACGATGTCGGCCACTTCGGGGTTGGCCAGCGCCGTTTCGGACAGCAGGCAGTGGCGCGGCGCGCCACGCAGCGCCAGGTAGGACTGGCACAGGTGCACGCCGTCAAGCAGCGTCTGGCCGGCCTTGCGGCGCGCCTGCGAGCTGCCCGCCAGGTGCTTGAGTTCCTTGTACAGCGGATTGTCGCGCGAGGAAATGCTCTTCATTCAAATTGCTCCATGTCGCCAAAGTCGAGCGTCATCGAGACGCCCACGGGAATGGCGGCGGCCGGCAGCACCGCGCGCACCGGGGCGAACGAGCGCCGGTGCACGGGCGAGGCGCCATGCTCGCGCAGGCGCGCCAGGTGCAGCGCCGTGCCGTAGCCCTTGTGCTGGTCGAACGCGTATTCGGGATACAGATGGTGCAGCGCGACCAGGGCCGCGTCGCGCGCGGTCTTGGCCAGGATCGAGGCGGCCGAAATCGCGTGCACCTTGTCGTCGCCCTCGATGATCGGGAAGCAGCGCACCAGCATCACCGGGCTGCGGTTGCCGTCGATCAGGGCCACGGTCGGCATGGTCGACAGCGCCTCGACCGCGCGCCGCATCGCCAGCATGGTCGCCTGCAGGATGTTGATGCTGTCGATTTCCTCGTGCGAGCATTCGGCGATCGCCCACGCCAGCGCATGCTGCTTGATCAGCGGCGCCAGTTCGTCGCGCCGTTCGGCGGTGAGTTTTTTGGAATCGCGCAGGCCCTCGATCGGGCGGTCCGGATGCAGGATCACGGCGGCCGCGAATACCGGTCCGGCCAGCGGGCCGCGGCCCGCCTCGTCGACGCCGCACACGATATCGTCGGGCGAAAACGGCAGCGCGTTCTTGTCCAGCCCCGGATAAAAATTGATCTTCTTCTTGGTCATGATGGCTTGCCTTGCTCGATGATGCGCATGACCGCGGCCGCGCTTTCTGCGGCGCTGTTGCGCAGCAGGCTGTGGTGCATGGCGGTGAAACGCTCGACCAGGCGCAGTCGGTTGGGGGCGTCGTTCAGCTGTTGCCAGGTGGCGTCGGCCAACGCTTGCGGCGTGGCCGCGCCTTGCAGGAACTCGGGCACGACGAATTCGCGCGCCAGGATATTGGGCAGGCCGATCCACGGCTGGTAGCCCATGTTCTTGATGATCAGCCATTCGAGCGCCATCACCTTGTAGGCGACCACCATCGGCTTTTTGTAGAGCGCCACTTCCAAGGTCGCCGTGCCGGACGCCACCAGCACCGCGTCGGCCGCTTCGATGGCCGTGTGCGACTGGCCGTCGACCAGGTCGATCTTGACGTCCTGCAGGCCGGCGGCGGCCACCAGCTCGCTGAAATAGGCGCGCTGGCGCTCGCCGGCCATCGGCACCACGAAGCGCAGGCCTGGGTCGCGTTCGGCCAGCAGCTTGACCGCGCCCACGAAAGGCGCCGAGATGTATTTGAGTTCGCCCATGCGGCTGCCGGGCATGACCGTCACCACGCGCACATCCTGCGGCAGTCCCAATCTGATACGCGCTGCGGCCTGGTCGGGCTGAACCGGTATCACTTCGGCCAGCGGATGGCCGATGTAGGTGACCGGCACCCCGGCCTTGCGGTAGATCTCTTCCTCGAACGGGAAGATCACCAGCATGTGCGACACCGACTTGATGATTTTCTTGATGCGCCCGCCGCGCCAGGCCCAGATCTGCGGGCTGACGAAGTGCACGGTCGGTATCCCGGCCTGCTTGAGCTGCATTTCCAGGCCCAGGTTGAAGCCCGGGTAGTCGGCCCCGATGAACACCGCCGGCGGATCGGCCAGCAGGCGGTCGCGCAGCGCATTCTGGATCGCCTTGATTTCGCGGTAGCGCGGGATCACGGCCAGCAGGCCGCGCACGGTCAGCTTGTCCATCGGCAGGTCGGAGACAAAACCCTGTTCGGCCATGCGCGGGCCGCCGATACCGTGGAAGCGCGCTTCGGGCAGTTGTTGGCGCAGGCCGGCCAGCAGGCGCGCGGCGAGCATGTCGCCCGACACCTCGCCCGCGACCAGCGCGACCGAGACGTCAGCGGACGATGCCACGGGTGGCTGTGCCGAGAAATGCCAGCATGTCGCCGATCGGTCCGGCCGCGTCGCTCGAGGCGGCCATGTCGGCCTCCAGCGCCGCCTTGGCGTCTTCCAGCGTCAGGCCGTTGCGATAGATGGTCTTGTAGGCGGCGCGGATGGCGTCGATCTGCGGACGGGTAAAGCCGCGCCGCTTCATGCCTTCGATGTTGACGCCGCGCGCGCCGGCCGGATTACCCGACACCAGCACGAACGGCGGCACATCCTGGGTCAGGCTGGTGTACATGCCAATGAAGGCATGCGCGCCGATCTTGCAGAACTGGTGCACGCCGGCGTAGCCCGACAGGATCGCCCAATCGCCCACATGCACGTGGCCGGCCAGCTGCGCATTGTTCGAGAAAATGGTGTTGCTGCCGACCTGGCAATCGTGGGCCAGGTGCACATAGGCCGAGATCCAGTTGTCGTTGCCCAGCCGCGTGACGCCCGCGTCCTGCACGGTGCCGGTATTGAAGGTGCAAAATTCGCGCACCGTATTGCGGTCGCCCACTTCGAGCCGGGTCGGTTCGCCCGACCATTTCTTGTCCTGCGGCGCGGCGCCGATCGACGAAAACTGGAAGAACTGGTTGTCCTTGCCGATCGTCGTGTGGCCTTCGATGACCACGTGCGGGCCGACGACGGTGCCGGCGCCGATCGACACATGCGGCCCGATGATGCTGAAGGCGCCCACTTGCACGGTGCTATCGAGCTGCGCCTTCGGATCGATGATCGCGCTTGGATGGATCATCGTCATTACTGCCCCGCTGGTTTGCTCGCGTCGGACGAACTGCGGATCGTGCACATCAGTTCGGCTTCGAGCGCCACGGCGCCGTCGACGGTGCCGACCGCCTTGTACTTCCAGATGCCGCGCGATACGCGCAGGATCTCGATGTCCATCTTCAGCTGGTCGCCGGGGCCGACCGGGCGCTTGAAGCGCGCGTTGTCGATGCCGACGAAATACACGACCGAATTCTCGTCCGGCGTCACGCCCATGGTCAGGAACGACAGCAGCGCCGCGGTCTGCGCCAGCGCTTCGATCATCAGCACGCCCGGCATCACCGGCTTGTGCGGGAAGTGGCCGTTGAAGAATTCCTCGTTGGCGGTGACGTTCTTGATCGCGGTGATCGACTTGTTCGCTTCCCACGTCAGCACGCGGTCGACCAGCAGCATCGGATAGCGGTGCGGCAGCAGCGCCTTGATCTGGCAGATGTCGAGGGTCTTGCTGGTGTCGGGTTTGTGGTCAGGATTGGTCATTTTTGTTCTGTCAGTGTCTTGATTGTTTTTTCCAGCGCGCGGATTTTATCCCGCATGGTCGCCAGATTGCGAACGATTGCCGCACTTTTTTCCCACTCGGCGTTTTTCGCCAGCGGATAAAAACCTGTGTACTGCCCCGCCTCGTGGATCGAGCGCGATACCATGCTGCCCGACGAGATATGCACGTGGTCGGCGATCGTCAGGTGGCCCAGCACCATCGCGGCGCCGCCGAAGGTGCAGTACTTGCCGATCCTGGCGCTGCCGGCCACGCCGACGCAGCCGGCCATGGCCGTATGCGCGCCGATATGGCAGTTGTGGCCGATCTGGATCTGGTTGTCCAGCTTGACGCCGTCCTCGATGATGGTGTCGGCCAGCGCGCCGCGGTCGACCGTGGTGTTGGCGCCGATGTCGACGTCGTCGCCGATGATCACGCGCCCGGTTTGCGGAATCTTGATGTAGACCCCGCCCTCGTTGGCGAAACCGAAACCGTCGGTGCCGATCACGGCGCCCGAATGGATGATCCCGCGCGCGCCGATCCGGCAGCGCGCGTGGAACGTCACGTTGGCGAACAGTTCAGTGCCGGCGCCGATGACAGCGCCCCGCCCGATGAAGCAGCCGGCCCCGATGACGGCGCCCTCGCCCACCTCGGCGCCCGCCTCGATCGTGACCTGCGGCCCCACGTGGGCGCTGGCAGCGACGCGCGCGCCGGCGGCGACGCAGGCCGACGGATCGATGCCGGGAACCGGCACAAACGCGTCCAGCGACGCGAAATACTGCGCGGCGCGGGCGAAATAGGCATACGGATTTTTGGTGACGATGCGCGCGCCGGTGTAGGTCGCGCTGACGGTCTCGTCGTCGGCGGCGGACAGGATCAGCGCTGCCGCCCCGCTCTGCGCGGCCTGGGCCCGCAGTTTGCTATTGCTGAGAAAGCTGATGTGCGAAACGCCTGCGTCGGCCAGTGGTGCGATGCCGGATACCTCAATATTCGGATCGCCCGCCAGTTGGCCTCCCAAGCGTTCGACCAATTCACCTAGTCGAGTGCCCATCCTGGTCTTTCGTGATGATTGTTAATGTCGGTACTGCGCTTGCCTGCTTATTTGTCCAGCAGCTTGATGACCTTGTCGGTCAGGTCGATGCGGGGGCTGAACCAGACCGCATCCTGCAGCACCACGTCGAGCTGTTCCTGCTCGGCGATCTGCTCGATGATCTTCTTGGCCTTGACGCCGATCGCATCGCGCTCTTCGCTCTTGCGCTGCACCAGGTCTTCGCGGAATTCGCGCTGGGCGCGCTGCACATCCTTGTCCAGGTCCAGCAGCTCGCGCGCGCGTTTGGTGCGCTCGGGCTCGGGCAGGTTGGACGCTTCGGCGTCGAATTTTTCGGACAGCAGCTTGAAGCGGGCGATCATTTCCTGGATCTGCTTCTGGCGCTTCAGGAATTCCGCTTCAATCTTGGCGTCGGCCGCCTTCGACATCTTCGACTCCATCATCAGCCGCTCGATATACACAAAACCGATCTTGCTCGGCGCCCGCTGGACCTGTGCCTGCGCCGGGGCGCACGCGCACAGTACCAACAGTGCCGGCAGGGCCAGCCGCTTGGACCACGAGGCAGTCACAGTATTCAACATAATTCTCCGCATTTTCAGTGTAAAACGGTCATGCATCCAGCGAACCCGGTCAGAAACCGGTACCCATCTGGAACTGGAAGCGCTCAAGGCGATCGCCCGGTTTTGCGTTCAAGGGCTTAGCATAACTCAACTTGAGCGGACCGACAGGCGAAATCCAGCTCACGCCCAGGCCGGCCGAGAAACGCAGCTCGCTGGTGCGGATAGGCTGGCCTTCCTGGTAGATCTGGCCGCCGTCCATGAAACCGAACCAGCGCAGGCTCTTGTCGGTGCCGCCGCCCGGGAATGGCATCTGCAGTTCGGCATTGCCGATCACGCGCGTCGAGCCGCCCAGTGCATCGTTCGAAATCGGATCGACCACGCCCAGCGAGGAGCTCAGGTAGCCGCGCACCGAACCGATGCCGCCGCCGTAGAAGTTCTTGAAGACCGGGTAGGTCTTGCCCTGGATGCCGTGGCCGAAGTCGATCTCGCCGCGCAGGGCCAGCGTCATCTTGCGCGTGATCGGACGGTACCACTGCTGCTCATAGACCGCGCGGTAGTATTTCTGATTGCCGAACAGGTCCAGCTCGAGGTTGGCCTTCTTGTAGCCGCCGACGGTCGGGGTGATGGCGCTGTCGCGGCTGTCGCGCGACCATGCCGCCGTCAGCGGCAGCGCGTTCGAGGTGGCCGTGCCGACGCCGTCGGCGATGCCGGCCTGCTGGGTCACGTACTGCTTGAAGCGCGACGGGCTGGTGATGTCGGTGGTGATGCTGGTGCGCTCCAGGCCCAGGCCGAAGAACACGGTGTCGGTTTCCGAGAACGGCACGCCATAGCTGATGCGCCCGCCGGTCTGCTTGACCTCGTAGCTGCCGATGTTGAGCGCCGGCGGACGCGTGGTGCGCAGGTACAGTTCGAACGACTGCGAAATGCCGTCGTCGGTGAAGTAGGGATTGGTCTGCGAGAACGCGATCGTGCGGCTGTACTTGCTGGTATTGAGCTCGATGCCGATCGTGTTGCCGCTGCCGGCGAAGTTGGCCTGCTGGATCGACGCGGTGAACGTGAATTTCTCGGCCTGCGAGAACGCGCCGCCGATCATGAAGTTACCGGTCGGTTTTTCAACCACGGTCACGTTCACGTCGACCTGGTCGGTGGTGCCCGGCGCTTCCGGCGTTTCGATCGTCACGTCCTTGAAGTAGCCGAGGCGTTCGACGCGGTCGCGCGAGGTCTTGATCTTGTTGCCGTCGTACCAGGAGCCCTCGAACTGGCGGAACTCGCGCCGGATCACTTCATCGCGCGTGGTGCTGTTGCCGGCGATGTTCATGTGGCGCACGTAGGCGCGCTTGCCCGGATCGATGAAGAAGGTGAAGCTCACTTCGCGCTTGTCGCGGTCAATTTCGGGATTGGCGTTGACGTTGGCAAAAGCGTAGCCGAAGGTGCCGAGGCGGTCCGAAATGCGCTTGTTGCTCTCGGTGAGCAGCTCGCCCGAGTAGATGTTGCCCTGGCGCAGCAAAATCAGCGACTTGAGCTCGTCCTCGCGGCCGAACATCTCGCCTTCGAGCTTGACGCCGGCGACCTTGTATTGTTCGCCTTCGCTGATGTTGATGGTCAGGTAGATGTCTTTCTTGTCCGGCGTGATCGCCACCTGGGTCGACTCGACGTTCGCTTCGAGGTAGCCGCGGTTCAGGTAGAACGACTTGATCGCCTCGATGTCGCCGGTCAGCTTGGTCTTCGAGTACTGGTCGGCCTTCGAGTACCAGGTGAACCAGCCGCTGGTGCTCAGCTGCAGGACCTGGCGCAGTTCCTTGTCGCTGAACTTCTTGTTGCCGACGATGCTGATCTGCTTGATGCGCGCAGTGTCACCTTCGTCCACGTTGAACATGACGGTGACGCGATTGCGCTCGATTGGCGTGACGGTGGTGGTGATCTTGACGCCGTACAGGCCGTGCGACAGGTATTGGCGCTTCAGTTCCTGCTCGGCGCGGTCGACCGACGATTTGTCGAACGTCTTGTTCTCGCCGACGCCGATTTCCTTGAGCGCCTTGACCAGGATGTCTTTTTCGAATTCCTTGGTGCCGGTGAAGTCGACCGTCGAAATGGCGGGACGCTCTTCGACCAGCACGACCAGCACGCCGTTTTCCTCTTCCAGGCGCACGTCCTTGAAGAAGCCCGTCGCATACAGCGCCTTGATGGCGGCCACGCTCTTGGTGTCGTCGAACGTTTCGCCCACGCGCACCGGCAGGTAGCTGAACACGGTACCGGCTTCGGTCCGCTGGATGCCTTCGACGCGGATGTCCTTGACGACGAAAGGATTGACTGCGAGGGCTTCGCCGGCGCACAGCGCAAGAACGGCTGCGGCGACCAGGCTACGGCGGAAGAAAGGGAATGCTAAACGTTCAGAGTGTAATTTCATCGGCTAAATCTATGGGTCTATCGTTTGACTGCGTACATATACAAATTCGGGGACGCCGGGCCGGTCATAACAGCCGCACGACATCGTTGAAGAGGGCCAGCGACATCAGCATCACCAGCAGGACTACGCCAGCGCGCTGCGCGTAGTCCAAAATCCGTTCGGGCAGAGGGCGTCCGGTCAAAACTTCCAGCGAATAATACAGCAAAAGCCCCCCATCCAGAACCGGAATTGGTAACAGATTCATCACCCCAAGGCTGATGCTGATAGCGGCAATAAAACCAAGGAACACAATGGGGCCGGCCTTCGCGGTCTGCGCGGCATAGTCGGCAATCGTAATAATCCCGGTTACATTTTTGATTGAAATGGCGCCGCTGATGATCTTGCCGATCATTTTGAGTTGCATGACGCCCTGGTCGCGGGTTGTCGCGACGGCCTTGGCCACCGCGCTGATCGGGCCGACCGCCAGTGTGACGCGCTCGGGATCGAATGGAAATAAAGCCTTGATCTGCCAGTGCTTGGTATGCGGGTCCATCTGGGGCGTAATAGCCAGCGTCAGTGCCTGGTCAGAACGTTTCAGGCTCAATGCCAGTGTGCGCCCCTCCGAGGCCTGGATCATCTGGATCATTTCGGTGCCGTCGCGGACAGGCTTGGCATCGATGTGCGTGACTACATCACCGCTTTTAACGCCAGCAATGCGCGCAGCGCCATTTTCCGGAACCTCGCTGATCACGACAGGTCCGGTGGCGATGCTCAGGCCGAGCGTGCGCATGACGTCGCCCTCAACGTTCAACGCTGCCGACGTCTGGGCTGCAATGGTGGCGGTGAAGCGGGCCCCGCCCGGCTGCGCGACATCGAGTCTGATTTCGGCCTTGTCCAGCGCGGCCTTGAGCACCTCGAAGCGCAACTCGGACCATGCCCGCACCGGAACGCCGTTGACGGCGGTAATCCGGTCGCCGCCGCGCAAGCCGGCCTGGTAGACGGCTGTCGATTCGGGCATGAAGCGCACCCGGGTCGCCACGTCCGGCACGCCGTACATGTACAGACCCGAAAACACACAGATGGCGACGATGAAATTGGCGACCGGGCCGGCCGCCACAATGGCGATGCGGCGCCACACGTTCTGGTGGGTGAACTCGCGCAAGGTCTCCGCCTCGGTCCTGGCGGCGGTTTCCGGATCGCGGTTATCGAGGAATTTGACGTAGCCGCCCAGCGGCAGCATCGAGATGGCCCACTCGGTCTGGTCGGGGCCGAAACGGCGCGACCAGACGACTTTGCCGAAACCGAGGGAAAAACGCAGGATCTTGACGCCGCACAGGCGCGCGACCGTGTAGTGGCCCAGTTCGTGGAACAGGATCAGCGGGCCGATCGCCAGCAGGAATGCCAGGATCATCTGGATCGCGGTCATCTTGCCAGTCCGGCCACGATCGCCTGCGCGGCGACGCGCGCGCGCGCATCCTGCGCCATCACCGCCTCGATGCTGCTGGCTGCGCCGTGTTCATTTTCGTGCATCACGCGCGCGATCACGCGGTCGATGTCGCGAAAGCCGATGCGCTGCTCGAGGAAGGCCTGGACCGCCACTTCGTTGGCCGCGTTGAGCAAGGCCGGCGCGGTGCCGCCCGCCTCGAGCGCCTCGAACGCCAGCGCCAGGCACGGAAAGCGCGCGAAATCGGGTTTTTCGAACTGCAGCGTGCCGACCGCGGTCAGGTCCAGCTGCGCGACGCCCGATGCGATCCGCTCGGGGAATGCCAGCGCATTGGCGATCGGGGTGCGCATGTCCGGGTTGCCCAGTTCCGCGATGACCGAACCGTCGACGTAGGACACCATCGAGTGGATCACGCTTTGCGGATGGATCACCACCTCGATCAGCGCCGCCGGGGCGCCGAACAGCCAGTGCGCCTCGATCACTTCGAGGCCCTTGTTCATCATGGTGGCCGAATCGACCGAAATCTTGCGCCCCATTTCCCAGTTCGGGTGCTTGCAGGCCTCGTCGGGGGTGACCGCTTCGAGCGTCTCGACCGCGCGCTTGAGGAACGGCCCGCCGGACGCGGTCAGCACGATCTTGGCCACGCCGGCCGCCGCGGGCGAACGCGCATACGACTGCGGCAGCGACTGGAAGATCGCATTGTGCTCGCTGTCGATCGGCAGCAGCGTTGCACCATGTTCGTGCACGGCATCCATGAACAGCTGGCCGGACATGACCAGCGCTTCCTTGTTCGCCAACAGGATCTTCTTGCCGGCGCGGGCCGCGGCCAGGGCCGGCGCCAGGCCGGCGGCGCCGACGATGGCGGCCATCACGGTATCGGTCTGCTCGCTCGAGGCGATCGCGCACAGCGCCGCTTCGCCGTATTCGACTTCGGTGCGCAGGCCGCGCTCGCGCAGCAGCGCCGCCAGGCGCGCGGCCGCGTCGGCCGTGCCGACCACCGCGCGCTGCGGCTGGAACTGCGCGCATTGCGCGGCCAGCTGCTCGACCCGGCTGTGCGCCGACAGCGCATAGACCTGGTATTTATCGGGGTGGCGCGCCAGCACGTCCAGCGTCGATACGCCGATCGAACCGGTCGCACCTAAAATCGTAATGCGTTGCATATTGCTCCTTTTAGAGCACGCTGAGGAACACGCTGTCGATCAGCGCCACGAACGGCAATACCGGCACCAGCGCATCGATCCGGTCCAGTACCCCGCCGTGGCCGGGCAGCAGGTTGCTGCTGTCCTTGACGCCGGCGCGGCGCTTGAGCTGCGATTCGAACAGGTCGCCGACCACGCTCGCGGCACTGATCACGACCAGGATGGCGAGCGTGGCCAGCCAGCCCATGCGGGCCTGCAGCAGCACCACGAAGGTGTCGGCCAGCGGCGCGCCGCCGAACAGGATGGCCAGACTGGAGATCAGCAGCACGGCGATGCCGCCGCCGATCGCGCCTTCCCACGACTTGCCCGGCGAGATGGTCGGCGCCAGCTTGCGCTTGCCAAAGGCCTTGCCGGAGAAATAAGCGCCGATGTCGGCGATCCAGACCAGCGCCATCACCGACAGCAGGTACACGGCCGAATGGCGGAAGAAACCGACGATGGCGGCGAAACAGGCGACGATGGTGACCGCGTACAGCAGCCCGATCACGGTGCTGCGCGCGCTGCCCAGCACCGGCAGGCCGGTCGCCAGCGACGGCACGAAGCTGAACAGCCAGATCGCCGAGGACAGGAAGAACCAGAATTTGACGGACCCGTTCGGGCTATACAGGAAAGCATAGGCGAAGGCGGCGACCCAGAACAGCGCCACCAGCGCGGCCTGTTTGCGGGTGCGCCCGAACAGCTGGAAGCATTCGGTCACGGCCGCCATCAGGAAGGCCAGCGCGGCGACCACGAAAGCCGGATAGTAGCCGCTAAAGAGGACCGCCAGCAGAACTACGAGCAAGACGACAGCGGTGATGATCCGGGTTTTTAGCATCAGGTTTTCTTTTCTGGCAGTTGGTCGCCGGTTCGGCCGAAGCGGCGCTCGCGGCTTTGATACGATGCGATCGCCGCGTCCAGCGACGCGATCGAGAAATCGGGCCAGTAGGTGTCGGTGAAATACAGCTCCGAATAGGCGAGCTGCCACAACAGGAAATTGGAAATGCGCTCTTCGCCGCCGGTGCGGATGAACAGGTCGGGCTCGGGCGCGAAGGCCATGGCCAGGTGCTCGGCCAGCTGCTCTTCGGTGAATTCGGTCACGCCGGGATGGGCCGCCACCATCTTGCTGGTGGCCTGCATGATGTCCCAGCGCCCGCCGTAATTGGCGCACACGGTGACCGTCAGGCGCGTGTTGTTGGCGGTGCGCCGCTCGGCGTTGGCGATCATTTCCTGCAGCTTGACGTCGAAGCGCGACAGGTCGCCGACCACCTTCAGGCGGATATTATTGGCATGCATCTTCGACACTTCGCGCTCGAGCGCGGTGACGAACAAGCGCATCAGCAAAGACACTTCCTCGGCCGGACGGCGCCAGTTTTCGGACGAAAACGCGAACAGGGTCAGGTACTCGACACCGCGCAGCGCGCACGCCTCGACCACGGTGCGCACGGCCTCCACGCCCTTGACGTGGCCGGCAACGCGCGGCAGGAAGCGCTTGGTCGCCCAGCGCCCATTGCCGTCCATGACGATGGCAAGGTGGCGCGGCACGGTCGGCACTTCCGGAACTGCTGTCGTCGAACTTTTAAATATCATAGATCCAGACTGGGTTAACCACTACAGACACAGTGTACCGCAGTGCGCTTGGCGCCCTGCGGCCAGCCCCGGCTACACGGTCAGCACTTCCTTCTCTTTTTCGGCCACCATCTTGTCGACGTCGATGACGAACTTGTCGGTCAGCTTCTGCACTTCGTCGTTGGCGCGCCGCTCGTCGTCTTCGGAGACGGCCTTGTCCTTGACCAGCTTCTTGAGCGACTCGTTGGCGTCGCGCCGGATGTTGCGGATCGCGATCTTGGCGTCTTCCGCCTCGGTCTTGACCAGCTTGACCATTTCCTTGCGGCGTTCCTCGGTCAGGGCCGGGGTCGGCACGCGGATCACGTCGCCCTGGGCCGACGGGTTCAGGCCCAGGTCGGCGTCGCGGATGGCCTTTTCGATCGTGGTCAGCATCTTCTTTTCGAACGGCTGCACACCGATGGTGCGCGCGTCGATCAGCGTGACGTTGGCGACCTGGGTCAGCGCGGTCGGCGAGCCGTAGTATTCGACCATGATGTGGTCGAGGATGCCGGTGTGGGCGCGGCCGGTGCGGACCTTGGCCAGATCGGCGCGCAGCGTCTCGATCGACTTGCCCATGCGCTCTTGCGTGTTCTTCTTGACGTCAGCGATAGTCATGCTGCTCTCCTGTAGCGTGTGCTTGTAAAATTAAACGTGGACCAGTGTACCTTCGTCTTCACCCATGATGACGCGCATCAGGGCGCCCGGCTTGATGATCGAAAACACCTTGATCGGCAGCTTCTGGTCGCGGCACAGGGCGAACGCGGTCGCGTCCATCACCTGCAGGTGCTTGGAGATGGCTTCGTCGAAGGTGATCGATTCGTAGCGGGTGGCGTTCGGGTCTTTCTTCGGGTCGGCGGTGTAGACGCCGTCGACCTTGGTTGCCTTGAGGACGATCTCGGCGGAAATTTCCGAACCGCGCAGTGCGGCTGCGGTGTCGGTGGTGAAAAACGGATTGCCGGTGCCGGCCGCGAACACCACGACCTTGCCTTCTTCCAGGTACTGCAGCGCTTTCGGGCGTACATACGGCTCGACCACCTGTTCGATGCCGATCGCCGACATCACGCGCGCGGTGATGCCCACGTGGCGCATCGCGTCGGCCAGGGCCAGCGCGTTCATCACGGTGGCCAGCATGCCCATGTAGTCGGCGGTGGCGCGGTCCATGCCCTGCGCGCCGGGGGCGACGCCGCGGAAGATGTTGCCGCCGCCGATGACGACCGCCAGTTCCACGCCTGCCTTGGCCACTTCGGCCACGTCGGCGACCATGCGCTCGATGGTGGCGCGGTTGATGCCGTACGCGTCATCGCCCATCAGTGCTTCGCCAGACAATTTCAGAAGGACGCGTTTGTAGGCTGGTTTCGACATGGGAGGGCTCCAATAAAGTGACTGATTGTATTCGGGTCGTGCTGCCGGGGCTTAGGCGGAACTTAAAGCGGCCCCGGCATTAAAAAAACGGGCCTTGCGGCCCGCTTTCACACTTACTGCTTCGAGGCAGCAATTTGCTCAGCAACTTCTGCCGCAAAGTTATCCTGCTTCTTTTCAATCCCTTCGCCAACGACATACATCGTGAATGCTTTCACGGTGGTGTTGTTCGCTTTGAGCATCTGCTCGATCGACTGCTTGTCGTTCTTGACGAAGGTCTGGTTCAGCAGCGACACTTCTTTCAGGTACTTGGCGATCGACCCTTCGAGGCGCTTGGCCAGGATTTCGGCGGACTGCACTGGCTTGCCTTCGGCGACAGCCTTGTCGGCATCTTCCTGGGCTTTCAGGGCGGCGACCGAACGCTCTTTTTCGATCAGTTCGGCAGGCACCTGGTCCGACGACAGCGACACCGGCTTCATCGCAGCGATGTGCATGGCCAGGTCCTTGCCGACTTGCTCGTCCGCGCCTTCGAATTCCACCAGTACGCCGATGGTCTTGTTGTGCATGTAGGAAGCGAGCTTGGCGGTCGTCTCGAAACGCTGGAAGCGGCGGATCGTCATGTTCTCGCCGATCTTGCCGATCAGGGCGGTGCGCACTTCGTCGAGCGTCTTGCCGTCCAGCGGCAGCGCCAGCAAGGCAGCCACGTCGGCCGGATTGTGTTCTGCGACCAGGCGCGCGGCATTGTTGCCCAGCGCGAGGAAGTCATCGTTCTTGGCCACGAAGTCGGTTTCGCTGTTCACTTCGACCAGTGCGCCGACGCCGTCAGCGAGGTAAATCGCGACCACGCCTTCGGCGGTGATGCGGCTGGCGTTGCTGCTGGCCTTGGTGCCCAGCTTGACGCGCAGGATTTCTTCTGCACGCGCCATGTCGCCATCGGCTTCGGTCAGTGCTTTTTTGCATTGCATCATCGGTGCGTCGGTTTTCGCACGCAGTTCGCCTACCATCGCTGCTGTAATCGCTGCCATGTGTTTCTCCTCAATTGATACGTATTCTGTTTAAAAAAAAGGGGAGCAGACGCTACCCCTTTTTGATGCCGTGGCAGCCGGAGCCGCCAAACAATTAAGCTTGCTCGGACACTTCGACGTAGTCTTCGCCGGATTCTTTGACCATGGTCACGACATCGTTGGAGGCGCTGGCGCGGCCTTCCAGGATGGCATCGGCAACGCCGCGGGCGTACAGCATGATCGCTTTCGACGAGTCATCGTTGCCTGGAATGACGTGGGTCACGCCTTCTGGCGAGTGATTGGTATCGACGATGCCGATGACCGGGATGCCCAGCTTGCCCGCTTCGGTGATCGCGCCTTTGTGGTAGCCGACGTCGACGACGAAGATGGCGTCAGGAACGCCACCCATGTCCTTGATGCCGCCGATGGCTTTCGACAGCTTGGTCATTTCGCGTTCGAACATCAGGCCTTCTTTTTTCGACAGCTTCTCGACCGAACCGTCGGCGATCTGGGCTTCCATGTCTTTCAGGCGCTTGATCGAGGTCTTGATGGTCTTGAAGTTGGTCAGCATGCCGCCGAGCCAGCGCTGGTCGACGAAAGGAACACCAGCGCGCGCAGCTTCAGCGGCGATGATTTCGCGCGCCTGGCGCTTGGTGCCGACCATCAGGATGGTGCCGCGGTTGGCAGCGACCTGCTTGATGGTTTTCATCGCTTCTTGATACATACCCATCGTCTTTTCCAAGTTGATGATATGGATCTTGTTGCGGTGGCCGAAAATGAACGGCGCCATTTTTGGATTCCAAAAACGGGTTTGGTGACCGAAGTGGACACCGGCTTCCAGCATTTCACGCATTGTTACGGACATGTATTTCTCCAGGGTTGGGTCTGGAATCCGGTCAGTCACCATAGAGGCACCCTTTGCGACCGGACTCGCGATTTAACAAAATAGTTGGACTGCATTAACAACATTGCTCGAATGCGAATTCAAGCAACCCGAGATTCTAACCGAATTTGCCACTTATTTCAAGCCGTACGTGATTACCCGCCCCGCGAACGGCACGCAAGTCCCCGCCGCAATGATGTTCGATATCCCACAGGTACTTTCCCGATTTGTTTGATGTTGCGCAAACGTCCAGCCCCCGGGCCGGAGCGAAGATGTCCATTCGCCCCGGCCCATATGCCGGCGCCGGGCCCTTCAATGACGCGCACGGCGCGCACGGGAGCTTTGATGACGCAACGCGTGGCACTGGCCCTGCAGGGAGGCGGCGCCCACGGCGCCTTTACCTGGGGCGTACTGGACAGACTGCTCGACGAGGTCGCGCAGCACAAATTGGAAATCGGCGCCCTGAGCGGCGCCAGCGCCGGGGCCATCAATGCCGTGCTGTGCGCGGCCGGCCTGGCCAGCGGCGCCGGCCAGGCCGACAGCGCGCCGCGCGCCCAGGCGCTGCTGGGCAACTTCTGGCGCGCACTGGGCGAACGCGCGTTTTTCGCCGGCAATGCGTTGCTGGGCGGGCTGGCGCCGGGATTTTTCTCCGGCTGGAACATCGACTGGAACCCGGCCGTGATCGCGCTCGACGCCGCCGCACTGGTGCTGTCGCCCTACAACACGCCGTTCTACAGCAATCCCCTGACCCCGCTGCTGGAAGACTACCTGTCGCCGACCGCGCTGGGCGCGCTCAACCACAATACCGCGCTGCCGGTGTTCGTCTGCGCCACCAATGTGGCCAGCGGCCAGCGCCGACTGTTCACCCAGCCCGATATCGGCCTCGACACCCTGCTCGCCTCGGCCTGCCTGCCGAGCCACTTCCAGGCCATCCAGATCGATGCCGACGTCTACTGGGATGGCGGCTACCTGGGCAACCCGGCGCTGGCGCCGCTGGTCAAGCTCAGCAGCGACATCGTGGTCGTCAGCGTCAACCCGATCACGGTGGCGAAATACCCGCCGCGGCTGGAGCGGGCGATCCTGGACCGCATCAACGACATCAGCTGGAACGCGCCGCTGGTGCTGGAACTGAATGCCGTCCACGCGATCAACAAGATGCTGGCGCGCCTGCCGCCCGGTCCGGGCAAGGAAACCGGCTACAAGACAATCCGCATGCACATGATCCGCAACGACAAATTGATGGAGCCGCTGGGCTTCTCCGGCAAGAGCAACGCCTCGCCCGCCTTCCTTGCCTGGCTGTTCGACGGCGGGCGCGACACGGCCGGCCGCTGGCTGGCGCAGCACGCCCAGGACCTGGGCCAGCGCTCGAGCTGCGACTGGAAAGACGACTTCGACCTCGAACTGGACGTCATCGACCCGGCCCTGAAAGGCGGCTAGCGGAGATAGCAAAGGTTCAGCCCCCCCCCGGTTTAGGGGTCAGACCCCGGTTCTTCCGCTGGGGGTCTGACCCCGGTGCGAGTAGGCCGCAGCCCTCCGCTTGCCCGCACTTCCCTTATAATGGTGTAACTCCCGAATTCCACCGTTATTGCCGATTGCGATCCACTACCATGCCTTCATCCGAAATTTCCATCAAATCCGCCGCCGACATCGAGGGCATGCGCATCGCAGGCCGCCTCGGTTCGGAAGTGCTTGACTACATCACTCCCTTCGTCAAGGTCGGCGTCACCACGGGCGAACTGGACCGTCTGTGCCATGAATACATGGTCAACGTGCAAGGCACCATCCCGGCCCCGCTGAACTATTGCCCGCCCGGCTACACGCCCTACCCGAAAGCGATCTGCACCTCGGTCAACGACGTCATCTGCCACGGCATCCCGGGCGACCGCATCCTCAAGGACGGCGACAGCGTCAACCTCGACATCACCGTCATCAAGGACGGCTACCACGGCGACAACAGCCGTATGTTCCTGGTCGGCAAACCGACCATCCTGGCCAAGCGCCTTTCGGAAGTGACCTACGAGTGCATGTGGCTGGGCATTGCGATGGTCAAGCCGGGCGCGCACCTGGGCGATATCGGCCACGTGATCCAGCAGCACGCCGAAAAGAACGGCTACAGCGTGGTGCGCGAATTTTGCGGCCACGGCATCGGCAAGGTGTTCCACGAAGAGCCGCAAGTGCTGCACTACGGCCGTCCGGGCACGCTCGAACGCCTCGAAGCAGGCATGATCTTCACGATCGAGCCGATGATCAACGTCGGCCGGCGCGAAATCCGCATGCTGCCCGACGGCTGGACCGTCAAGACCAAGGACAAGAAATGGTCGGCGCAGTGGGAACACACGGTGCTGGTGACCGAGACCGGCTATGAGGTGCTGACCCTGTCGGCCGGCTCGCCGCCGCCGCCGGACTTCATCAAGGCGCCGGCGCACGCGGTCGCCGCCTAAGCCATGCCAGCGGCCGCGCTCAAGAAGCAGTCCCGGGACCTGCTCAAGCAACAGCTGAAGGCCGACCGCCTGCTGCTGATTGCCGCCTTCAGGGAAGACGGCAAGCCCGAGAAGCTGCTGCGCGGCCTGCGCCAGAGCGTCGACGCGGTCTTGACGCTGGTCTGGGAAACGGCCGGCCTGCCCGCCAACACGGCGCTGGTGGGCGTGGGCGGCTACGGCCGCGGCGAACTGTTCCCCTATTCCGACATCGACCTGCTGATCCTGCTCGGCCAGCCGGCCGACATCATCACCCAGGCCCGGCTCGAAGAACTGGTGCAGATGCTGTGGGACCTGGGCCTGGAGATCGGCCACAGCATCCGCACCATCGACGAGTGCATGAGCGAGGCCAAGGCCGACATCACGGTCCAGACCTGCCTGCTCGAAGCGCGCCTGGTGGTCGGCGACGCGGCGCTGTTCGAGCAGCTCCAGGACCGCTACGACAAGGCCATGGATCCGCAGGCCTTCTTCAACGCCAAGGCCGCCGAAATGCGGCTGCGCCACGCCAAATATGAAGACACCGCCTTCAGCCTGGAGCCGAACGTCAAGGAAAGCCCGGGCGGCCTGCGCGACCTGCAGGTGATCCTGTGGGTGGCGCGCGCGGCCGGCCTGGCCAGTTCGTGGAGCCAGCTGGCCACGCGCGGCCTGATCACCCAGACCGAGGCGCGCCAGCTGATGGAAAAGGAACGCGCCTTCAAGGACATCCGGATCCGCCTGCACCTGCACACCAACCGCCGCGAAGACCGGCTGGTGTTCGACGTCCAGACCCCGATCGCCGAAACGTTCGGCCTGAAGACCACCGGCGAGGGACTGAACGCGCGCCGCGCCAGCGAATATCTGATGCAGCGTTACTACTGGGCCGCCAAGACGGTCACCCAGCTGAACACCATCATGCTGCAGAATATCGAGGCCCAGCTGTTTCCGCAGTCGGGCGAAACGGTGGTGATCAACGAGCGCTTCAACGACATCAACGGCTTCATCGACATCGCCCACGACGACACCTTCATCACCACGCCATCGTCGGTGCTCGAAGTGTTCGTGCTGATGGCCGCGCGGCCGCACATCAAGGGCATGACGGCGCGCACCATCCGCGCGCTGTGGCACGCGCGCTTCGAGATCGACGCCGCCTTTCGCGAAGACCCGGTCAACCGTGCGCTGTTCCTGCGCATCCTGCAGGCGCCGGTCGGGCTGGTGCACGCGCTGCGCCGCATGAACGACACCAGCGTGCTGGGGCGCTACCTGCCGAACTTCCGCCGCATCGTCGGCATGATGCAGCACGACCTGTTCCACGTGTACACGGTCGACCAGCACATCATGATGGTGGTGCGTAACATGCGCCGCTTCACGATGACCGAGCACGCGCACGAGTACCCGTTCTGCAGCCAGCTGATCGCCAATTTCCGCAAGTCCTGGCTGCTGTACGTGGCCGCGCTGTTCCACGACATCGCCAAGGGCCGCGGCGGCGACCATTCCAAGCTGGGCACGGTCGACGCCGCCCAGTTCTGCGAAGACCATGCGATCGGCTCCGAGGACTCCGAGCTGATCGTGTTCCTGGTCGAGAACCACCTGACCATGTCGCAAGTGGCGCAAAAGCAGGACCTGTCGGACCCGGACGTCATCGCGGCCTTCGCCAAGGTGGTCAAGGACGAGCGCCACCTGACCGCGCTGTACCTGCTGACGGTGGCCGACATCCGCGGCACCAGCCCCAAGGTATGGAACGCCTGGAAGGCCAAGCTGCTCGAAGACCTGTACAAGATCACCCTGCGCGTGCTGGGCGGCGAGCCGCATTCGGCCGACCGCGAACTGAAGAACACGCAAGAGGAAGCGATGGCCACGCTGCGCCTGTACGGCCTGCCGGCCAACGCGCACGAGGCGCTGTGGAAGCAGCTCGACGTCGCCTA
>JANYGW010000139.1 GCA_025359245.1 Massilia sp.
TGCATTTGACTGCGCAAGGTGTTCATGACTGATTCCTCCGCCAAAGCCGGGGACATCCCCCGATTTCAGCATATGAACCAGTCCACTATTTCATAGCGAAAACCTCGGAACTGCCACCCGCCGCGCAGCGGCTTAGTCCAACATTTGCACACCGATCGCGCGTCACAGCTCATTTTTTGAGATAGTTGTCGACGATTTCCTGATATCGCCCGGTCGCTTTCAAGTGCTGCAGGCCGGCGTTAAAGTCGTCGCGGATGCGCGCACTCCTGAATACCGGGCGGTAGTCGATGGGCGCGCCCGCATAGACTATGCTAACCGGCTTGCTGGCATGTCCGTACTCACGGCTGAGCAGTCCCTCATTGTATTTGTAGATGTTCAAATCCAAGATAATGGCATCGTAGCGACCGATATCGAGCGTCTTGACCTGCTGAATTTGGCGGTTGACTTCGGCGTAGCGTTTCAATTTTCCTGTCGATTCGAGCCAGCCTGGATAGGTCGCCCTGGCGCCTTGAAACGAATAGACGGACAGGTTTTCCAGATCGCCCGGATGTCGGATATTCAGATTGCTCTGTTTTAGGGAAATTATCGCATCGTGATATGAAACCGCTACATCGGCGTACTGCGTGCTGGCGAATTTCAGGCCACCATCCCGGTGCGCTGCATCGACTCTGCCGTGCAAGAATTCGAGCGGCACCCGCGCCAGCGGGACATATACTGGCCGCAAAGTGTGCTGCCTGAATTGGAGCGATTCCCTAAAAATATCGACTTCAACACCGCTATTTGTCTTGGGGAACACGAACGGCATCAGCGAGTCGCCGAAAGCCACCTTGACTTCATCGCAGGATGCCGGGTTTGCCATACAGGCCAATGTGCCAAGCAGGGCCAGTCTGAAGCAAGTGTTCGTCATGGCAGGGGCCTCTTCGGGATCGATCTGTATGGATCCTCCGATCCTAACCCGTATGTGACGCGGCTACTGTACGCTAACGCACTTAGACGCGCTGGCTACGACTGCAATTTGGCCAGTCGTACGATTCAAGCCTGATCCCGCTCAAAAAATCCTACGACGGCAGTGTGGGAAAACCGATCAAATTTTGCTGAAATTGAACGACAAATAATTCGGTAAGGATGCACAGAAGCTGGAAAATAGATGTGCAGCCTCGGCCGGTTAGCGACAGGCGCGGCGACGCATCCATTCTTCTACTACGTCGCCCATATGTTTCGCATCAGGACTGTTCTGTTGGTATTGGCGAATATCGGCCACTGCTTTTTCAAGCATTGAGCTATATGGATTCATCCCCTCTCCTGATTTTTGACGGTCCGCTATTGCCGGGTCCTGCCGATTGTGCTCGCCCGAGACCCGAGCCAGTCAACTCGGTCGCTCCGCCCCATTGCGGTGCATTGCGATCCTCAGCAGACCCAGCTTAGAAGAAACCGGAATGGGTATGCCACGCATCGCCTTGCGGACTTAACTGCACAGATGTTGCGGATTGATCTGCCGTTGAGTCGCGACTATCGGATTGAAAATCCTTGTGTCGGTGGTTCGATTCCGCCCCGGGGCCACCAAGAACAAAAAAAACGCCACCTTCGGGTGGCGTTCTTGTTTTCCGATGCGGAATTTTTTCCTGTCCGGCCCGTTTCCGGTACGGCGTTGCTTCCCGCCCAGGTTCAAAAAACTGGCCAATCCGTCCAAGATGTCCAAGCAAACAGGACAACAGCCATCCGTCGCACATTGTCGGCGTTCAAGCCGCCGCCGTCTCCGGCGAATAGTGAGGTTGCCGCAGATCAATGGAGGCAGCTTCTCGCATGGCGCGCAATGGCTCAACGATGTAAAAAATACAGCAATAATGGCGCCTGTGCCGTGCTGCCTTGCTCAATTGCTGATTCCCAATCGGAGAGGTCTTGATGACTGGCTGACCACGCACTGGGCATGCCGCTGTATGTAGAGCAATGTAAATCGTCAACGGTTCAGTGCCACGGCATATCCCTGCTCGCCAAGTGGCTCAACACTTCGCGCACTCTGTTTTGCAAGCCTCTGCGCCGCTGCCTCTATTGATGCCGGCCTCCCCAGTGGCCGCGATTCACCCCATGTCCATGACCACCTTGGCGTTCGTCAAACCAGAAGCCGAGTGAGACTGGCGGTCCCACATAGTACGGGCCGGAATAGGACGGTCCGGCGTAGCCATCGTAATAACCGGGCTCATACACGGCGCATCCACCCAGCGCGCTTGCTGCGGCCGCTGCGAAGATCAGGCGCTTCGCTACGCCTTTAAGAGCGATGTTCATAGTTCGGGCCATCGAATAGCTTGTTCTTGACCATTAGATGCGCAAACGTGCGCGCCAGTTCTACACGTTAACAACTCCTTACAAAGTGAGCGATTTCCTGTTTCGTGGCGACGCCCCGCGCTGCAATCAGGAGCCACGCTGCGCAGTGGATAGCCTGCGATGGCCGCCGTCGTGGGTGCGAGATCGCCCCCGCAGCCATGGCGTAGTAGGCGTACACACGGTTATCCGGATCCGCCACGACAAACGTCCGGCTGGCACAGCTCACCGGGTTGGTCATGGCGCGGCGCTTGAGCCACTCGTCGAGAACGGCCTCGCCGCACTCGAATCCTTTGGTTGCGAGGTCCGTTCAGATGGCGGGCTTCGGCGCGCTACTGCTCAAGCGCCTGCAGCGCCAGCGACGCCATGCGCCGTATGCCCTCATACGACTTGGCCGACGCGATGAAGCGGCCATTATGGCAAAAGCCGGCATCGTCAACCCCGGTGACCGCAGCGAGCTGCGCGTCACGCAAGCCGGCCCATGCCTCGGGCAGATCGGCGCGCGCCATGAAACTGTCCGCACTGACCGGTATCGTGTGGATCATGTAGCGCTGCTCGGCGATATTGTGGCTGATGACAAACAGCACTTTGGGCATTTCCCTGCGCACCACCTGGCTCCATGGCACGGCGCCATTTTCCAGGAACAGCACCCTGCCCTCATCGAGCACTTGCGCTTGCCTTACCTGCTCGACCGACAGCAAGGCGCCGACCCGGTATTTGACGGCGTTGGCCATGATGTCGGTGAGCAGCTCCATCGCGCGGCTAAATTGACTGAGCCTGTACGCGTCGTCGGCGTCACCGTAACCCACCCTTTGCTCGTCGAGCCAGTTCGGATTGAACCCGGATACCACCGCCGACAGGCCATAGCCGCCCGGCGCATTCTTGGCCGCGCCCACGTCCGACAAGTCCAGGTACTGCACGACATCGGCGTCGATGGAATGGGCCATCTCGACTGCCTTCTCATCCGACAAGCGATGCCCCGTATGCGCCGCGGCCAGGGCGCTGACGCAGCGCGCCCCGAATTCTTTCCACACCAGTCCTGCGCTGGCGTAGGGTACGCCGGTCGGCCGCGCGCCGGCGAACCCCTTCTGGTGATGGTCGAAGCGCCCCGTGGCAGGGTCCCAGATACCGCCGACATCCACCGCGAAGTCCGCCGCTTCAACCCGTTCGGTATCGCGCGTGCGCACGACTTCAGCCTGCGGAAACAATATCTTCAGTACCGCGACGGCCCAGGCGTCATCGGCGTGAAACTTGCCGCTGTGGGTCACTATCATCATAAAAAATCCAATCTCCAGTCCGCGGTGCGCTATTGCACGGCGTTAAATGCGTCAATCCGGTCCTGCGACCGTACCCTGGCCGAATGATACCGGGTTCGGCAGGTACGGCCGGGCACAAGATGCACTACCTTGGCAAATCGCAGCCGCCCAGCAAGCTTGATCGCACTGCCGGCAGACGATGGTGATACAATTTTTCCGCAAAAACGTCCGGCTGGGCACGCTGCCAGCAGTGCCCCGGCCGACATTGAGGAGACATGCGTGACCGATAAGACCAACGAAGCCCAGCAGAGCGCTGACGACCAGCCGAGCAACCCGGCGCGGCGCCGCATCTTTGAGGCTGCCGCCGCGGTCGGCCTGGCCAGCAGCCTGCCGCTGATGGCTGAAGCGGCCAGGCCGGCCAAAATCGCCAAGGGCTCGCTGGACGCCAAACTGAAAGCGCATATCAAGACGGTGGTCGTGATCTACCTGGAAAACCGCAGCTTCAACAACCTGTTCGCCAATTTCCCCGGCACCGCCTATCCCTTGTCCGACGTCGTGCCGGCCCACTCGCAGCAGATGGACCGCAACGGCAAACCGTTGACGGCGCTGCCGAAAATCTGGGGCGGCCTGGTGCAGGGACAGCAGAACATCGGCGGCAAGGACTACCTGATCAAGGAAGACCAGATCCAGGGCTTGCCGAATGCCCCGTTCAAGTTGCGCGACGCCGACGGCAAGCCGTTGCCGGAAGGCCTGGTCACGCGCGACCTGGTGCACCGTTTTTATAGCAACCAGATGCAGATCAACGGCGGCAAGAACGACGGCTTTGCCGCGTGGGCCGACAGTGGCGGCCTGGTCATGGGCAATTACAGCGAAACGGCCAGCAACCTGAACTTGTGGCAAATCGCCCGCGACTACACGCTGTGCGACTATTTCTTCATGTCGGCCTTTGGCGGTTCGTACATGAATCACCAGTTCCTCGTCAGCGGCCGGCCCAACGAATATTTCAACGCGGCCGACACGGCCGCCAAGAAAAAGCTGTCGGCGCTGGCCGACGGCCCGCTCGGCGTGCGCCTGGCGCTGGCGACCGACAGCCCGCCATCGGCCTTGTCCGGCAAGCCCAAATACGTGAACGACAGCGCGCTGACGCCGGACGGCTATGCTGTCAATACGATGGCGCCGCCGTATCAACCCAGCTATGTCCGGGCCGTGCCCGGCGGCGACCCGTTGCTGGCCGATCCGGATGACGCCAACACGCTGCCGCCGCAAACCTATGACACGATAGGCGACCTGCTGTCGCGCAAAGGCGTCAGCTGGGCCTGGTATGCGGGCGCCTTCCAGGCTGCGCTGGAGCGCAAGGGAAGCGGCAGCAAGCCCAACTTCCAGGAGCACCACCAGCCCTTCAACTATTTCAAGCAGTTCGCGCCCGGCACGGCGGCACGCGCCGAGCACCTGCGCGACGGCGGTACCGGGGATAGCCCGATCTCGAACAAATTCATCGCCGCCGCCATCGCCGGCAAGTTGCCGGCCGTGACGTTCTACAAACCGCAGGGCAACCTGAACCTGCACGCCGGCTATTCGGACATCGAGTCCGGCGACGCCCACGTGGCCAACGTGATCCAGCACCTGAAGTCATCGCCACAGTGGGCCAACATGCTGGTCGTGATCACGTTCGACGAGAACGGCGGCTGGTGGGACAACGTGGCGCCGCCGAAGGGCGACCGCTGGGGTCCCGGCACGCGCGTTCCGGCCATCATCGTGTCGCCGTTCGCAAAAAAGGGCGCGGTGGACCACACCTTCTACGACACCACGTCGATCCTGCGCTTCATCACGCGGCTGCACGATTTACCGCTGCTGCACGGCGTGGCGGAGCGCAACAAGGCATTCGCCGCGCGCGGCGCCGTGCCCCCGGGTGACCTGACCGGGGCGCTGAGCTTTCGGGCTTGACGCGGCCGCACGTTGATCAACCTGGCAAATCGCTGACGCGCATGCGGCCTGGCGGCCCGCTTTGACAAGGCGCGGCGGCGCGCCCATACTTTCAAGCCCCGTTACGCTACGCCGCGCCCACTCTGGATAGACAAATGAAGAAAATCGTCGTGAAATTTGGTGGCTCCAACCTGCGCCGCCCGGAAGACATCGACCGCGTGGTCAAGGTCGTGCAAAGCTACCAGCGCCCATTGGTGCTGGTCGTCTCGGCCTTTTTCGGCATCACCAACGCGCTCGTGGCCTGCGTCCAGGCGGCCAAGGAAGGCGCCGGCACGCTGTCGGCGCTGGCCGAAAGCCGCGACTACACGCTGACCCTGCGCGCCTTGAAGAAGGAGATCCTGGAGGCGAACATCGCCGATCCGGTCCCGCGCGGCGCCGCCGAAGCGGCCCTGAACGCGCGCCTGGACCAGCTCGAGCGCTTCCTGACCGGCATCCACTACATCGGCGACGTGCCCGATTTCGTCAACGACGTCATCCTCAGCTACGGCGAACGCCTGTCCAGCCTGCTGCTGACGGCGGTGCTGCAAAGCCGCGGCATCGCCGCGCGCGAAGCACTGCCCGAGGACATCGGCCTCATCACCGACGGCGTGTTCGGCAACGCCGGCTGCGATTTCGACGCCAGCACCGGCCCGGTATCAAACGCCCTGGCCGGCGACGGCGTGGTGGTGGTGCCCGGTTTCTACGGCGTGAGCCGGGATGGCAAGACCACCCTGTTCGGGCGCGGCGGCTCCGACTATTCGGCCGCGTCGATTGCGCGCTGCATCGGCGCCGAGTCGCTCGACGTGTGGAAAGACGTGGACGGTTTCCTCAGCGCCGACCCGGGCGCGGTCGCCTCGCCCCATTCGATCGCCCAGCTGCACTACCTGGAAGCGGCCGAGCTGTCCTATTTCGGCGCCAAGATCCTGCATCCGCGCACCATCGAGCCGCTGTACGACCAGGCCATTCCGATCCGCATCCTGAACATCACCCGCCCCGACCTGGGCCTGCACGCGTTCACCATCATCGACGGCGAACGCACGGTCACCCATGATGTCGTCAAGAGCGTCTCGTCGAGCGACGACGTGGCCATCCTCAAGCTGCACGGACCGGGCGTGGGCTTCAAGTCAGGCATTCTGGCCGAAGTCACCGCCGCGCTGGACCGCAACGGCATCAATATCAAGAGCGTGCTGACGGCGCAAACGGCGATCAACATCCTGCTGGCGCGCGAGCACCTCGATGCGGCCTACGCAACGCTGATGGCCCACCACATGGCCGGCGTCGTCGAAGTCAGCCGCAACGACGCGGTCGCCATCGTGGCCGTGGTCGGCGACGGCGTGCTCGACGCGGCGAACGCGGGCAGCGCGATCGCCAGCCGGGCCTTGTCGGCCGCGCTCGCCGGCGGCGTGCGCGTCACCCTGGCCGCCGCCGGCGCCAGCGAAGTGGCAGCCTATATGCTAGTCGACCGCGACGACCGGCGCCTGGCCCTGAGCCTGATCCATACGGAATTCTTCGGCGTGAATTGAGTGTGCGCCGGCGCCTGGAGCGCACGCCGCGCAAAGCAGTCCGCGCTGTCAGCTGGACCGGTCATGATCCTGATCATCGGCGCCCAGTGCGGCGCCCATTCCCACCTACGCCCCCGCCAATAAAATTGACAATAGAGCTGTTTTTTGATGCAGGGCTGCGCAATTGACAGCCTCAATCAGCTGCTTGCTCCGTCGACGAGCCATGCGGCTGCGCAAAATTCACGGGTAGTGATTCCTTGTCGAAAAACTTTACACATGGATCCAGCCGAACGCGTTGGCAAATTACAAGTAATTGTTCCGTATAGATATTTTATTTGGGCATGTAAATTGCTTACTAGCAATCAGCGCGGCAATCAGTCCGGAAGTTCGGGTATTGCCTTAAAAGAGCGGTGGGGTTCGCCACTACATTTTCATGTTTATTTCTAGAAACTAACTATGTCAAACACTATCAAGCAATTATCCGCCCTGTTGCTCGCGGCCTGCCTCCTGCCTTCGACTGTCTTGGCGGCGCCTATCAATTTGTCGCTCGTCGAGCAAAGTTCCACGGTACTGGATATTACGTCCAATCCGGCGGGCCACGTATTTGGCGAGAGCAATCCAGCGCCTTATGCTTGGTTCTTTGCCGTCGATAGCAACTATTGGAGCGCATCGGCGTTCGCCGAACTGGCCTGGGCCGATGCGAACGGCACCTTCACCACGATGAAGTACATCAATTGCACGAATTGCTACAACATCTATTCGCATGTTGCGCTGGCCAATCTCGCGCCTGGCGCAGTCATGCTAACTAATGGCGCTAGCGCTGTCATCGGCACCAACGGCGTCGGCGGTGGCAATTTGAGCGTGACATTCAAAGACATGGCAAGCCAGGTTCCGGAGCCGGCGTCGCTGGCGCTGTTCGGCATTGCATTGGCAGGACTGGCTTTGCGCAAACGCAAGAATGCATGATTTGTCGGTGGATTGATTCCACCACGGGTTACCAGGAATAATACCAAGCCACCTTCGGGTGGCTTGTTCGTTGGGGAACCGCTGGCGGCGGCGCTCACCGCGCAGCGAAGCTGGAACACCGCTGCCGGGCACGCCACTCACACATGGCGGTCGTTTCGCCCATCCAGCACCGGTCGGCCTGCTCGCGCCAGGAACGCCAGTTCGCTGTGCATCTCACGCATTTGGCCGGACGCTATGTACGCAAGCGGACAGAACTCTGCCGGCAATGCGCGCATGCTGCGGCAACGCTCAGCCCGGCCGTACGTCGCCGGCAGCGTCCCCTCACCAAAGAAAACGACAGCATGCGCAATATCGGAAAAAAAACCCTCGTGACCGCCCTCCTCCTTGGCGCGGCAGTTGCCCACGCCGGCGAACTGGAACAACAACTGCTGCGCTGCTCCATGCTCGGCGACGCCAGCGCCCGGCTCGGCTGCTTCGATGAGCTGACCAAGGCCGCCACTGCCGCCACCGTGGCCGGCACGCCGACGCGCGACACCACCGTCGCGGCCGCGCCGGGCAAGGCGGCGAGCACGGCGCCCACGCCGATTCCTGCGATCGCCTCGGCCACGGCGGCCCCGCCGGAAACGCCGATCTCGCGCACCGAGCAATCGTGGGAACTGGTGCCGTCGGCGCGGCGCGGCGTCTTTTCGTTCCGCCCGCACCGCGACAACTACCTGCTGCTGGCCAATTACAGCGCCCAGTCGAATGACTATCCGGCGCGCGCTGAAACGCCGGCCGGCGTGCCGGCCAAGCGCGTCGAGATCACCTATCAGCTCAGTTTCAAGGTCAAGGCGGCCGAACAGGTGGCCGGCTTGCCGATTGACCTCTGGCTCGGCTACACGCAGCAGAGCTTCTGGCAGGCGTACAACCGCGCCGCCTCCAGTCCGTTCCGGGAAACCAATTACCAGCCCGAAGTGATGGCGGTGCTGCCGATTAACAAGGAGATCGCCGGCCTGACCGTCCGCTACGTCAACGCCGGCCTGGTCCATCAATCGAACGGCCAGACCGGGCTGCTCTCGCGCAGCTGGAACCGCATGTATGCCGAGCTGGGCGTCGATCGCGGCAATTTCTCGCTCAGCGCGCGCATGTGGAAGCGCCTCGACAATGCCAAGTCCGAGAACGACAATCCGGATATCACCGATTTCCTGGGCCACGGCGACATCCATGCGGTGTACCGCGACAACGGCTACGAGTATTCGCTGACGGCGCGCCGCAACTGGAGCACCAACCACGGTGCGATCCAGGCCGGCCTGGCCTACCCGCTCACCACCAACCTGAAGGGATACCTGCAGGTGTTCTCCGGCTATGGCCAGAGCCTGATCGACTATAACTATTCGCAAAAGTCGGTCGGGGCCGGCTTCAACGTCGATTTCTAAGCCGAAGGAACAGCACGCAAACAAACACGTGCAGCCACGCCGAACGGCTGCACCGCTCTCCATCCAGCTCGCCGACTCTATCCTGACGAGCGCCCGCCTCTTCTTGCCGGTTGTCGCAATCGCGACACATCCGATCGCCAATTCTCGTTACGCACACCAACTATATGCAGGAGGGATATCGGTTCACGCCCACAGGCGGAATTCATGGGCCTATACTTGTTTCAAGTCAACAAATTTCACATTTCCCCGGACCCCGCCCATGCCCACTCTTGCCGCCCTCGTCCGATCCGGAAAAGCCTCCGCTGCCCTTGCGGCGCTGCTGTGCGTGCTGCCTGGCGCGCGGGCCCAGCCTGCGGACCAGTCGTTCGCCGACATGGTCAAGAAATTCGCTCTGGTCCCGCCCGGCGCGCCGGAAACGGAAATGCTGGCCAAGGCGAGCGGCGCCATCGGCTTCATCAAGCGCATGGAACTGGCGCAGGCCAGCCGCGCGGCCAACGAAGCGCTGCAACTGGCGCCGCGCAACGCGCACCTGCATTTCCTGAACGGCTTCATCTATCACCTGATGGCCAAGCAGGGCGATGCGCAAAAGAATGACATGGCCATCGAAGGCTACCAGCAGTCGCTGCGCATCGATCCGGGCAACTGGATCGCCCAGGAATTCCTGGGTCTGGCCTATCTGGACACGGGCAAGTTCGACGAAGCCAAGGCGCAATTTTCCGAAGTGCTGCTGATGACGCCCGACAGCGGCGTGTCGGTGTACGGGCTGATGGTGGCGTCCTACCTGACCGGCGACGCCACCACCGCCTGCGTGATGGCCGACCAATACAGCAAGCTGCCGACGGAACCGAACCCCGGCTTCATCCGCTCCAGCGTGGCCGTGTATTCGTCGTGCGGCGAATTCGACAAGGCCGGGCTGATGCGCGAGCGCATGAGCAAGCTCGGCAGCGGCAAGGCCGATGCCGAGCGCGTCGAGCGCCGCCTGGCGCAATGGAAGACGGTGTACCGCAAGCAGGAGGAGGCCAGCCTCAATCCCGTGCCCGCCATGGTCCAGGCCAGCTTGAAAAGCGCCATGCCGGAGCCCGCCCCGATCCAGCTTGCGCAAGCGTTCACGATGCCGAGTTTCAAGACGCCGGCCGCGGCCCGCCCTGGCGCGGCGCCGGCTGGCGCCGAGAAGCCCGAAGCCAAGCCGGCGGCCGTTGCCGCGCCTGCGGCCGATCCGAAGCCGGCCGCCGTCAAGGACAGCACCGGCGACGCCGGACCGCGCATGGTGCTGGTCGACGTGGTGCTGGTGTCCGCGCAGGAACTGATCAGCACCTCGAAGGGCGTCAACCTGCTCAACGCCCTGACGCTGCAGCTCGGCTCCGTGGCCGGCAACCTGGCCGGCTATTCGCAAGTCAACAGCTGGAACAGCGTGAACAATGCGGCGGCCACGGTCAGCACCGCCATCACGCGCGCGGTGACGGTGCCGGCGCTGTCGTATTCGCTCAACATTGCCAATGCCAACAATGCGGTCAACGAGGTGCTGGCGCGGCCGACCCTGGCGGCGATCGAGGGCATGCCGTCGGAATTCTTCTCGGGGACCAACCTGAGCGCGGGCGTGGTGTCGACCAGCACCCAGGGCGGCACCACCATCGTGCCGCTGGAAAAGCGCTTCGGCATCAAACTGGCGGTCACGCCCACCTTCCTCAACAATGGCCGGGTCCAGCTGAAGGTCGAGGCCCAGCGCACCTCGCTCAACGCCAATGTCGACAACCCGAAGGTGGCCTACCAGGTCGAGATCGGCGAAATCACCGCCAACGCCAACGTTGTCATGAACCTGGGCGACACGCTGGTGCTGAGCGGCCTGAGCGAAAAATCGACGTCCAGTACCCGCGATGGCGTGCCGGGCCTGCAAGACCTGCCCGTGCTGCAATACCTGTTCGCCAACAAGAAGACCAACGACATCCAGCGCTCGGTGCTGATGCTGATCACGCCGCGCGCCCCGGCCTACACGGCCCGGACCGACGCTGTCCAGAATCCGGCGGCCAGCGCCAGCGTCAAGGCGCTGCGCGAGAAATACGGCTTCACCGGCGCCACCCCGTCGAATGCGGAAGCGGTGCTCAGCCATCTGAATACCAATGCGCTGTTCCGCGAATTCCGCCAGGGCGATGTGACGATCGAACGCTGGGACCGGATGGACAGCACCGGCGACCGTTTGCGCCAGGCGCTGGAGTTTCTCTACTATTGAGCCCGGCTAGCATGCGATAACGGCGCCGAACAGCCGGGCCTGAACGACAGGCCGCAAGCGCCGGTGCCAAAAAAACGCCACCCGCAGGTGGCGTTCATGGCAAGGCCGGCAAGCCTTATTGCGTGAAGCTCAGGCTGTACGCGCCGGTCTTGTAGGTCCCGTAGCTGGTCGCTTCGATGGTGTACACGCCGCTGGTGCCGGCCGGCAGCGTGAAGCTGCCGCTCGACGCCGGGATGCGCGAGTTGGTGCCGCCACCGCCGTCATCGTCATCGTCCGACTTGATCACGGTGCCGGCCGGATTGCGCAGGTACAGGTAGGTGTCGAAGCCCGGCGACGTCATCAGGATCGTCACCGTCTGGCCCGGCGCACCGGCAAACGTGTAGCGATCCGTGTTGTAGCCAGCGCCGCGGACTCCGGCGCCGCAGGCCGATGCCTGCAGGTTGCCGTTGACCGGCACCCCGCGCGCAATCGGCGTGCTGCAAACCGGGCCGCCGGCCGCCTGATTGAAGCCGAGCGCCAAGGTCGGGCCCGAGCCGGACAGCGACGACGTCGCGCTGCGGGCAGCGCCGCTGTTGGCCGCCACCGTGTAGTTGATGCTGCCGTTGCCGCTGCCGCTCGCGCCGGACGTGATGGTGATCCAGCTCGGCAGCGGGGCCACGCTCCAGCTGCAGCTGGCGGCCGCGGTCACGGCGATACTGCCGGAATACGCGCCGCCCTGCACCCCGGTGTAGTTGGTACTGACGGTCCAGCTGGCGCACGCACCCGCAGCCTGGTTGAAGTTCAGGGTCGACGCGACACCCGGGCCGCTGACGGCGCCCGTCCCCGCCCGCGCGACGCCGGTGTTGGCAGCGACCGAGTAGCTGAAACTGCCGTCGCCGGTTCCGCTGGCGCCGGGCGCCAGCGTGACCCAGGCCGGCACCGAACTGACGTTCCATGGGCAGGCCGCGGCAGCGCTGACGCTGATCGTGCCGCTGCTGGCGTCCGACGTGGTGCTGATGTTGCTCGGCGTTAGCACGGGCGCAGTCGGGCACAATGGCGGCGCATCCTGGCTCATCGTAAACGTCCTGCTCAAGCCGAGGGCGTCGAGCTGGCCGTTGCCCATGCGCGCCACACCGGCATTCATGGCGACCGCATACGCAACGCTGCCGTTGCCGGTGCCGCTGGTGGCCGACGTGGCGCTGACCCAGCTTGGCAAGGCACTGATCGTCCACGGGCAGCTGGCACCCGCGCTGACGCTGAAGCTGCCGCTGCGGGCGCTGGACGTAAAGGTGAAGCTGGCCGGCGAGACGGTGGGAATCGACGGGCAGGTCGGCGATGCCGGCTGCGTCACCGTGGCGCTGTTGTTGCCCAACATGAAGGTTGCCGTGCGCACCGCGCCGCTCGCATTGGCCACAACGCCAAAGCTGACCGCCAGGCTGCCCGCCGCCGCCATTTGCAGGGGACCGGCCGTGGTCGGCGTCAGCCATGCCGGCAAATCGGTGGCTTCGAAACGGCAACCGGGAGCGGCCGTCACATTCCAGCTGACCAGGCCACCGTCGGGCCCGACATTTTGCGACGCGCTGGCCAGCGCCAGCTTCTGCGGGGCACAGGCTTGATCGTAGATGGCGGCATAGGCCGTGGCGTCGTTCAGCGCGGCGCCGCCGGCCAACAGCACATTGCCGTCCGCCAGGCGCGTCACGCTGGTCTCGCGCGCCATGCTGCGCTTCGGTCCGCTCGCACTCCACACGCCGCTGCTGACCTGGTAATGCAGCAGGCTCTTGGTGTACGCGCCCGTGATGATGAGGTCGCCATTCGGCAAGGCCACGCTCGATTCGACGCTGAGGCTTTCGGGCATCTGGCTGCCCGCGCTGAACAGGCCCGTGGCGGGATCGTAGATTTCCGTCGATTGCAGGCCGGTGAAGATATTCCTGCCGCCGGCCACCATGATTTTTCCGTCCGGCAGCAAGATCGGGCTGATATCCTGGCGCTGCTCGCTCATCGAGCCCGTTGCGCTCCACAGGTTGGTGACGGGATCCCAGATTTCCGCATGCCGGCTGTAGTCGGACGCATAGCCGCCCACTTTCATCACGCGCCCATCGGCCATGACGACCAGGCCATGCCAGCCCGTGTTTTCCAGCATATTGCCGGTCTTGCTGAACAGGCCCGTTTGCGGATCGTAAATGTCGGCATACGCCACGCCGCTATAACTATCCTTGTTCATGACGAACACCCTGCCATCGGGCAGCAAGCGGGCCATGGCGCGGTCGCGCCCGATGTTCATATTGCCGGTCGCGCTCCACAGGCCGGTCGCCGGGTCATACAGTTCGGCCGTTGCGGTCGCCGCCAGGTTGCCGTTGGTCGATCCGCCGACGACCAGCACGCGGCCGTCATTGAGCGTCACTGCGGCATGGCTGACCCGCGCTTGCAGCATCGGCCCGATCGGCGTGAACACGCCAGTGGCAGGGTCGAAGATTTCTGCGCTGGCATACGGCATGTTGCCGGGTTTGGCATAGCCGCCGCTGAACAGGATGCGCCCGTCCTGCATGGCGCTGGCCTGGTGGAACATGCGGGGCGCCGTCATGGCGCCGGTCGCCACCGTGGCAGCTGGCCAGGGTCAGCAAGGCGGACAGCGTGGCTGCCGCCAGCGGTCGCAAGGAAGGTAAATGGGTGAGGCGCGTGCGGGAAAAAGACAAGGTTTTCTCCAGAAGGGTGGGATCAATGACAGTGTCGAAACGTGTAAAGAAAAAGGCAATGTTACTTTAACGAATTTTTTCTTTTAGTCAACTTGTAAATACATTTCCACTTCCGCTCCGCAAGCCGCGTCCGCTTTTTGCTGCAGCGCCCCCCCGGCATTCGGCCCTGCGTGCTGCCGGCTGAAAGGCGATTCCATGATGTGAAATCGCCGTATCAAAAGCCGCCGCTTATTTTCCCATTTTTTGAAAATTCATTTCATATCCTGAAAAGCAGGAAGTAAGTTATTGAAAACAGACAAAAAAATTAGAGTTATATGTCTTATATAAGACTCGATCATCTGAAAAAAACCGTCTATCATTACTACATGCAGTTTCGCTTCGACAGCAGCGCCTGGTAGTCCGGGAGTGAACCGGAGTAGCGGCTCTCTTTACAGTTTTTTCAATCTTGCTTAACCATCTTGGAGATTCACATGTCCCAGTATCAAGACGACATCAAAGCCATCGCCGGCCTGAAAGACAAAGAAGGCAGCGCCTGGAACGCGATCAATCCGGAGTCCGCGGCCCGCATGCGCGCCCAGAACCGCTTCAAGACCGGCCTGGACATCGCCCGCTACACGGCCAAGATCATGCGCGACGACATGGAAAACTACGACGCCGACTCGTCCAAGTACACCCAGTCGCTCGGTTGCTGGCACGGTTTCATCGGCCAGCAGAAGATGATTTCGATCAAGAAGCACTTCAACAACACCGACCGCCGCTACCTCTACCTGTCGGGCTGGATGATCGCCGCGCTGCGCTCCGAGTTCGGTCCGCTGCCAGACCAGTCGATGCACGAGAAGACCGCCGTCGCCGACCTGATCCGCGAGCTGTACACCTTTTTGCGCCAGGCCGATGCGCGCGAACTGGGCGGCCTGTTCCGCCAGCTCGACGCTGCCGAAGGCGCCGCCAAGCAAGCCATCCAGGACCAGATCGACAACCACATCACCCACGTCGTGCCTATCATCGCCGACATCGATGCCGGTTTCGGCAACGCCGAAGCGACCTACCTGATGGCCAAGCAGATGATCGAAGCCGGTGCGTGCTGCATCCAGATCGAAAACCAGGTGTCCGACGAAAAGCAGTGCGGCCACCAGGACGGCAAAGTCACGGTACCGCATGAAGATTTCCTGGCCAAGATCCGCGCCGTGCGCTACGCCTTCCTCGAGCTGGGCGTCGACAACGGCATCATCGTCTCGCGTACCGACTCGCTCGGCGCCGGCCTGACCAAGCAGATCGCGGTCACCCGCGAGCCAGGCGACCTGGGCGACCAGTACAACTCCTTCCTCGATTGCGAAGAAGTGTCGACCGAATCGATGGGCAACGGCGACGTCGTCATCAAGCGCGACGGCAAGCTGCTGCGTCCGAAACGCCTGCCGAGCAACCTGTTCCAGTTCCGTGCCGGCACCGGCGAAGAGCGCTGCGTGCTCGACTGCATCACCTCGCTGCAAAACGGCGCCGACCTGCTGTGGATCGAAACCGAGAAACCGCATATCGCCCAGATCGGCGGCATGGTCAGCGCGATCCGCAAGGTCATTCCCAACGCCAAGCTGGTGTACAACAACAGCCCGTCGTTCAACTGGACCTTGAACTTCCGCCAGCAAATGTTCGACAGCATGAAGGCCGAAGGCAAGGACGTTTCCGCCTACGAGCGCAGCAAGCTGATGAGCGTGGAATACGACAGCACCGAACTGGCGCTGGCCGCCGATGAAAAGATCCGCACCTTCCAGGCCGACTCGGCCCGCGAAGCCGGCATCTTCCATCACCTGATCACGCTGCCGACCTACCACACGGCGGCACTGTCGACCGACAACCTGGCCAAGGATTACTTCGGCGACCAGGGCATGCTCGGCTACGTCGCTGGCGTGCAGCGCAAAGAAATCCGCCAGGGTATCGCCTGCGTCAAGCACCAGAACATGTCCGGTTCGGACATCGGCGACGACCACAAGGAATACTTCAGCGGCGAAGCAGCCCTGAAGGCGTCCGGTAAAGACAACACGATGAACCAGTTCTAAATCTGGTCCCTGTGTCAAAGAAAAGCTCGCTTCGGCGGGCTTTTTTGCATTAGGATTCCGGTATGCGAACCCTTCCTGCCCTCTCCGTCCTCCTTGCCGCGCTGTGCGTGGCGCACGACAGCCTTGCCAGCGAACGCATCGGCGCCGACCTGGCGCTGACCGGCGCCACCCTGATCGATGTGTCCGATGGCGCTCTGGTGCGCGGCAAGACCGTGCTGCTCAAGGGTGACACCATCCTCGCCGTGGTCGACCGCAAGGCGCTGCGTGCTTACGCGCCGCGCAAGACGCTGCGCCTGGCCGGCAAGTATCTGATGCCGGGACTGTGGGACTCGCATGTGCATTTCGGCGGCGGCCCCGCGCTGATCGAAGAAAACCAGCGCCTGCTGCCGCTCTATATTGCGCACGGCATCACGGCGGTGCGCGACTGCTCGGGCGACCTGCCCGACACCGTGCTCGACTGGCGCTCGCGGATCAACGCCGGCACCATGTCCGGCCCGACCATCTTTACGTCCGGCGCCAAGCTCGAAGGCCTCAAGCCGTTGTGGAAGGGCACGATCGAAGTGGGCACGCCGGCCGAGGTCAGCGCGGCGCTGGACAAGCTGCAGGGCCAGAAGGTCGACTTCGTCAAGATCACCGAAAACACGATGACGCCGCAGATCTATCTGGAAGCGCTGCGCCAGGCCAAAGCGCGCGGCATGCGCACCTCGGCCCACCTGCCGGTGCAATTGACCCTGAACGATGCGACCGAACAGGGCCTGGGCACGCTCGAACACCAGGCGTATTTGCTGCGCGCAGCCACCCCGCGCGAAAAGGAACTGACCGACCTGGTCGCGCAAGGCAAGCTGAGCGGCCGCGAAGCGATGGCCCAGAGCGTCGACAGCTACGATGAGCACGTCGCGCGCGTGGCAATGCGCAGCATGGCGGCGGCCGGCACGGCGATCGTGCCGACGCTGTACGGCTCGTACGTGACCAGCTACCTGGACCAGGATGACCACCGCCAGGATGCCTACCTGCAGTACATCGGCAAGGGCTTGCGCGCGACCTACGACTGGCGCGTGCAGCGCGCCGCCCAGGACGGGCCGGCCGCGATCGCGGCGCGCCACGCGAGCTTTGAAAAAGCCGCCGGGCTGCTGCCGATGCTGGCCCAGGAAGGCGTGCAGATCATTGCCGGCACGGACGCCGGCTTCCTCAATTCCTACGACTATCCGGGCACCGCGCTGCACGATGAGATCGCGCTGTACGTCAAGTACGGACTGACGCCGACCCAGGCATTGCAAAGCGCCGTCCTCGCCGGCCCGCGCTTCCTCGGCAAGCTGGAACGCTACGGCAGCGTGGCCAGCAACAAGGCGGCCGACCTGCTGGTGCTCGATGCCAATCCGCTGCGCGACATTAGCGCCACGCGCAAGATCCACTTGGTGGTCAGCCGCGGCGTCGTGTACGACCGCGCGCGGCTGGACCGGATGCTGGCCGACACCAAGGCCTGGGTCGCGGCCCAGCCGTAACCACGCCAGGCAGCTATTGCTGGTTCAGCGTGGCGATCTGAGCGGTGGTCTTGTCGGCATCGTCCGCCCGCTCCAGTTTGCGGTACGCAAATGCCAGGCGCGCCAGGTTGTCGCGCTGCGCCGCGCGCTGCGGCCTCAGGCTCTTTTGATACGCATGGGCCAGCACCTCGCGGTTGCTGGCCGCGCAGTCGAACGTGCCAAGCTGCTCGCACAGTTCGGCAAGCTCGGTCCTGCTGTCGATGGTGTCGGGATGCGCTTCGCCGTCGACATCGGCGCGCGCTGCCAGCACACCCTCCTGGAGCGCCATGGCCTCGGCCAGTTTTCCTTCGGCGCGGTACAGGCGCGCACGTGCCCGCTGGATGCGGGACAGATGGTCGCTCTTCAGCGCTACCGCCAGCACCTGCGCGGCACCATACTTGGCATCTGCAGCGACTAGGTCCCCCTGGCTATGCTGAATCTCAGCCTCGTCGATCATGACCACGAGCAGTTGCTCTTGCACTTGAATCAACTCGGTTCGTAATTGATGACTCGACGCCTTCAACACCTTCACCGGCCGGTCCCTCTCCGACTCCACGGCTTTGGCAAACGCGATTTCGAGCGGAACGATCTTCGCTTGAAGCGCGGCAATCTCCGCGCGCACAAGCGCGAGCGCGCCGCCAATGTCGCCCCGACGGAACAGGACCCCTGGCAGGTATTCCGCATTGCTTTTCGTGGCGTAGCGGTTCGGCGCGATCGCATACGCGCGCAGCGTCAGCCTCTCGCCGTCGGCATAGCGCAGTTGGCGATACATCACACCAGACTGGTCGAGAAGAACGCGACGCAGCAGCATCTTGTCATTCGGGGACGATTCATAAAGGCGGATGGCAGTGCCAAGCGATTTCTCTGCTGCGCCGTACTCTTTTCGTCCAAGCTCCAATTTTGCCAACTCAGTGTAGATGAACGCAAGTGACCTTTCAGGAGGAATCGCCGCAGCTGCATCGCGGTACAGGGCTTCGCGGGCCGCCGGATTTTTCTGCGAAAGCAAGGACGCTGCCCGATTTTTTATCGCCGCAATCATGTCGGCGCTGGCCCAGCCATGGGTCTGCACCAGCATGGGAAACGCCAATTCATAGACGGCTTCAGCCTGCACGCACATACCGCGTTTAAGGTACTTGTAGGCCAGGTCATTCAGGCTGCTTGCAGACTCAGCGGAAACCGGCATCGCTTTCATTTTCGCCAGCGCCGCCTCGACCGCGCGATCGCGCTCAGCGTCCTCTCCTTTGCGATGGTGCCGGGCGGCTTTCTCCAGCCAGGCTTCGGCGGAACTGCTCTCCGATGCCGAATCCGCCAGCTTGATGGCTGCCGGGTCTTCGTTCCTATATTGATACATATCGACCCGGCCGCAAATGACCATCGCCAACGTTGGCGTCGCTGCCTGCGACAGCGATGGAATGGCGAACAATAGCAAGAAGAGCAGCTTCATTCGTCGAGACTCCAGACATATTGCATTACTGCGGTCATCTGCTCAGGCACGCCGTCGATGGAGCCGGGCCTGAATTTGCAGGTTCTTAATGATGCCAATGCTGCCTCGTCCAATTTGGCGAAGCCGCTGGTGCGCTTGATCCCTGCACGCACCAGGTCGCCGTTCGGCGCAACCACCATGACAATCGCCGTGACCCCGGTCTCCTCATTGCGCAAGGAACTTTTCGGGTACTCGGGGCGGGCGCACGCCTCTTCATGGAGCCATTCTGGCGGGACTTCGATGCGGACGAATTGCGGAACGAACGGCCGCGCCCGCGGTGGCTCCGGGTCGGCTTGCATGACGTGCACTGCATTTTTTTGCGGGGATGCCGCCTTCACTTTCGCCGGTGCCGCCCAGCCATGCGACGCTGCAAGAAACAGCAGGACGCCAATGAGGCGCTGACCATGTTGGTTCATGCGGGCGGCCGTTACCACATCAAGTCATCCGGAATCTGGAACGCCGCGTACGGATCGTCGGCATCGACTTCGGCGCTGGCCTTGTTGACCCGCACCACCAGCGACGCGTCGCGCTCGGCGATCTTGTCGGCGATCACGCGCGGCACCAGTTCGGTGTGGCCGCCCTGGCACACGATCACCAGACGTCCGGCCACCAGGTGCGATTGCACCGCGGCCGAGACGAACATCCGTTCGATCTTGGTACCGTGGGTAAAATTGTAGGCGATGTCGCCGTGGCCCTTGCTCTGGCGGTTCTTCTGCACCATCTGGGCGATCTGCGCCAGGATGGCTTTCTGGGTCGCGGCCGCATCGCGCTGGGCGTTCAGTTCGCGCGCCCGCTCGGCATTCTTGCGCTGCGTTTCGAGCGCGGCCAGCCGCACTTCGTCGACGCTCTGGGTGCCGCTGCGGCGCTCGTCCTTCTTCTGCTTGCTCTTGTCCTGATGGGCCAGTTTGGCCTTGTTCTTGTCGATCAGGCCGGCTTTCAATAACTGGTCTTGGAATGAGGCCATGTGCTACTCCGTCAATAAGCGCAAAGTCGCTAGCATAGCAAACATGCGGCGCCAGCAGATCGCCGATCGATAGTCCTTGCAATTGTTCGATGATTAGCTAATAATCGACCATGAGCACAATTTTCAAGGCCTTGTCCGACCCTACCCGCCGCGCGGTGCTGCAGCATTTGCAGCGCGGACCGCTCGGCGCGGGCGAGCTGGCCGAGCTGTTCGACGTCTCCAAGCCGACCATGTCGGCGCACTTCGCGGTGCTGGTGGCAGCCGGCCTGATCGAACCCGAAAAGCAGGGCCGCACCATTACCTACCGCCTCAAGCTGTCGGTGCTCGAGGATGCACTGCTGATGTTTGCACAGACCTTCGGCCTGCAGGTGAGCCGTCCGGAGCACAAGAACCCCGTCGTCCAATCGCATATCAAGGATCCATCATGAAAACTGCTTTCCCGTTGGGCCGTTCGCTGCTGCTGGCGGCGTTGATGATCGGCATCTCGGCCCTGCTGTCCTGGCTGGCGCCGGCCCACATCAGCACCGAACTGTCGCACCGGCTGCTGGGCGCGCTGCTGGGCGCGATGGTCGTGGCCTACGCGAATGCGATCCCCAAAGCGCTCGCCGCGCGCACGCGCTGCGCGCCGGCGGCGCAACAGGCGGCGCGCCGTTTCGCCGGCTGGATCCTGGTGCTGGGCGGCTTCGGCAACATGCTGGCATGGCTGCTGGTGCCGATCGGCGCGGCCAACCTGACCGCCAGCCTGATCCTGGCAAGCAGCTTGCTGCTGGCCGTGCTGCGCTGCGTGCGCATCCGCGCCGACACCACCCCGACCTGATTTCCTGGAGACCAACTGATGTTTGCCATGCTGATGGGACTGAAGTCCATTTCGCCGAAAGAACTGCATGAACGCATGCAGGCTGAAACGTTCACGATCATCGACGTCAACGCCGAACAGTCGTGGCGCAGGGCGCGCGTGCCCGGCGCCATCCACCTCGGCGTCGACTACGATGCGGGCGCGCTGCCACACGATAAAAGCAGCAGCCTGATTTTTTATTGTTCGAATCCGCTGTGCCGCAAGGCGCCCAGCGCCGCCAAGCGCGCCAAGCAACTCGGTTATGCGAATGTGCGCGTCATGGCGGCCGGCATCACCGGCTGGACCGATGCAAGACTGCCGGTCGAGAGCGGTGCCTGAGCCGGGTCCGCCATCGCCCTTGCCCGCGCCACCTTCCGGTGGCGTTTTTATTTGTACAACAAGTACCCGGCTGGGTGCCGCGCCACAGTGCCGGGCAGGCCTGCCAGCCACCATTGGTCCTCGGCAATTTGTAACTGTTGTAACTAAGTTCGGTAGCACACGAAGACCTTGTCGAGCTCAGCTGTATAACGGATGCAATGCAACGGCCCCAGCGCCAGCGGATCCACCCCACCCTGAAAAACCAGGCCGAGGATGCGCAACCAACACAAGGAAAACCCCATGAACCGTATCGACCGCAAACCGCAAGCTTTAATCCTGGCCACCCTGTTGAGTGCCCTGTTGGCCGTTCCCGCCTTCGCCAGTTCGCTTGCGCCGGTCAAGCTCGGTTCAGCCAGCACCTTCGCCTTGCTGAGCAAGACCGGCATCACCGACGTGTATGCGTCCGTCATCACCGGCGACGTCGGCGCCAGCCCGATCACCGGCGCGGCCATCGGCCTGCGCTGCGGCGAAATCGCCGCCGGCATCCTGTACACGGTCGACGCCGCCGGCCCGCTGCCATGCAGCGTGACCGCCGCCACGCTGCTGACTGCGGCCGTGAGCGACATGGAAACGGCCTACACCGATGCGGCTGGCCGGGTCCGTCCTGACTTCACCGAACTCGGTTCCGGCGAAATCGGCGGCAAGACGCTCGCTCCCGGCCTGTACAAATGGGGCACCGACGTCAAGATCTCCACCGACGTGACCTTGTCGGGCGGCCCGACCGACGTCTGGATTTTCCAGATTTCCGGCGGCATCCAGCAAGCAAGCGCGACCCGCATCACGCTGGCCGGCGGCGCGCTGGCCAAGAACATTTTCTGGCAATCGGCCGGCGCCGTCTCGATCGGGACCACGGCCCACTTTGAAGGCGTGCTGCTGTCCAAGACCATGATCGCCGTGAAAACCGGCGCGACCGTCAACGGCCGCCTGCTGGCCCAGACCGCCGTCACGCTGCAAAAGAACAGCGTAACCCAGCCTGCTCCGTAACAACGCAGCGCAGTACGCCACACAGAACGCCAACCGCAGCCGGTTGGCGTTTTTTTCGTTTTGGGCGCGGCATGCATGCCCTGGCTTGACTTCCGCGCCTGCGGTACTAGGCTACTTGTATCGACACTTCGTGCGGACAAGGGGGATGCCATGAGCGCAACAGAAAACAAGAATTTCGTAATGGAAGGCTATCGCCAGTATCAGAGCGGCGCCATCGCGCAGTTGCTGGACCGCTACCACGACGATGCCGAGTGGATGTCACCGGAGTCCGAACTGCTGCCGTTTTCCAGCAAATTCCACGGCAAGCAGGGCATCGCGCAGTTTTTCGCCAAGCTCGACGCGGCGCTCCAGACCATCCGCTTCGAGCCCCAGCGCATGGTGGCCGAAGGCGACAAGGTGGTCGTCATCGGCGAGGGAAGCTGGCTGGTCAAGGCGACCGGGCGCAGCTACGCCAGCGCCTGGGTCCACGTGTTTACCATGCGCGACGGCAAAGTAGCCCAGTTCGAAGTGTTTTCCGATACCGCGGCGGCCGAGAAGGCGTTCCGGCCCGACCTGGGCGCCCAGGCCACGGTCTCGGCGCCGCTGCGCCACTAGGTCAGCGCACCGCCAGCGTGTAGCGCAGATCGGTCTTGGCGATGTTGTAGACGCCGAAATCGCAGCTGTACAGCGTCCACGCCTGGGTGATGTCGGCGGCGTCCGTGGTCGAGGTCCAGTAATAATCGGACACGATGAAATTGGTGAAGATGACCGGACCGCCGACTCCGGATCCGCTGGTGTACTGGCCGTTGAAGTAGGATGCCTGCGGGAAGGTCGGCGCGCGGTCGGACAGGCTCAGCATTTCGCTGCGGTTGGGCATGCGCCACTGTCCTGCGCGCGATCCGTCGCTCAGGCCGCAGCTGCCGCTGGCGAGCGCATTGACGCTGGCCAGCGCGCCGGCCCACGCCTGCTTGACGCAGTCGGCCTGCTTCAGCCAGACCAGGCCGGTCGCGGTATCGGCCACGGTGCCGTCCCCCTTGTCGATGAAACGCGGCGACGGCAAGCCGGCGCCCAGCTGCAGCGCCGCATCGTCATTGGTGCCGAACGAGGCGCCGCCCTGGCTGTTGTAGACGCCGGTGGCGAGCAGCTGGACTGCGCCGGCGGCGCCGGACTTGACCGCCCACAGCGCATTGCTGGAGGTGGTCTTGTGATTGTTGAAGCTGGCGTCGGCCGCATCGATGCCGTTGATCCAGCGCCCGTCGGAGAGCCGGATCGCCATCGCGTTGCTGGTCAGCGCCGTGTAGGTGGTGGACGACCAGTACGCCGCCGTCACATTGATATTCGTGAACGGTCCCGGCACGGCCGGGTTGGCGCGCGAGACGTCGACCAGGCTTTCCAGTTCGTTCACATTCGGCATGCGCCATGTGCCCGCGCTCGAGCCGTCGCTCAGGCCGCAGGCGCCGCTGGCGAGCTGGTTGGCGGCCACCAGCGCGGCGCTCCAGCTGGCCGGGCTGAAGCAGCCGGCGTTCTTCAGCCAGACCAGGCCGGTCAAATGGTCGGTCACGGTGCCGTCGGCATTGTCGGTGAAGCGGGTAGCCGGCCACGCCACCCCGCTCTTGAACGAAACATCATCGCCGATGGCGTAGCTGGCCGCCTGGCCGGTGCGCGCCAGGCTGGCAGTCTTGTCGCCCGGGCCGAAGGCGGTGAAGTTGGCGCCGGCCACGTCATGGCCAGGCATCGTCAGGAAGCGGATCACGGTCCGGTACAGGCCGTTGAAATCGAGCTTGCCGACCGCGCCGGCGGCGTCGCCGACCGACGGGTAAAAGCCATAGCCGGCCTTGGCGGCATAGATCGCGTAGTCCGAATTGGCGCCCGTGTCCTGCCCGGACACCGACCAGGCGCCGCTGGCGTCGCTGGTGGTGGTGACGGTGGTGTTGGTATTGTGGTGGAACACGCTGATGGTGACGCCGGCGATCGGCGCCCCGCTCTTGTCGAGCACGCTGCCCGACACCTTGTTCTGCACCACGGGCGCGCCTTGCGGCGACGAAGCAAGCACCGGCACACTGGCGTTCGGTGAACTGCCGCCGCCGCCGCATGCGCTGAGCGCGCCGAGCAGGAACAGCGCTGACAGCGACGGGATCCGGTTCATGGCGCTTTCCTTCATTCCAAAGTGGTTGGATTCGATGGTAGCGCATTTTCTTAGCCTGAAAGAATATTTATTACCCTGTAGCAATAACGCGACGGTGATGTACGGCCAACATGATGGGGCCGACAAGCTGTAAAGAGTGCCCTTCGGCACAGCATGAACGTGTATGCTGGCCGCGGACCCACTACCGGCAGGACGCGTGAATCTCTCCATCAGGCAAAGCGGCGCAATCGTCTTCCTGCTCGGCATGGCCCTGTGCACGGCGCTGCGCGCCCAGCCCGCCAGCCTGACCGGCCTGATCAACGCATACCGCGCCGCGCCGCCCCCATGCGACGGGCGGCCGAGCCGGCGCGTGGCAGCGCTGGCGACGCCGGCTGCGCTGGCCCGCGTCCAGCTCGGTGCCGGCATGCTGCTCGACCAGGTGATCGAACGCGCCGGCTACCCGGTGGCGCGCGCCAAGGCGATTTCCATTGCCGGCGCGTCCGACGCGGCGATGGCCATGGACATGCTCGCGCAAACCTATTGCCGCACGCTGTTGAGCACGCAATATGCGGCCGTCGGCGCCGGGCGCAGCGGCAACAACTGGCTGATCGTGTTCGCCCAGCCGGCGCCGCCGCCGGCCGTGCTGCTGCTGCCCAATCTGGACGACGCCGGCCTGGCCGTGCTGGCGGCCGTGAACACGGCGCGTGCCAGCCCCGCCCGCTGCGGCGAGCACGACTTTGAGGCGGCCGCGCCGCTGGCCTGGAATGGCGCGCTGGGCGAGGCGGCGCTGGCGCACAGCCAGGACATGGCGCTGCAGCGCTATTTCAGCCACCAGGACAAGGATGGCGGCACGGTCGCCGAACGCGCGCTGGGCGCCGGCTACCGCTGGCGCCGTATCGGCGAAAATATCGCGTTCGGCCAGGAGTCCGCCGCCGAAGTGGTGGCCGGCTGGATGGCCAGTCCCGGCCACTGCGCCAACATCATGAACCCCCATTTCACCGACATGGGCGCGGCCTACACGATCGACACCCGGGGCGAATTGCCGCGCGCCTACTGGACCCAGGTGTTCGGCACGCCGCGCTAGCGGCCCCGTGGCGGCGGCATGCCCGCCGTCACCGAATTTGGGATATGCTTGGCGTCGAGGACTGCCATGCGACCCTTCCGCCACCTTCTTGTTGCCCTTGCCGTGCTCGGCGCCCAAGCCGCGCCGTGCGCGCGCGCCGCCCCTTTGCAGTTGTGCTATGAAGATGCGCCCCAGCCGCCGTGGACCATGCCGGACGGGCGCGGCCTCAATTTCGACTTGCTGAAACGGGTCGCGGCGCTGACCGGCGAACAGTTCCAGCTGAACAGCCGGCCGTGGGCGCGCTGCATGGAAGAGGCACGCCTGGGCCGCATGGACGGCATGATCGGCGCCGCCGATTCGCCCGAACGGCGCCGCTTCAGCGTGGCGCCGCAGCTGGCCGACGGCAGCGCCGACCCGGCCAGGGCGCTGTACCAGGCCCATGTCAGCCTGTTCCTGCGCGCCGCCGGCAGCGCCGCCTGGGATGGCAAGACGCTGCGCAATCCGCGCGGCAGCGTCATCACCCAGCGCGGCTATCTTATCGGCGCCGTGCTGCGCCAGCGCGGCCAGCACGTGATCGACACGGTCAAGTCGTCCGACGAAGCGCTGCGCCTGCTGGCGGCGGGCGGCGCCGACGTCGCCGCACTGATGGTCCCGCTCGACGACACGCTGCTGCGCGACGATCCGCGCTTTCGCGGCCGCATCGTCAAGGCGCCCCAGCCCTACGCAACATTCCCGCTGTACTTGCTGATCAACCGCGCCAGCTACGCCCGCGATCCGGCCCGCATCGAGGCGATCTGGAGCGCCATCGCCACGGTGCGCGCCAGCGCCGACTACCGCAAGCTCGAAGCGGCCACCGGCAGCCCCGCGCGCGCCACGGCGAAATGATTCGCTTTTTTCAATAAATTATCCATTTCCGTATCATGTGCGCGGGCCGCGACGATGGCCTGAACCTGTCGCCGCCCAAAGTGGTCGAACCGCTACGCCGGTCGGCACGACAACCTTACGGAGACCATGATGAACAAAGTGAGCAGCGGCGACATCGCCAATTTCAAAGCCGCCTTGCGCGGCAGCCTGATCCAGCCATCGGATCCCGATTACGACAGCGCGCGCAGCGTCTGGAACGCGATGGTCGACAAGCGTCCGGCCCTGATCGTGCGCTGCGCCGGCACCGCCGACGTGCTGGCCTGCGTGGCCTTGTGCCGCCAGCACGGCCTGCCGCTGGCGGTGCGCGGCGGCGGCCACAACATCGCCGGCAGCGCGCTGTGCGACGCCGGCCTGGTGATCGACCTGTCCGGCATGCGCTCGGTCCAGGTCGATCCGGCCGCGCGCCGCGCCTTCGTCGAGCCCGGCGCCACCCTGCGCGACTTCGATCATGAAGCGCAGGCCTTCGGACTGGCCACGCCGCTCGGCATCAATTCGACCACCGGCGTGGCCGGCCTGACGCTGGGCGGCGGCTTCGGCTGGCTCAGCCGCAAACACGGCCTGGCGGTCGACAACCTGGTCGCGGCCGACCTGGTCACGGCCGACGGCCAGCGCCTGCACGTGAGCGCCAGCGACCATGCCGACCTGTTCTGGGCGATCCGCGGCGGCGGCGGCAATTTCGGCGTCGTCACGCTGTTCGAGTTCCAGCTCCATCCGGTCGGCCCCGAAGTGACCGGCGGCCTGATCGTGTTTCCGTCCGCGCAGGCCAAGACGGTGCTGACGCGCTACCGCGATTTCGTCGCCGCCATGGGGCCCGAGCTGAGCGTATGGGCGGTGCTGCGCAAGGCGCCGCCGCTGCCGTTCCTGGCGCCGGCCGTGCACGGATCGGACGTGCTGGCGCTGGCGCTGTTTGCGCCGCAGCCGTCGGCCGCCGTCAACGACGCGATCGGGCGGGTGCGCGGTTTCGGTCAGCCGATCGGCGAACACGTGGGCCCGGTGCCGTATGCCGCCTGGCAGCAAACCTTCGATCCGCTGCTGGCGCCGGGCGCGCGCAACTATTGGAAGTCGCATAATTTTTCGCAGCTCAGCGACGCCGCCATCGATGTCGTGCTGCAGTACGCCAGCCAGCTGCCGACGCCGCACTGCGAAATTTTCCTCGGACTGCTCGGCGGCCAGGCCAGCGTGCCGGCGCCGGCCGCGACCGCCTATCCGCACCGCGATGCGCTGTACGCGATGAACGTGCATACGCGCTGGGACAGCCCGGCCGACGATGCGCGCTGCATCGCCTGGGCGCGCGCGTTTTTCGACGCGGCCAAGGCGCACGCGTCAGGCAGCGTCTACGTCAATTTCCTGATGCAGGACGAAAGCGCGCGCATCGGCGAAGCATACGGCGCCAACTACCCGCGCCTGCGCCAGCTGAAGGCCAAGTACGATCCGAACAACCTGTTCTGCACCAACCAGAACATCTTGCCGGAGGCCTAGGGCGTCAGGCGCGGCGCCGCGTGCGCGCCGCCAGCAAGGCCAGCCCGGCCAGCAGCAGTGCCGCGCTGCCCGGTTCGGGCACGGCGCCGACCGCGTCGAACTGGAAATCGTCGGCCACCCAATGGCCGGCCTGGGTGCCCAGTTCGTGGCGGTCGATGCGGTAGCCGGTGATGCCGGTCAGCGCGCCGAAACTGCCGGTGTCGACGAAGGACAGCGGCTCGGGCTGGCCGGGATGCGATTCGGGCAGGTCGAACACGACCGCGCCCAGTTCGGTGGTGCCGTTCAGCGCCACGATGGTGACCTGGTCGGCCCCGCCTTCGGAAAAACCGTAGTACTGGTTGCGCCCGAACCAGGCGCCGGTCAGCACCAGGCCGGTGCTGATCGTCAAGCCCGAATGGCCCGACTGGTTGGTGACGAAATAATGCCCGGAATGGGCTATCCCGAACAGCGGACCGGCCGCCGACACGCGGTAGGCGTCGCCGACCACGCTGAAGTCGGCGTCCCAGCTGACGCCCTGGTACAGCAGGCTGTTGAACGCGTTGGTGTACTGCAGGCCGGTGGCCGAATCGAGCGCCGGCGGGAAGGCCAGGTCGTCGAAGGTCGCCACCACGGCGGCCTGGCTGGCGCCGCCCGTGCATAGCGCGGCGCACAGCGCCAGGGGTGTCAAAGTGAACAATTTCATCAGTCGCTCCAGATGGGTTGGCATCCAGTGTACGACGATAAGATTGCCATACCAACAAGAACTACCGGCATGATGTAAATACGCCACGTTGCCAAGATGGAATCTTGTTACCAAATGCTAAGGTCGCAGGATTTTTCTTGCACGCATGGCACACTGGGCTTTTCTGCACGCCCCCATCCTGGAGCCGTCCCATGCCGAATTTTCAGCCGCGCCGCCGGGCGCTCTTGTTGTCGATGGTCGGCGCCGCCGTGGCCGCCGGTTGCGGGGGCGGCGCGCCGAGCACCGGCACGCCCCCGCCCCCGCCGCCGCC
>JANYGW010000164.1 GCA_025359245.1 Massilia sp.
GCCCATGGTCGAGAACGGGATCAGCGCCGACGAGAACCAGGTGTCGAGCACGTCGTCGTCGCGCCGCAGCGCGCCCGTGGAGCCGGCGGCGGCCGCTTTCACCAGCGCCTCTTGCTCGGTCTTGGCGACGAAGATGTTGCCGGCCTCGTCGTACCAGGCCGGGATCCGGTGGCCCCACCACAGTTGGCGCGAGATGCACCAGTCCTGGATGTTGTTGAGCCACTGGTTGTAGGTGTTGCTCCAGTTGTCCGGCACGAACTTGATCTCGCCGCCGGCCACTTTCTCGAGCGCCACTTCGGCGATCGACTTGCCGGGGAAGTGCGTGCCCTCGGGCGCCGGCTTGGTCATCGCGACGAACCACTGGTCGGTCAGCATCGGCTCGATGACGACGCCGGTGCGGTCGCCGCGCGGCACTTGCAGCTTGTGCGGCTTGACTTCCTGCAGCAGGCCGAGCGCGTCGAGATCGGCGACGATCATCTTGCGCGCGGCGAAACGGTCCAGGCCGACGTACTTGGCCGGCGCGTTGTCGTTGATCTTCGCGTCCAGCGTGAGCACGCCGATCAGCGGCAGCTTGTGGCGCTGGCCGACCGCGTAATCGTTGAAGTCGTGCGCGGGCGTGATCTTCACGCAGCCGCTGCCGAAGGCCTTGTCGGCGTATTCGTCGGCGATCAGGGGGATCTGGCGATCCGTCAGTGGCAGCGCCAGCATCTTGCCGACCAGCGCCGCGTAGCGTTCGTCGGTCGGGTCCACGGCCACGGCGACGTCGCCGAGCAGCGTTTCCGGACGCGTGGTGGCGACCGTGATGTGGCCGCTACCGTCGACGAAGGGATAATTGATGAACCACATCGAGCCGTTCTCTTCCGTCGGCACCACTTCCAGGTCGGACACGGCCGTGCCGAGCACGGGGTCCCAGTTGACCAGGCGCTTGCCGCGGTAGATCAGTCCCTGCTCGAACAGCGTCACGAAGACGTCGGTGACGACCTTCGAGCGCGGTTCGTCCATCGTGAAGTATTCGCGCGCCCAGTCGGGCGAGGTGCCCAGGCGGCGCATCTGGCCGGTGATGGTGTCGCCCGATTGGGCTTTCCACTCCCACACTTTTTCAATGAATTTCTCACGGCCGAGGTCGTGGCGCGTGATCTTTTGCGCGTCGAGCTGGCGTTCGACGACGATCTGGGTCGCGATGCCCGCGTGGTCGGTGCCGGGGATCCAGGCCGTGTTGAAGCCGCGCATGCGGTAGTAGCGCGTCAGGCCGTCCATGATGGTCTGGTTGAACGCGTGGCCCATGTGCAGGGTGCCGGTGACGTTCGGCGGCGGCAGCTGGATGCTGAACGAGGGCTTGTCGGCATCGGTGGTGGCGGCGAAGTAACCGCGCGCCTCCCATTCGGTGCGCCAGAATTGTTCAATGTCGGCTGGCTCGAAAGACTTGGCTAATTCCATGATTTGGCGTGAGTGTGGTATGCGGAAGCAACCATTATAAGGGAGCGGACCGGCGCTGCGGCGGCGCCGGCCTCACAATCACCGCGATCAGTCGCCCGCGCCATCGTCGAGGCCATCGTCGGGACCGTCGTCGGGATCGTCGTCGTGGGCGTTGGCGTCCGCGGCGTCGCCGTCGTCGGGCGCATTCGGCGCCGGCTTGCCCGGTGCCGCCTTGTGGCGTTCGCGGAACAGGCCGAGTCCGCACATGACGCTACCGAAAGTCTGGCTGTCCATTTGTCGCTCCTTTGCGTGGGGTGGTGGGTCCAGCTTAGGAGCTCGCGCGGGCGGGCAATTGATTCGTCGCAATGTCGCGACAGGCGCGCACAAATGGCAACAAGGGCGCACGCAAAAGCCGCCGAAACGGCAACGCCGGTCGTATAATTGAATTTACAATTTGGCAAAAAAAGGAATATTGCTACGATGAGCCCCCCAACCAGTCAAAAACGCCGCATCCTCATCGTCGACGACGACCCCCTGCTGTTGCAATTCCTTGGTGCCGTGCTCGGCCACGCCGGGTATGACACCGTCGCCGCCTCGTCGGGCGAGGAGGCGCTGGCCCTGATCGCCGCGCGCGAGCCGGACATGGCGCTGCTCGACATCACGATGCCCGGCATGTCGGGGCTCGAACTGGCGCGCGAGCTCAACGAGCACAGCGCGGTGCCCTTCATGTTCCTCTCGGCCATCGGCGACAGCGAATCGACGCGCCAGGCGGCCGC
>JANYGW010000168.1 GCA_025359245.1 Massilia sp.
CGATAAGTCTGTCCTTGTCCTGATCGGACAGATGAGTAAGGTCGGGGCGCGGCGGTTTTGGTGGCATGCACGCATGATGCGTTATCGCGGATCTGTTTACAACAACTTTCTACGCTGTGCGCTCAGGCTGAATAGTCACGATTCATTTTGATAATATTTTAATATCGCAATGGGTCGTGATACTGTTTTTAGCGAATGGATCGAAAATACGTATCAGATTGCGCAGGTTCCCAGTACCAGTCCACGCAGCCAGCGATGGGCCTGGTCGGCGTCGAAGCGCGGGTGCCACAGCAGGGACACGCTGAACGCCGGCACCGGAAACGGCAGGGGAAAAGTGACCATGCCGTCGCGCAGCATGCCGGTTTGGCGTTCCGGCACGCTGGCGACCAGCTCGGAAGCCCGGGCCAGCGCCAGCGCCGCCGCGAAGCCGCCGACGATGGTGACAATCTCGCGCTGCAGTCCCAGCGGCGCCATCGCGTCGTCAACCGGTCCCTTGTCGAGCCCGCGGCGCGACACGCTGATGTGCTGGCCGGCGGCATACTGCGCCGCCGTGATCGTGCCCCGGCTGAGCGCATGGCCGTGGCGCACCACGCCCACGAAACGGTCCTGGAACAGCACGCGCGTGCGCACCTCCGGCCCGGTCAGCTTGCCGACCACGCCAGTGTCCAGGTCGACGCTGCCGTCGCGCAGCGGCGTGCTTTCCTTGTCCGGCTTCGCCACGAAACACAGGCGCACGCGCGGCGCTTCGCGCGCGGCGCGGGCGACCAGCGCGGCGCCGAAATTCTCGACAAAGCCTTCGCGGGAACGCACGGTAAACGTCCTGGTCAACTGGTCGAGCCTGAGCATCTCGGCCGGGCGCAGCACCGCCTCGGCTTCCTGCACCAGCAGGCTGACACGCTCGCGCAGCGCGAGCGCGCGGGGCGTGGGAACCAGGCCGCGCCCGGCGCGCACCAGCAGCGGATCGCCGGTTGCCTCGCGCAGGCGGGCGAGGGCGCGGCTCATCGCGGATGGGCTCAGGCGCAAGCGCTGGGCGGCGCGCACGACGCTGCCTTCGGCCAAGACCGCGTCCAGCGTCAGCAGCAAATTCAAATCGGGAGGTGACATTTGCCGATTCTAACGCAAGTCGCGCCATACATGGCGTCAGGCGCACGAATATAGTGCAGATAGCGCGTCTTGCGCCATGCCAGGCCGGCGCGCATGATCGGCATGTCCAGGCAAACGGAGTTCGTGGTGAAATCACTCATAGCAAAACAAGAAGAACAGTTCGCCGGCGCGCCCTCGATGCGCTGGGCGCTGGCCAGCCTGTCGTTGTCGATGCTGTTGTCGTCGCTCGGCACCAGCATCGCCAATGTCGGCCTGCCGACGCTGGCGCAGGCGTTCGGCGCCACCTTCCAGCAAGTCCAGTGGGTGGTGCTCGCTTACCTGCTGGCGATCACCACGCTGATCGTCAGCGTCGGCCGGCTCGGCGACCTGACCGGGCGCCGCCGGCTGCTGCTGGCCGGCATAGCCCTGTTCACCGGGGCGTCGCTGCTGTGCGGCCTTGCGCCGTCGCTCGGCCTGCTGATCGCTGCGCGCGCCGCGCAAGGCCTCGGCGCCGCCGTCATGATGGCGCTGACCATGGCCTTCGTCGGCGATACGGTGCCGAAGGCGAAAACCGGCAGCGCCATGGGCCTGCTCGGCACCATGTCCGCGGTCGGCACCGCGCTCGGACCATCGCTGGGCGGCGCGTTGATCGGCGCGCTCGGCTGGCGCGCGATTTTTCTGCTTAACCTGCCGCTGGGCGTGCTGACTTTCGTGCTGGCGCTGCGCTGCCTGCCGGCGGACCAGCGCGCTCGCGCAGCCGGGCTGGCGCGCTTCGACCATGTGGGCACGTTGCTGCTGGCACTGACGCTGGGCGCCTACGCACTGGCGATGACGATCGGACATGGCCTCAACCTGGCCTTGCTGCTCGCTGCCGCCGTCGGCCTGGGCCTGTTCGCGCTGGCCGAAACCAGGGTCGCCGAGCCGCTGGTCCGCCTGGGCCTGTTCCGCGATCCCGCGCTCAGCGCCAGCCTGGCCATGAGTGCGCTGGTGTCGACCGTGATGATGGCCACGCTGGTGGTCGGGCCGTTCTACCTGGCGCGCGGCTTCGGCTTGCATCCGGCCATGGTCGGACTGGTGATGACGGCCGGGCCGCTGGCCGCCGCGCTGACCGGCGTGCCAGCCGGGCGCATCGCCGACCGCTTCGGCGCGCAGCGCGTGACCGTCGCCGGGCTGGCCGGCATGACGGCCGGGGCGTGCGCGCTGGCCTTGACGCCGCTGGCGTTCGGGCTGGCCGGCTACATTGCGCCAATGGTGCTCGTCACGGTCAGCTATGCGCTGTTCCAGACGGCCAACAACACGGCCATCATGGCCGATGTCGGCGCCGGCCAGCGCGGCGTCATCGCGGGCCTGCTGAACCTGTCGCGCAATCTCGGCCTGGTCACCGGCGCGTCCGTGATGGGCGCGCTGTTCGCATTCGGGGCCGGCGGCAACGTCATGAGCGCGCCCGCCGCGGCAGTGGCCACCGGCATGCGCTTCACTTTTAGCGTGGCTACCTTGCTGATCCTGCTGGCGCTTGTTCTCGGCTGTGCCATGGCGCTGCGCCGGCGCGGCTGACGCCGCCAGGCCTGCCCATCCGTGGGAATGTTTGTCATAATGTTCGAATGAACACTATCGACTACGCTCCCCTCGCCGATTACTCCCTTGGCACGCTCGGCACGGCGCGCCGCGACTACTGGCTGTGCCAGCTCGCAGGCTGGGGCAGCTTCGCCGTGGTGGGCTTGCTGTCGTCGGCGCAGGGAGACACGGAAAGCGCGCTGCGCTTCGCCGCCGCGAAAACCGCGTGCATGGTCAGCGGCCTGCTGTTGTCGCACCTGTGGCACCAGTTCTTGCGCGGGCGCGGCTGGCTGGATCGCAACCGGGCCTTCCCGTTCAAGGGCATCCTGGCCGGCCTGGCGTTGCTGGGCGTGGTGCAAGTGGGCTGCCTGATACTGGCCGACCTCGTGTTCCGCAAGGGCGCCTTGCTGGCCGACCGCCCGGCACTGCCGACCGTTACCCTGATGCTGTTCTTCCTGTGGTTCGGCGTGTTCCTGGTGTGGACGCTGTCTTATGCGGTCGTGCTGTCGCGCCGGCGCGCCTTGCGCTTTGAGCTGGAGAAGCTCGAACTGGAAGTGAGCGCCAAGGATGCCGAACTGCGCGCGCTGCAGGCCCAGATCAATCCGCATTTTTTCTTCAATAGCCTGAACAGCATCCGCGCGCTGATTTACCAGGATGCCGATGCGGCCGCGCGCGCCGTCGGCCAGCTGGCCGGCATGATGCGCCATACGCTGCAGGCAGGCCAGGCCAATACCGTGCATCTGGCCGACGAACTGGCCGCCGTCGACGCCTACCTCGGCATGGAAAAGCTGCGCTTCGACGAACGCCTGCAGTTGACGGTGCAGGTCGAAGCGGGCCTGGAGCAGGTCGCGATGCCGCCGATGATCCTGCAAACGCTGGTCGAGAACGCGGTCAAGCATGGCGTCGAACTGAGTATCGGCGCCTGCCAGATCACCATCGCGGCCCGGCGCGCAGGCAGCGCCGTGCTGGTCAGCGTCGCCAATCAGGGATCGCTGGCCGGCGCCAGCGCCTCGACCCGGCTTGGGCTGGCCAACGCCGGCAAGCGCCTGGCCTTGCTGTTCGGGCCGGAGTCGACCTGTACGCTTGCCGAGCAGGATGGCTGGGTGGTGGCCAGCATTGTGCTGCCGCAGGCGGCGCCATGAGGGTCTTGATTGTCGATGACGAGCGCCTCGCGCGCCTTGAGTTGCGGCGCCTGCTGGCGGCCCATCCCGAGGTGCAGGTCGTGGGCGAGGCAGCCAACGCGATCGAAGGCCGCCAGGCGATCGACGAAATGGCGCCCGACCTGGTTTTGCTCGACGTGCAAATGCCCGGCGGCAGCGGCTTCGATTTGCTCGCCACGCTGGAACGCGTGCCGGCGGTGATTTTTACGACCGCCTTCGACCAGTATGCGATCCGCGCCTTCGACGTCAGCGCGCTCGACTACCTGCTCAAGCCGATCGAGCCGGCGCGCCTGGCCGCCGCCCTGCAGAAGTTCAGGAATGAGCCGGAAACGGCGCGCGACAAGCCGCTGCAGGCCGCGCCCGACGGCAAGGTGTTCATCAAGGATGGCGATCGCTGCTGGTTCGTCGCGATGGAGCAGATCGTGCTGTTCGAATCGGAAGGCAATTACACGCGGGTGTATTTCGACCGCAACCGGCCCTTGCTGCTGCGTTCCCTGAACCAGCTCGAAGCCAGGCTCGATCCGGAACGCTTCCTGCGCGTCAGCCGGCGCCAGATCGTCAACCTCGACTTCGTGGTCGACATCGCGCCGGCGCCAGCCGGCGGCATGGTGCTGACCCTCAAGGATGAGATCAAGGTGCCGATGTCGCGCCGCCGCGCGGCGCAGTTCAAGCAGCTCAACGGGCTCTAAGGGACCAGCGTGACCAGCTTGCGGTTGTCGCTCGCCACGCGGTCGATCAGCAGGTTGTAGGGATCGACGCCCACTTCGTACGGCTTGTCCTTGACGGTGATTGTCAGCGTCGATTCACCGGCCGGCAGGCGGCGCTTCTCGCGGAACAGGATGCGCTCGTCCTTTTCGGCGGCGCCGGCAGCCCGCGCGAAGACCGCGATGTCGACCGGTTCGTCGTAGGCGCGCACGGTTTCCTTGCCTTTGCCGTCGGCCTGGGTCTTCGCCAGGCGCACCTTGAACGTCACATCCCACTGGCCGTCCTGGCGTTGCTTTGCCGTCGATTCGAGCACGCGGTTATCGTAGAACACGATGCGCTCGAACATGTCGGTGATCAGTTCCTGCTTGTCCTGCGGCGTCTCGGCGCGGATGTAGCCGAGCAGATTGGTTGTGGTCGGATAAGGCGACGTCTTGTAGCGGTAGTCGGTGAGGAAACGCTTCAGCGCGCGGTTCAGCGCCACTTCGCCGATCTCTTCGCGCAGGCGGTAGAAAATCAGGCTGCCCTTGCGGTAGTGGATATAGACCTGGTTTTCGGTGTGGTTGAGCGGCTGCTCCTCGATCAGCTCCTTGCCGCGTCCGGCCAGGTATTGATCCAGGTCGAAGCGCAAGATGTGGCGCGTCTTCTCGGCGCCGAATTCCTTCTCGACCGTCATCAGCGCCGAATACTCGGCCAGCGATTCGGCCAGCATGCCGCTGCCTTGCACGTTCGCCGGAATAAGCTGGTCGCCCCACCACTGGTGCGCCACTTCGTGCGCTGTCACATAGAACACGTGGTCGACGCCGTCCGGATTGCGCATGTCGTTGATGAAGCCGAGCGACTCGGAAAACGGTATCGTATTCGGAAAGCTGCGCGCAAAGGTCTGGTAAAGGGGGAATTCGAGTATGCGCACTTCCTTGTACGGATACGGGCCGAAATTGTCGGTGTAGTAGCTCAGCGCGCGCTGGGTTCCCTTGATCATGCTGTCGACGTTGTACGCGTGCTTCTTGTCGTAATAGACGTCGATCGGCAGCCCGTTCCAGTCGCCGCGCTTGAGTTCCCATGTGCCGGACTGGTACGAGAAGAACGGCAGGATCGGTGTGTCGACCCGGAAGTGCGCATAATTGCGGCCTGCTTGCGTCCAGCTTTTGAGCAGGCGCCCGGGGGCGATCGGAGTCTGGTCGGCGCTGGTCGAGACGGTGGTGTCGAAGTCGATCAAGTCGGCATCGAAGCCGAAGGCCTTCCAGAAATTGCTGTAGTGGGCTGCCTGGTCTTCCAGCTTGTTCAGGCGGCGCGGCGCTGGCAGGCCGCGCTCGCGGCGCGCCGCGCGGTCCTCGATTTCCACGTTTTGCACGTAGCCCAGTTTCGGGAAAAAATTCTCCGACGCGAACATGGTGCCATTGTGATTGATCGTGTCCGGCGCGCCGCTGTTGGTAAAGCCGCGCTTGACGACATCGACCGCAAACGCGAACGGCATGCTGGCGCCGGGCGCGATGGCCTGTTTGAGCTTGATGATCTTGAAGCCCAGTCGTTCATCGTTGAGTATGACCGCGTGCGGCGGCAAACCGAGCAGCTCGGTGCGGGCCTCGATGTCGCTCTGGATGCGCAGGGTGTCGAGCGGGCTTTGGGTCTTGTTCTGCAAGACGTAGCTGCCGCGGATGCTCACGCGCCGCTCCTGCGGGTAGATGTCGACCGCGGCGCGCACGCTGGTGATGCTCGGATTGGGCTCGTTCAGGTATTTGCGGTACAGTTTTTCGTAGTCGGCCTGGGCGTCCAGCGCGGACGCGTCGGATTCATAGCGGTTCAGCACATTGGTGTTGTAGTAGATCCAGGCGCCGGTCGCCGACAGGCACAACACCAGCGACAGGCCGCCGAGGCCGTTCAGGCGCTGCATGGCGATGCCGAAGCGCGCACGCCAGCCGGCTGCCAGTCCGCGCACCCAGAACGCCTGCGCCAGGATCAGCAAGGCCACCGTGAACAAGCTCCAGTACAGCGCAAACCAGCTCCAGCCGGTGAGGAAGTGGCCGTACCCATTCAGGTCGGAATACGATAACGGTGGCAAGGATGCGAAGCTCGCCAACCGGTGATTGATGCCCAGGCTGCGCAGCACGGTATCGGCCATGAACAGGCCGATCGCCAGCAGGTAGCCGAGGTATTTGTTGTTGGTGATCGTTTGCAGCGCCAGGATCGCCAGTGCCATCAGGATGAAGTACATCGAATTGATCAGCGTGCCCTGCAGGTAGAGCGCAGCTTCGATCGGCGCGCCGCCCTTGAACAGCTGGATGCCGATGCACACCGCCGCGCCGGCAGCGAGGAAGGCGACGATGACGCCGATCAGCGCGCCGGCCTTGGCCAGCAGCGGCACCCAGTTCGGCACCGGCAGAGCGTCGCTGACGTCGGCGATCCGGACCTGGCGTTCGCGGAATATCAGTTCGCCGCTGTAGAAAATGAGGATGATGACCAGCATCGCGTTGATGCCGCCGCTCAGCTCCTCCAGCATCACGCGCGTCAAAGGGTAGGGCGTGCTGTCGAAGCGCATGCCGCCCATCGTGTAGTTGGCGATGAAGTTGGCCAGTGCCAGCAGCAGCATCACCAGGAAGGGCAGGCTGCGCATGACGCCCTTGGCATCGAAGCACAGCATGGCCCACCATTGGCGCAGGGCGGTCGACGACGTAAAGCGCGGCAGGATGCGGCGCGGCACGTGCTGGTGGCGCGGGTCGGCCACCGCCACAACAGGCTTGGCCTTGCCGAACCAGCGGCGCGCAGTACCGGCGCGCTGCGGCTTGAACAGCATGACGGTGGCGCCGAACATGGCCAGCGCCAGGCCGCACCAGATCAGGCGATTGAGCATCAACAGGCCGCCGAAGGCCGGCACCTGGGTATTCGACTGGGACGCCGAGAAATAGCGCGTCAGCTGCGACAGCGCGCGCACGCCGAACGGGTCGAGCAGCACCGCCAGCGAGTCGCCGTTGGCGCCCGAGCGCAGCGTGCCGGCCACTGCCCACAGGACCACGAACGCCAGCACGCCCACGTACACCAGGATCATCGAGCGGGTGGTGGTGGCGAGCAGCATCAGCAAGGCGGCGATGAACAGCAGGTTCGGCACGACGAACACGAAGAAGCTGAACAGGTAGGGCTGGAACGAGAACGGGCCCACGCGCTCGGGATCGATCGACGGCATCGACGAACCGGCCATCATGGCCACGGTAATGAGCAGAAAAATGACGAGGCAGACCGTGAAGCCGGCCAGGAAGCGGCCCAGCAGGTAGTCGGTCTTGCGCATCGGAGTGGCGAACAAAATGTCGGCGATGCCGACCTCGTTATCGCGCAGGACGGCGCCGGCGATGAACACCGTCACCAGGAACATCGCGATGATGCTGAACACGGCCAGCTGGTTGGCGATCACTGCCGGTGCATTCATGTGGACGTTGCCGATGGCGCCGCCAACGCGGAAGGCATCGTTGCTGGCGGTCATGAAGGCCATCAGCACCAGCGCCACCGTGGTCATCCACAGCAGGGGCTGGCGCAGCTGGTAGCGCAGGTCGAACTTGAAGAATTCTTGCCACATGGTCGATATCCTTACGCTGCCGCAGCGGTCGATTGCGCATGGCGCAGTTGCAGGAAGTAGACGTCTTCCAGGTCCGGTTCGACCTGGATGAAGCCGTCGTCGGGCTGGGCTGGCGCGAACACATTGATCTGCGGCTTGCCGGCCACCAGCCGGGTCGACAGCACGGTAAAGCGCTGCTGGTAGGCGGGCAGCTCGGCTTCGCTGACGGCGCGCCGCCAGACCTGGCTGTGCAGCAGCGCGATCGCGGCTTGCGGCTTGCCCTGGATCAGGACCTTGCCCTGGCCGATCATCGCCATGTGCGGGCACAGGTCGGTGACGTCTTCGACGATGTGGGTCGACAGGATGACGACGACGTTTTCGCCGATCTTGGCCAGCAGGTTCAGGAAGCGGTTGCGCTCATCCGGATCGAGGCCGGCGGTCGGCTCATCGACGATGACCAGCCGGGGCGCGCCGAGCAGGGCCTGGGCGATGCCGAAGCGCTGCTTCATGCCGCCTGAATAGCCGCCGACGTGCTTTTTGCGCACGTCATACAGGTTGGTCTGGTGCAGCAGGGCGGCCACCATTTCCTTACGTTCCTTGCCATTAGCAATGCCTTTGAGGGTGGCAAAA
>JANYGW010000147.1 GCA_025359245.1 Massilia sp.
CGAGCACGCGCGGCCCGGCCAGCGCGCCCTCTTTCGTCACGTGGCCGACCAGGATGATGGTGATGCCGGTCTGCTTGGCCACGCGCGTCAGTTGCGCCGCGCATTCGCGCACTTGCGACACCGACCCCGGCGCGGCCGTCAGCGCATCGGAATACATGGTCTGGATCGAATCGATGACGACCACTTCCGGCTTCAGGTCGGCCAGCGTGCCGAGGATTTTCTCGAGCTGGATCTCGGCCTGCAGCTTCATGTCGCGCGCGTCGACGTCGAGGCGGCGCGCGCGCATCGCGATCTGGGCGCCAGACTCCTCGCCGCTGACATACAGCGTGCTTTTCAGGCTGGCGATATTGGCCAGCGCCTGCAGCAGCAGGGTCGACTTGCCGATGCCGGGGTCGCCGCCGATCAGCACCACGCCGCCCGGCACCAGGCCGCCGCCCAGCACCCGGTCGAATTCCTCGATGCCGGTGCCGAAGCGCGGCACGTCGATCGCCTCGATGTCGGCCAGCGACAGCACCGGCGCCGTCTGCGCCAGGCTGCGGTGCTGCGGATTGGACAGGCGGTTCAGGCCGGGCGCCTCGACCACGGTTTCGACCAGGGTGTTCCACTGCTGGCAGGCCGGGCACTGGCCGGTCCACTTGTTGCTGATGCCGCCGCAATCGCTGCAGGTGTAGTTGGTCTTCGCCTTAGCCATGGGAATCCAGGTTCGCTTCCAGTACCCGCACCCGCGCGGCCAGCGCGCACATTAATTCGTAGCCGATGGTGTCGGCGGCCTGGGCCACCGTGTCGATCGGCAGGCCGGCGCCCCACAAGGTCACGCGGCTGCCCACGTGCGCGCCGGGCACATCGGTCAGGTCGACGGTGAGCATGTCCATCGACACGCGCCCGATCAGCGTGGTGGCGACGCCGTCGACCAGCACCGGCGTGCCCTGCTGCGCGTGGCGCGGATAGCCGTCGGCGTAACCGCAGGCCACGACCCCGATCCGGGCCGGCTCGGCCGCCTCGAAGCGGCTGCCGTAGCCGACCGTGTCGCCGGCCACGATGTCCTGGATGCCGATGATCTCGCTGGCCAGCGTCATGGTCGGGCGCAGGCCGAATTCGCTGGCGCTCTTGCCGCCCGGCGTGCCGCCGTACAGCATGATGCCGGGACGGACCCAGTCGTTGGCCAGCTCGCGCGCCAGCAGCGCCTGGTGCAGCACCCCGCCCGAATTGGACAGGCTGCGCAAGCCGGCGATGCCGCGCGCGCCGCTGCTAAAGCGCGCCACCTGCTCGCGGATCGTCAGGCGCGGATGTTCGAGTTCGTCGGCATTGGCGAAATGGGTCATCAGCGTGATGTTGCGCACGGCGGGAATGGCGCGCAGGCGCGCGTGCGCGGCGGCGTAGGCCGGCGGCGCGAAGCCGAGCCGGTTCATGCCGGTGTTCATTTTCAAGTGCACATCGATCGGACCGGACAACCGGGCCTGCTCCAGCAGCACGATCTGCTCGACCGAATGGACCGTGCTGTCGATGCCGTGCGACACCAGCAGCTGGGCGTCGGCCCCGTCAAAAATACCCTCAAGCAACAGCAACGGCTTGGTCCAGCCCAGTTCGCGCAAGCGCAGCGCATTGTCCGGTTCGATCAGGGCCAGGCCGTCGGCATCGGCGAAACCGCGCATGCCGCGTTCGAGGCCGTGGCCGTAGGCATTGGCCTTGACCACGGCCCACACGCGCGTGCCGGGCGCGCAGCAGCGCGCGCGCGCCAGGTTGTGCTGCATGGAATCGAGGTGGATGGTAGCGGTGAGCGGCCTGGGCATGAGAAAAAGTGGGAGTGGGCGAGAGCAGGTATTTTACCGGACGCGGGCCATTTCTCCGGCGTGCGCTGCGAATTTCTCGCGCCGGCCCGCCAGCGGCCGCACCGCTGTTTGCTTGGGCTTCAAGCCCAATCGTGGTATAAAGCAACCCACACTAGTTTTTAGAACTTTACGAATGAATCGTGGTTTTTACACCATCATGGCGGCGCAGTTTTTATCGTCGCTGGCGGACAACGCGCTGCTCTTCGTCGCGATTGACCTGCTGATCACCATGAAGGCACCGGACTCACTGGCGCCCCTGCTCAAGCTCTCCTTTGTCTTGTTCTACGTGCTGCTCGCTGCCTTCGTGGGCGCCTTCGCCGACGCGCTGCCCAAGGGCCGCGTGATGTTCATCGCCAACCTGATCAAGATCGCCGGCTGCGCGCTGCTGTTTTTCCGCGTCCACCCGCTGCTGGCCTACGCCGTGGTCGGCTTCGGCGCGGCCGTGTACTCGCCGGCCAAATACGGCATCCTGACCGAACTGCTGCCGGCCGAAAAGCTGGTCGAAGCGAATGGCTGGATCGAGGGCCTGACCGTGATGTCGATCATCCTGGGCACCGTGATGGGCGGCGCGCTGGTGTCGAAGGCCGGCTCGAGCTTCCTGCTCGGCTTCGATTTCCCGTTCATCGACACCGGCATCACCACCACCACCGAGGCGGCGCTGTCGGTCGTGGTCGGCGTGTACGTGCTGGCGGCCTGGTTCAACCGCCGCATCCCGGACACCGGCGCCAAGTACGAGCACCAGCAGCGCAACCCGGCCAAGCTGATCACCGACTTCGCGAACTGCTCGGCAACGCTGTGGAAAGACAAGCTGGGCCAGATTTCGCTGGCCGTGACGACGCTGTTCTGGGGCGCCGGCGCCACTTTGCAGTTCATCGTCCTGAAATGGGCCGAAAAATCGCTGCACATGACGCTCGACAAGGCGACCAGCCTGATCGGCATCGTCGCGCTCGGCGTGGCCATCGGCGCGGCCGCGTCGGCCAAGATGATTCCCCTGAAAAAATCGCTGACGGTCATTCCCCTGGGCATCGCGATGGGACTGGTGGTGATGTGCATGACGATGGTCCACACGACCTGGCTGGCCTATCCGCTGCTGACCTTGATCGGCATCCTGTCAGGCTTTTTCGTGGTGCCGATGAATGCGCTGCTGCAGCACCGCGGCCACGTCTTGATGAGTGCCGGCCACTCGATCGCCGTGCAGAACTTCAACGAAAACCTGTCGATCCTGACCATGCTGGCGCTGTACGCGGTGATGATCACGCTGAAACTGGACCTGAACGTCATCATCGTCCTGTTCGGCGCCTCGGTCGCCGGCATCATGTACATGATCATGCGCAAGCACGCCGCCAACCAGCGCGAACACGACTCGCTGGCCCTGATCGGCGAGCACAAGCACTAACTTTTATGTGGCGGCGAGCTGTTGCCGGAAGGCGGCGCGGGCGCGCCAGTTGTCGGGCACGATGAAGCCGCGCGCCGTTTCGACCAGCCCGCCCGCTTCTTCACGTACGGCCGCCACCAGCACCGGCATCGGCAGCGCGTCGAATTGCAGCGCCAGCGCGGCCTGCAGCTGCTCGCGGCTCACCAATCCCTCGCTCGAGCTGGCCCGGTACGGCGCCAGCCATTGCAGCCGCGGCAACACCACGAATTGCGCATCGGCCAAAGCAGCCACCTCGCCGAGCGCGCACCAGAAGCCGCGGCAATGCCGCGCCGATATGCCATCCATGTCCGGCGCCGATCCGGCCGGATAAAACAGCCAGCCCTTGACCAGCGCCCGTGCGCTCGCCACCGGCCGCGGCAGCACGGCCTGCGCCGCCGGATGCTGGCCCAGCGCCAGCTGCTTGTCGAAGATCTTGCGCATCTTCGCGCCCAGGCTGTCGGCCAGGTTGGGCCCGACGAAGGTGTCGAAGCGCGACGCCGCCTCGCCTTCGAGCAAATAGAACTTGGTCGCAAACTCGATGTGGTCGACCGCATCGGGGCCGGCATCGAGCAGGAAATCGAATTCGCCCACCGTGTCGTTGCGCGCGGCGCGCACTTGCAGCCCGTGCGCGACCAGCATGCCGTGCTCGCGGTAATAGAAGGCCATCAGCTTTTCGGCGTACAGCCCCAGGCGGGTGTAGATGCGCGTGCCCAGCTCTGCATCCAGGCCCGAGGGATCGTCGTCCACGCGCTGCAGCCAGGCGTCAATCGCCGGCGCCAGCACGCCCAGGCTGGCGATGCGCCCTTCCCAGTGCGGATCACTCGGATCGAGCAAGTCGGGCGCATCCAGCAGCCACGCCAGCGCGCGCACGTGCGGATGCAGCAGGTGGCCCCAGCGGCGCTCGAAGGCCGCCTGGTAGGTGTCACCCGGCGCGGCCATCGTGCGCACGGGCCAGGCACAGGTCGGCCCAGGCCAGCGCCTTGTCGGTCCCGCGCCGCAGCAGTTCGCCCGGATGCAGCGTGGCGACCAGCTTGACGCCGTTGATCTCATGGACCTGGCCGCGCGAGCCGGCCAGCGGCGCTTGCAGCGCTTTGCCCTGCAAGGCATTGGCGGCGATCTGGCCCAGCGTCAGGACCATCGACGCGCCGCACAGCGCCAGTTCGCGTTCGAGGTAGGGCCGGCAGGCGGCCGCTTCCTCGGCCGTCGGCGCGCGGTCGCCGCCGTTGGCGCTGGTGGGCCGGCATTTGATCAAATTGGTGACCCAGACATCGTCCTGGCGCGCCAACTCGGCCGCCGCCAGCATGTTCACCAGCAGCTTGCCAGGTTCGCCCGACAGCGGCTGCCGTTCTTTTTCGTCGGACGCGGTGCTCGCGCCGGCGGCCACCAGCCACAGCGCCTGTTGCGCGCCGCTGCCCTGGACCGGCTTGCGCCCGCCCTTGCACAGGCCGCAGCGGGTGCAGTGCGCTATCGCCGTCTTCAGCTGGGCCCAGTCCATGCGGCCGATTTCTTCGTCGGTGGCCGGCGGCGCGGGCGGCTCTTCGCCCCACGCGGAATCGACCGTCGGCGCGGCCGGCGCCGGCACCAGGTGCGCGGCGCTGTACGGCGCCAGCACCGCGACCGGCTGCGCGGGCACCATGTGCGCTTCGCTGTAGGCAACCGGCATCGGCGCGGCAAGCGGCGCTGCCACCGCTTCGGCAATGGCTTCCGGCACGGCGCCGCGCACTGTCCACAGGGGCGTGATCCCCATCTCCTGCAGGAACGCGGCGCTGCGGCTGTCGATACCGCTCATAAGCTGAACCTCATCACGATGGCATCCTCGCGTTGTCCGTTGTGGGCCGGGTAGTAGTTCTTGCGGCGGCCGATTTCGGTGAATCCGTATTTTTCATACACCTTCAGCGCGCGCAGGTTGGACGGGCGCACCTCGAGCAGGATCGACTCCATCGACAGGCCGCGCGCGCAGGCGACCACCTTATCGATCAGGAACAGGCCCAGGCCCTCGCGCTGGCGCGGCGCGGCCACGGCCACGTTGAGCAGGTGCGCTTCGTCGACCGCCGTCATCAGCAAGAAATAGCCGACCAGCGTGCCGGCGTCGTCGCGCAGGGTCCAGCTGTTGTAGCCGCTGGCGAGCGAGTCGGTGAAGTTCCCGCGCGACCAGGGATGGGGGTACACGCTGGTCTCGAGCGCGAACACCTCGTCGATGTCGCCCATCACCATCGGCGCGTACGTCAGCTGGTCATGATCGCGCACTGCACTCATGCGGCGGCCTTGGCAGCGTTGATGACCAGCCGTTCGGCGCTGGTGTAGGCGATCTTGTTGCGCAGGTAGAGCGGCTGCGCCTGGGCCGCCGGCATGCCGGCGCCGGCGGCGAAGGCGGCCGCCGCCAGCTGCGCGACCTGGCGCGCATGCGGCATGATCTCGGCCAGCGCGCCGTGCGCGCAAGGCAGGCCGGCGAAGGCGTCCGGATAGGCGGAAAAACCGTTGCCGCACGCCGTCAGCGGGCCGTCAGCGGCCAGCGGGACCAGCTCGGCCGGCGCGCACAGGGCCGGGCCGGCGACGACCTGGCCACCGTGGTACTGGGCCCAATAGACCTCGCCCATGCGCGCGTCGAGCACGGCCAGGATATCGGTGGCGCCGGTTTGCTGGCGGCAGGCCAGCGCCATGGCGTCCAGCGTGACCAGCGAGACCACCGGCAGGCCGGCGCCGTAAGCGAGGCCCTGGGCGATGCCGCAGGCGGTGCGCACCCCGGTGAACGAGCCAGGGCCGGCGCCGAAGGCGATCGCGTCGCATTCGGCCAGCGTGACGCCGGCTTCAGCCAGCAGTTCCTGCACCATCGGCAGGATGGCCTGGGAATGGGTGCGCACGCCCGACGATTCGCGCGACAGCAGCGTGGCGTCGTGCAGCAGGGCGCAGGACGCCGTTTCGGACGAGGTTTCAATGGCGAGTATGAGTGGCATTCCCGTATTTTAACCCGAGCGGCGCGGGGCCAAGCGGCCCAATCTCGGGCAAGGTAGAATGCCGCTCATGCATAGCCACACACTCGACTCTGAAAATCGCGGCACGATCGCCCAGGCGCTGGCCGGCCCGGACTGGATCGTGGCCTGCCTGTGCGCCGGCTGGTGCGGCACCTGTGCCACGTACCGGGCCGTGTTCGAGGAGATGGCCGTGCGCCATCCGGACAAGCATTTCGTGTGGATCGACATCGAGGACCAGGCCGACGTGGTCGGCGACCTGGACGTGGACAACTTCCCTACCCTGCTGATCCAGCGCCACGACGTGGTGGCGTTTTTCGGCACCATGCTGCCCGATCCGGCGCTGGCCGAACGCTTGCTGCAGGCGCAAACGGCGCAGTCGGACGAGCAGCTGGCCGCGCAGGCGCGCAGCAGCGAGCAGCGCAGGCTGTGGCAGGAACAGTGCAACCTGCGCACGCTGCTGAAGAACGCTGGCAGCTAAGCCGTCGCCCTCGCGAAAGCGGGGACGACGGGCAGCCGCCTACGGCCGCCAGTTGGCCAGCAGCAGCTCCGGCAAAATCGGCCGGCTGTAGAAGTAGCCCTGCGCCTTGTTGCAGCCGTTGCGCAGCAGGAAAGCGGCCTGCTCTTCGGTCTCGACACCCTCGGCGATCACCGACAAATTGAGGCTCTTGCCGAGCTGGATAATCGCAATCGCGATCGCCTCGTCGTTGACGTCGGTCGAGATGTCCTTGATGAAGCTGCGGTCGATCTTCAGCGTCTGCACCGGCAGCTGCTTGAGGTAGGCCAGCGATGAATAGCCGGTGCCGAAATCGTCGATCGCCAGCCCCACCCCGATCGAATGCAGGTCGTTGATGAACACCAGCGCGTCGCCGGTATTCATGATCACCGATTCGGTCACTTCCAGCTGCAGCCGCTGCGGCTCAAGCCCGGTTTCCTTGAGGATGTCGGCCACCATGTTGACGATGCTGCCGCGCTCGAACTGCTTGACCGACAGGTTGACCGCGATCTTCGGCACGTACAGGCCCGCCTCTTGCCAGCGCATCATCTGGCGGCACGACTCGTACAGCACCCATTTGCCGAGCTGGTTGATGAAGCCCGTGTCTTCGGCCAGCGGAATGAAGCGCACCGGCGGCACCGTGCCCAGTTCCGGATTATCCCAGCGCACCAGCGCCTCGACCCCGATCAGGCGGCCGCTGTCGATCTCCACCTGCGGCTGGTAATTGAGGTAGATCTCGTTCTTTTCGATCGAGCGGCGCAGCATCGCCTCCAGGCGCAGGCGCTCGACGCCCTCTCCGGTCATCGACGGCGCGTAGAACTGATAGCCATTGCGGCCGCGCGCCTTGGCCTGGTACATGGCCACGTCGGCGTTGCGGATCAGCATATTCAGGTCGGTCGCATCGTGCGGATACAGGCTGATGCCGACGCTGCCGGTGACGAACAGCTCGTAGTCGGACACCATGAACGGCTGCTCGAACATCGCCATCAGCTTTTCGGCCACATGCCCGGCGCCGAATTCGCCGTCGACGTTCTCCAGCAGGACGATGAATTCGTCGCCGCCCAGCCGCGCCAGGGTGTCGCCGTCGCGCAGCTTGCCGGTCAGCGCCTTGGCCACCTGCTTGAGCAGTTCGTCGCCGATATGGTGGCCCAGCGTGTCGTTGACGTTCTTGAAGCGGTCCAGATCGATGAACAGGATCGCCAGCTGCTGCTGGTCGCGCGCGGCGCGCTGCAGCGCGTGGTCGAGTCGGTCATGGAACAGCAGCCGGTTCGGCAGTGCCGTCAGCGGGTCGTGGTGCGCCATGTGGTCCAGCTTTTCCTGCGATTCCTTGACCTTGGTGATGTCGCTGAACACGCCGACGTAGTGGGTAATCAGGCCATGGCCGTCGCGCACCGCCGAAATGGTCAGCCACTCGAGATACAGTTCGCCGCTCTTGCGCCGGTTCCAGATCTCGCCGCGCCAGAAGCCGGACCCGCCCAGCTCCTTCCACATGCCATCGTAGAATTCCTGATCATGGCGGTGCGAACGCGTCATGCTCGCATCCTGGCCCAGCGCCTCGCCCTCGGTGTATCCGGTGATCTGGGTGAAGGCCGGGTTGACGGCGACGATGCGGCCATCGAGGCCGATCACCATGACGCCGTCGGCGATGTGTTCGAGCACGGTGGCCGACAGGCGCAGCTTTTCCTCGGCCTGGCGGCGCTCGGTCACGTCGGCGTAGACCCAGATGCTGCCGTCGTTGACGTGGGTCGGGTCGAGCGCGCGCCCGCTGACCAGGCACCAGAACAGGCTGCCGTCGGCGCGCCGGTACTGGCGTTCCTCCGAAAAATCCTTGTCCAGCGCCAGCGCCTGGTACTGGCGCAGGCCCGCGGCCTCGAACTCGGCCGCGCTGGGGAACACGATCGCCGTCGGCTGGCCGGCCATGACGCCAGGGTCGTAGCCAAACAGTTCTTCGCAGCGGCGGTTGACCGACACCACGCGCCGGGCGCGTACGAACATCACGCCGAACATGACGTTGTCGAGGATCGCGCTCTGCTCGGCCAGCAGGCCTTCGATGCGCATCTCGTTGTGTTTGCGTTCGCTCACGTCCGACAGCAGGCCGTCGATCCAGGCCGCGCCGGTGGCCTCGTCCTTTTGCGGCTGGCCGCTCTCGGCCACCCAGCGTTCGGTGCCGGTGGCGTCGATGATGCGGTATTCGAGCTGGTAAGGGCGCCCGCTGGCGACCGCCTCCTGCACAATGCGGCCCTGCATGCGGCGGTCTTCCGGGCAGATGATGTCGGTCCAGCGATCGGTCCCGCTGCGCATCAGGAGCGCGGCCGGAAAGCCGGAAATCTCCTCGATGGCGTCGCTGACGAAGTCGATCGGCCCGCCCGGGCGCACCCGGAACACGGCGCCCGGCACCTGGGTGACGATGGTGCGAAAGCGCTCCTCGCGCCGGCCGATGTCTTCGAACAGGTGCTTGATCGCCACCCGCATCTGCTCCATCTGGCCGGCCAGGCGGCCCAGCTCATCGTTGCCGCTCAGGTCGAGCCGGGTCTCGAAATCGCCGTGCGACTGGCGGTCGGAAAAATTCATCAGCTTGCGCAGCGGGACCAGCAGGCGCCGGTTCAGGAACAGCACGATCAGCATCAGCGAGATGGTCAGCTGAAAAGCCAGCACGAAGGCGTAGTTCGACTGCTTGCCGCGCAATTCGGCCTGGCTGCGCGCGTCGTCCATTTCGACCAGGATGCGGCCGATCCGTTCGCCGCGTACCAGGATGTCGCGGTCGGCCCGGTACACATTGCCGATCCGGCGGTTCGGCGAGTGCACGTTCATGAACTGGGTGTCGGACTGGCCGATCACCTGGATCTGCAGCACCGACGGGTCGCGCATGACCGATTCGACCAGCGAATGGGCCGATTCGGCATTCATGTTCCACAGCGACTCCTGCATGCCGAGCGCGAGGATGTCGGCATTGCGCTGCAGCGATTCGTTGAGGGCGGTCTTGGCGGACTTCTGTTCCTGGACGCCGATCAGCACGTAGCTGCCGATGATAGCGGGGATCACCAGGCCGCCGAAGACGACCAGCAACAGTGCGCCGTAGATCGACAGCCCGAAGGTACCGAGCCGGGCGCGGAAGCGTTGGTAGGCGTTATTAGCCATGCAGGCGGCGTCTATGCATATGGTGAGCTGTGGACAATAAACCTTTATGAGATGGAATTATGCACGGAAAATGGCGGCGCGGTCATGAATCGTCCAGTTTTAAGGTGCGCGAAACCACGCCCGCCAGCACAAAGCGCGCCAACTTGCTATGATCGCTGCACTTTTCAAAAGGGGAATTCCATGACTTTTTCCATGTACGACGCATCCGTGCCGGTTTTCAAGCAGATCCTGACCAGCCTGTCGGCCATCCTCGACAAGGCCGAGGCCCATGCGCTCGACAAGAAGATCGAGCCGGCGGCGCTGTTGCAGGCGCGCCTGTACCCGGACATGTTCCCGTTCACGCGCCAGGTGCAGGTCGCATGCGACTTCGCCAAGGGCTGCTCGGCCAGGCTGGCCGGCGTCGACGTGCCGCGCTATGAAGACACCGAACAATCGTTCGCCGACCTGCGCGCACGCATTGCGACCACGCTGGCGTTCATCGCCTCGCTGCCGCAGGACGGCATCGAGGCGTCGGCCCAGCGCGACATCAGCACCAGCAGCGGCGCCAACGCCAAGCAGTTCAAGGGCCAGGTGTACCTGGTGCATTACGCGCTGCCGCACTTCTACTTCCACGCCACGACCGCGTACGCGATCCTGCGCCACAATGGCGTTGAAGTGGGCAAGAAGGATTTTGTCGGTAGTTTTTAATGAGCGCAGCGGCAGAAGTCGCTGCCGCTAATTAGACACGCCCCAAAACAACATCGTCCCTGCGCAGGCGGGGACCTGAAGCACCGGTGAGCTGAGGTGCCATAGGTCCCCGCCTGCGCAGGGATGATGTATTTGAGTCATCGGTTTTACTTGTTCCGGCGCGGATAGCCCTGCGCCAAGATGCGCTGCCATACCTGCTCCTTGGCATCAGCCGTCATCGACACCCAGTGCGCCACCTCGATCACCGATCGTCCGCAGCCGCGGCAAATCTCGTCGAACGTGGTCGAGCAGACCGCCACGCAGGGCGTATCGGCCCGTTCCGGCACGCTCACGGCGCCGCCATCGAGATCAAGCCGGGCCGACATCGAGCTTGTCCCAGCCGTCATGGCCCAGTTGTTCCAGGGTTGCGATATTCTTGTCGAAAATCTCGGCCGCTTCCGGGAATGCGGCCACCGCGCGCTCGATGCTTTCTTCGCGCAGCAAGTGCAGGATCGGGTAAGGCGCCCGGTTGGTGTAGTTGCCGATGTCGTTGGCATCGGTGTCGGCGAACTGGTAATCCGGGTGAAAGCTGGCCACCTGCAGCTCGCCGTCGAGCTGCATGTCTTCGACCGCGGCATCGGCCACGTCGAGAAACTCATTGAAATCGAGGAAATCGGTCAGCACGAACGGGTGGATCAGCAAGGTCGTGTCCGTCACTTCCGGATCGGTGTCCGACAGCAGCTGCAGCTCGTTCATCAGGCTTTCGAGCAGGGCTTCTGGCGTGGTCGCGGCCGACACGACGAAACGCACCTGTTTTTTCACATACACGGCCTTGGCAAACGGACACAGGTTCAGCCCGATGACGGCCTTGTCGAGCCAGTTCCGGGTCGCGGCGATGATCTGCTCATCGTCGGCATTCATATTCGGGGTGCTCATGGTGATACTTTCATTAAGTCTGCGGCGGGCGCTGTATCCAAATTGTACGCACTCTTTGCGCCGACTCATAGGTCCACCGCGTCGGAGGTGTACCGTGGGCCTAGGAGTCGGACTACAATTGGTATTGCCCCGCGGAATGTCGACCGCGCGCCGGGAAAGCCGGCCTGGCCGTTCTCAGGGGAAATTCCCAGAGCATGAATCAACACATACTCCCCGGAGTATGCTTCTTATGTTCTCCAGGAACATAATGACAAGCTGCTATTTTTAACGCATACCCCCGTCAATTGGTCTTCGTCACAGCGACAATCTTATGCAAAAGTGTTGCCAAACTATTTGCTCCAAGGACAATTAATACGCTTGACTCCACAGGCGAACGCTACGTACACTCCGAACTTATCTGTCGTCAGTCCAAAGTTCCAGGACGCAACTATGGAAGTGCTATGACCGAACTCAAACGTACCAAGGCAGCCCTCGCAGTGATGGCGTTCTTGCTCGCACCGGCCCTGTGCCGTGCGGACACCGCCCCTGCCGCCGCTGCCCCGGCCGTCGCCATAGCCTTGCCGAGCGCGCCCCATCCCCTGATGCTGCCGGCCGGACCGGCGCTCAAGGCCGAAGAATACAAGGAAGCCGACGTCTGGGGCCGCATCCGCACCGGCTACGCGATTCCCGACATCAGCAATGCGCTGGTGGCCAAGCACGTCACGTATTACAGCTCGCGCCCCGAATACCTGGCCCGCATCTCGACCCGCGCCAACCGGTATATGTTCCACGTCGTCAGCGAACTGGAAAAGCGCAACATGCCGACCGAGCTGGCGTTGCTGCCGATCATAGAGTCCGCCTTCAATCCGCAAGCCAATTCCAGCGCCGACGCGGCCGGCATGTGGCAGTTCGTGCCGGGCACGGGCCGCGATTACAACCTCAAGCAGAACACCTTCAAGGACGAGCGGCGCGGCGTGCTGGCCTCGACCGATGCCGCCCTGACCTATCTGCAGCGCCTGTACACCATGTTCGGCGACTGGCCGCTGGCCCTGGCCGCGTATAACTGGGGCGAAGGCAATGTTCAAAAAGCCATCAAGCGCAACCAGGCGCTGGGCAAGCCGACCGACTACGAAAGCCTGGCCGACCTGATGCCGGTCGAAACGCGCAATTACGTGCCCAAGCTGCAGGCGGTCAAGAACATCATCGCCAACCCGGCCCAGTACAACGTGGCGCTGCCGGTGATCGACAACCAGCCCTATTTCACGTCAGTCGACAAGACCAGCGACATCGACCTGACCATCGCGGCCCAGCTGGCCGAAATGCCGCTCGACGAATTCAAGGCGCTCAATCCGCAGTTCAAGCGCCCCGTCATCACCGGCGGCGAGCAGACCAAGATCCTGCTGCCGCAAAAAAATGCCGAAAAATTCCACCTGAACCTGGCCCAGTGGGGCCGCGCCCTGTCGACCTGGACCACGCACAAGATTACCGGCGCCAAGGACAGCATCGCCTCGCTGGCATCGCGCTTCGGCACCACGCCGGAAGTGATCCGCCAGGCCAACAACATACCTGAGCGCACGCGCCTGGTCGCCGGCTCGACCATCCTGGTGCCGAAAATTTCGACCTCGAGCGGCTCGGACATTGCCGAAGCCATCACCGACAATGCCAAGGTGGCGTTCGAAGCCGAACGCGCCAGGCGCCCTGCGCGGGCCGAAAAACTGAGCCGCTCACAGCGTTTCAAGGCCAACGTGGCGCAACTGAAGACGCACGTGTCGAAGCGCACCGTCAAGACAGCGGCCGTGCACAAGAAGTCGCATAACGGCTGACCCTTTACGTTTTCCCCGCACTTTTTTTGCCAGGTGCGCGCAGTCGCGTCTGATTTATCTATACAAGCACAGTGAAACTACTGTATAGTTCTGTTTGTGCGCTGCAATAAGCCTTGCAGCCCACACAGTAAGCCGTAAAACAGCAGTAAAACTAGCAGCTTCGCAAGCCTGGCTGTATCCCCCGGATACGCCGTATAAAGCCCTCCCGCCTTTGGTGTCGCACCTGACACCGTCCCGGCGCAAAGCTTTTGTGCCGAAATTTCTTTCATCCTGAGTCATTTCGTTGTTGTGGTTGGCGTTGCTATTTTGCGCCCGGAGCGTTTGCTCGGGCGCTGATCTATACCGAAAGAAAAGAACAATGAGTTTTGAAGCACTAGGCCTCCACGCGTCTATCGTAAAAGCAGTCACCGATGCCGGTTACACCAAGCCGACCCCAGTCCAGGAGCAAGCTGTTCCTGCCGCGATCGAAGGACGCGACTTGCTCGTCTCGTCGCAGACCGGTTCGGGCAAGACGGCCGCATTCATGCTGCCGGCACTCCACAAATTCGCTGTCGCCGAGCAATCGCCAGCAGCCAAGACCGCAGCCCAAGAAGCCCAATCGGCGCGTGCCCGCGGCGAGCGTCCACGTTTCAAGGCTGCCCAGCCGAAAATGCTGGTGCTGACCCCGACCCGCGAACTGGCCCTGCAAGTGACCAGCGCGACCGAAAAATACGGCACCCAGATCCGCCGCATCAAGGCCGTTTCTATCCTGGGCGGCATGCCTTACCCGAAACAGATGCAACTGCTGGCGCGCAACCCTGAAATCCTGGTCGCGACCCCTGGCCGTCTGATCGACCATATGGAATCGGGCAAGATCGACTTCTCGGAACTGGAAATCCTGGTGCTGGACGAAGCGGACCGCATGCTCGACATGGGTTTCATCGACGACATCGAAAAGATCATCGCCGCGACGCCTTCGACGCGCCAGACGATGCTGTTCTCGGCCACGCTGGACGGCATGGTGGGCAACATGGCACGCCGCATCACGACCAACCCGCAGATCATCCAGATCGCCGGTTCGGCCAGCAAGCACGAGAACATCTCGCAACGCGTCCACTTCGTCGACGACCTGTCGCACAAGAATCGCCTGCTGGACCACCTGCTGCGCGACGAAACGCTGGACCAGGCCGTGGTCTTCACCGCCACCAAGCGTGACGCCGACACCATCGCCGACCGTTTGAATATCGCCGGTTTCTCGGCTGCCGCACTGCATGGCGACATGCACCAGGGCGCGCGCAACCGCACGCTCGACGGCCTGCGCCGCGGCCAGGTCAAAGTGCTGGTCGCGACCGACGTAGCCGCACGCGGCATCGACGTGCCGAACATCACCCACGTGTTCAACTACGACCTGCCGAAGTTCCCGGAAGACTATGTGCACCGCATCGGCCGTACCGGCCGTGCTGGCCGCAATGGCCTGGCGATCTCGCTGGTGAACCATGCCGAAGGCATGAACGTCAAGCGCATCGAGCGCTTCACCAAGCAACTGATTCCGGTCAACGTCATCGAAGGCTTCGAGCCAAAGAAGACCGCATCGGCGCCACGTTCGGCTGCGCGTCCAGGCAGCTGGAAGCCGGGCGACAACCGCTCCGCAGCGGCCAAGCCAGGCCAGCGTACGTTCAGCAAGCCGGGTGCACCGCGCAAAGAAGGCGCCACGACCGGCGGCGGCTACAAGGGCTCGAACCCGCGCTCGACCGACGGCGCGCGCCGTTCGTACGGCGACCGCTAATCGCCGGCGCGATGAACGAATCAAAAGCGGCTACTTCGGTAGCCGTTTTTTTGCCCGCAATGTTTTTAAATCGGGGTCAGACCTCAATTTAAAAATGTTTTAGAATTGAGGTCTGACCCTAATGGCGTTAAGTTAAGCCGTTGACGTCCATTTCTTCCTTGTAAACAAGTGCCCGAAGTGTTAACTTTCGGGCACGATGCTTTCAGATGCACTTTCCCTTGTTACGGACTTACCACGATCACCG
>JANYGW010000221.1 GCA_025359245.1 Massilia sp.
CGCCCAACCAGGAAGCGGCGGCGCCGTCAACTGAGGCCGACAATTTTGAAGGCGAAGGCGCCACCGAAGCGAGCACCATGGCCGACAACCTCGACAATGGCGACAGCGACTGGAGCGAAGCGGGGCGCAGCAAGGCGCCCGACGACGAAGATGCGCGCCCGCAGCTCGAAGCGAGCCACTGCACGTTGCGCGAGCACCTGATGGAGCAGATGCGCGTGACGGTGCTCGAATTGCGCGACCGCGCGCTGGTCGAACTGATCATCGACGCGCTCGACGACAATGGTTACCTCGAAGAAGCGCTGGACGCGATCCTGGAGCGCTTGCCGGCCGAACTCGAGATCGACCCGGACGAAATGCAGACCGCATTGTCGCTGCTGCAAAGTTTCGACCCGCCCGGCGTCGGCGCGCGCAACGCGTCCGAATGCCTGGCGCTGCAAATCAAGCGCCTGCCGCAGATCGCGCTGGTGACGCGGCGCATGGCCTTGCAAATCGTCGAACAGCATTTGACGTGGTTCGCGCAGCGCGACTTCAACAAGCTCAAGAAAGCCCTCGATTGCGACGAGGAAGACTTGCGCGAGGCGCAAACCGTGATTCGCCAGTGCAACCCGCATCCGGGCGCCGTGTTCGCGTCCGACGTGTCGGACTATGTGGTGCCGGACGTCATCGTGCGCAAGGCCAAGGGCGGCTGGTCGGTCTCGCTCAACAACGACGTGATGCCGCGCCTGCGCGTCAACAATATGTACGCCAACCTGCTCAAGCAGGGCAAGGGCGAAGGCCAGATGGGCGCCCAGCTGCAGGAAGCGAAATGGCTGATCAAGAATATGCGCCAGCGCTTCGACACGATCTTGCGCGTCTCCGAGGCCATCGTCGAACGCCAGCGCAATTTCTTCTCCCATGGCGCGGTTGCCATGCGTCCCCTTGTTTTGCGTGAAATAGCTGATACACTTGGTTTACACGAGAGTACTATTTCTCGTGTAACAACTCAAAAATATATGCTGACCCCGCACGGCATGTTTGAGTTGAAGTACTTTTTCGGTAGCCACGTCGCCACCGAAGCGGGAGGAGAAGCATCTTCCACAGCAATACGCGCGTTGATCGTGCAATTGACAGGAGCCGAAGACCCTAAAAATCCATTATCCGACAGTAAGATTGCGGACATGCTGGGGGAACAGGGTATGGTCATCGCGCGCCGCACCGTTGCCAAATACCGCGAAGCGCTCAAAATCCCACCCGTCAGCCTCCGGAAGTGTCTGTAAGTTGCAGTATTGACGCTGTTCCTCTGCGCGCCGCGCACGAACGGAAAGTAACGCCATCTTTAGGAGTGTGTATGAATCTCACAATTAGCGGACATCATCTCGAAGTGACACCAGCCATCCGTGAATACGTACAAACCAAGCTTGAGCGTGTAAAACGCCATTTCGACCATGTGATCGATATTGCCGTGATTCTCACCGTAGATAACCTGACTGAAAAAGAAAAACGTCAAAAGGCCGAAATCAATCTGCGCTTGTCAGGCAAGACGGTCTACGTGGAAAGCTTGTCGCATGATCTGTACGCCGCTATTGATTGTCTAGTAGATAAACTTGACCGCCAGGTCATGAAGTACAAAGGCAAGGTTCAGGACCATAATCACCAGGCCATCAAGCATATGCCTGAAGAAGAGACGCCAGCTGCCGCCTAAGCCGCGCAGCACCTCTTGAAACAAGGGCGCCCGCAAGGCGCCCTTTTTGTTTTTGGCGCGCTAAAATGGCGGTCTTTCCCTTGATTGTCAGCCTGCCATGAACGAATTCGTCCAGACCCGCATTGCCCACCGTACCGGCATCATCACCCTCGACCGTCCCAAGGCGCTCAATTCGCTGTCGCTGGCGATGGTGCGTGAACTGACTGCCGTGCTGCAGGCCTGGCGCACGGATCCGGCCATTGATGCGGTGCTGCTGGGCAGCAGCAGCGAGAAGGCTTTGTGCGCCGGCGGCGACATCCGGTTCTTCCACGAGGTCGGCAACGCCACGCCGATGGGCGGCAGCGCGCTGCTGGAAGATTTCTTCACCGAGGAATATGCGCTGAACCACCTGATCCATTTCTATCCGAAGCCCTACGTGGCGTTGATGGAGGGCGTGGTCATGGGCGGCGGCATGGGCATCGCGCAGGCCGGTCCGGAGTGCCGCATCCGCATCGTGACCGACAATACCAAGATGGCGATGCCGGAAGTGAATATCGGTCTGTTCCCGGATGTGGGCGGCAGCTATTTCCTGGCGCGTGCGCCTGGCCAGCTGGGCAACTACCTGGCCTTGACCGGACTGACCATCGGCGCTGCCGATGCGCTGTACGTGGGCCTGGCTGATTTGTTCGTGCCGCAGGCGTCGATGGCGGCGCTCAAGGCGCTGATCGAGGCGATGCCGGGATCTGGCTTGCGCGCGGCCATCGACGCCTTCGCGGCCCCGTTCAAGGGCGCGGCGGGGCCGAGCCTGCTGGAAGCGCAGCGCGCCACCATCGACCGCCATTTCGGCGCGCCGTCGGTGGGCGCGATCATGGACTCGCTCGAATCGGACAACGATGAATTCGCGCAAAAGGCGCTGGCCGCGATGCGCCAGCGTTCGCCGCTGATGATGTGCGTGACGCGCGAACTGCTGGTGCGCGGCGCGGCGCTGGACGTGGCCGACTGCCTGCGCATGGAGCGCACCATGGTGCGGCATAACTTCGAACACGGCGAAGTGCTCGAAGGCGTGCGCGCGCTGGTGATCGACAAGGACAATGCACCGCAGTGGAATCCGGCGCGGGTCGGGCAGGTCACCGAGGAGATGATCGAACGCTTTTTTACGCCGGTGTGGCCGGCCGGCGCGCATCCCCTGCGCCATCTGTAAAAACGATACGAGAAATATCGTTTATATAATAAATCCGTATCAGGATTGTTCGCGGTGGCGCAGCACGACCCGTTCGGTCGAGCTGAAATGGGCCGCCAGCCGTTCAGCCATGTACACCGAGCGATGCTGGCCGCCGGTGCAGCCGAGCGCCACGGTCAGGTAGCTGCGGTTGTCGGTCTTGAACGAAGGCAGCCATTTGGCGATGAAGGCGCGTATGTCTTCCAGCAATTCTGTCGCGCTTGGCTGGGCGTCGAGGAAAGCGATCACCGGCGCGTCCATGCCGGTCAGCGGGCGCAAGGTCACGTCGTAGTAGGGATTCGGCAGCGCGCGCACATCGAACACGAAATCGGCGTCGAGCGGGACGCCGAGCTTGAAGGCGAACGACTCGAAAAACAGCGTCAGCGGCGCGCGTTCGATCTCGACCAGCTCCTTGATCCACGCGCGCAACTTATTGGCCGACAACTCGGACGTATCGATCACGTGGCCGAGCTGTTCGATGGCCGACAGGCGTTCGCGTTCTTCGAGGATGCATTCGATCAGGGTGCGGCGCGAGGCGGGATTTTCGTCGGGGCGCAGCTGGTGCGACAGCGGATGGCTGCGGCGCGTTTCGGAAAAGCGCGCCACCAGCGAATGCGTGTTCGCGGTCAGGAACATGACCTTGATGTCGTGGCCTTCATTCTTGAGCGTGGCTATATTGGCCGGCAATTCGACCAGCGACTGGGCGCTGCGCGCATCAACCGCCACGGCCAGGCTGGTGGTGCCATCGGCGATCAGCGCGCTGACCAGGCTCGGCAGCAGGGCGGGCGGCAAATTGTCGACGCAGTAGTAGCCGGCGTCTTCGAGAACGTTCAAAGCGACGGATTTGCCGGAGCCGGAGATACCTGTGATGAGTACGATGCGCATGACAATGATGATACCGCATCAACAAAGGTTTTGTGGACCTGCCTACGTTTGTTGCCAGAGGCGGCACAGGGGTCAGACCCCGGTTTGAGTTGGCGGCTGCCCATCGGGGACTCGGCGTCCCCGTCTGCCCCCTCGACCCTGGCCTAGTCGCCGCTCATGGCCTGGTGTAGCAGGGAATTCGTGGGACAACGTCCCGCGCCTGCGCGACGGTTCGGCCCTGCAAGGCCGGGCTCCGCAAACAGGCCTAGTCTCCGGACATCGCCTGGTGTAGCAGGGAATTCGTGGGACAACGTCCCGCGCCTGCGCAACGGTTCGGCCTTGCAAGGCCGGACTCCGTAAACAGGCCTAGTCGCCGCTCATGGCCTGCCGCTGGCGCTCCATGAACTCCTGCAGCGTATCAATCCCACGTAGTTGCAGTATGGTATTGCGCACCGCCGCCTCCAGCAGCACCGCAATATTTCGACCAGCCGCCACCGGGATGACCACCTTGCGCACCGGCAGCCCCAGCACATCCTCGGTCGGAAACAGGAACGGCAGCCGCTCGACTTCTTCTTCCAGCGCGCTCCGGCGCACCAGGTGTACGATCAGCTTCAGGCGCATCTTCCTGCGCACCGCCGTCTCGCCAAAAATCGCCTTAATGTCGAGCAAGCCCAGCCCGCGCACTTCGAGCAGGTTCTGCAGCAGCGGCGGGCAGCGCCCTTCGATCATGTTCGGCGCAATGCGCGAAAATTCGACCGCGTCGTCGGCCACCAGGCCGTGGCTGCGCGAAATCAGTTCCAGTCCCAGCTCGCTCTTGCCCAGGCCCGAGTCGCCCGTGATCAGCACGCCCACGCCCAGCACGTCCATGAACACGCCGTGCATGATGATGCGCTGCGCCAGTTTCTTGGACAGGTAGACGCGCAGGAAGTCGATCACCTGCGCGGCCGGCAGCGGCGTCGAAAACAAGGGAATATTCTGCTCGTCGCAAATGGCCAGGATGTCCGGCGGCGTATCGAGCCCTTGCGCGATGATCAGCGCCGGCGGCCCGCCCGCGGTCAGCTCGCCGATGACATGGCTGCGCGAGCCGCTCTTAAGCCGGTGGTAATAGGTCAGTTCCTGGTGCCCGAAGACCTGGATGCGGCCCGGGTGGATCAGGTTCAAGTGGCCGACCTGGTCGGCGGCCGAAGCCACGTCGCCGGAAATGAGACGTTCGCCGCCCGGAAAGCCGGCGAACCAGCCCAGTTGCAGGCCTTCGCGGTTATCGTCGTACAGCCGTTGAATGGTCAGCGGGGTTTGCAGCATGCAGGGGCGTCTTCCTTCAGGTGGGGGCGGCGTTGCTTTCGTCCCGGGGAAGTTTAACCCAAGGCCTGCAGACTTGGTTGCCAATTGGTGATGCGGGTATGCACCGACTTCGGATCCGGATCGGTCGCCAGCGCCATGCGGAAAGCGTCGTCGGAAAACATTTCGGCGATTTCGGACAGGATCTCGAGGTGCTGCTGCGTCACGTGGTCGGGAATGAGCAGGAAGAACAGCAGGTTGACCGGCTGGCCATCCGGCGACTCGAACGGGATCGGTTCGGCCAGCCGCACGAAGGCGCCCAGCGGCGACTTGAGGCTCTTGCTGCCCTTGATGCGGCCGTGCGGCACGGCCACGCCATGGCCCAGCCCGGTCGAACCGAGCCGTTCGCGCGCGAACAGATTGTCCGACACGGTCGAGCGGGCGATGCCGCAGTTGTTCTCGAATATCAGTCCGGCTTGCTCGAAAGCGCGCTTCTTGCTGGACACTTCGAGATCGAGTAATACGTTCTCGAGCGATAGGATTTTGCTGAGGTTAGTCATAACACTAAGTAAATGGTGCGATGCACAAAGGTGCTTGCGAGCCAGAATTATAGGCTTGTTTGCGGGCCGTGTAATTCGAATTCGTCACTGACGAGTATCCACCTCGCATTGATCTTTCGCAAGAGGAATGGCGAATTACACAACAGGGTTTGACGGCCCTGCCGCCGCCCTGCGCGAAAATCGAATTTCCAACGGACAATTAACTATTCCGCACGATTTCCAGACATTAAAAGCGCATTTTGCCAACGTTTGCGCGGTTGAATGGGGCATTCGTCAAACGTCTCCGCAATTGACCGCACTGTTGTTTTTTTGTAAATCGACTGGCGCGCATCCACAGTCTGGCGCGCCGCTGCCATAGCCAACATATTCCCGGAACGAAAGGGCGTCAAAGGAAGATGCGATGACGGTTGAGCTGGCTCAATAGCTGAGCAATCCTTGACGATTATTGGCGCGCGGTGCGCAGGTTGCGCGGCGGTCCGCCCGTAAAGTTGCTGCGCCACGGATTGATGTCGAGCCCGCCGCGCCGCGTATAGCGTGCGTACACCGCCAGCTTCTGCGGCGCGCACTGGCGCAGGATGTCGACAAAAATGCGCTCGACGCACTGCTCATGGAACTCGTTGTGTTCGCGAAAACCGATCAGATACCTGAGCAAGCCCTCCTGCTCGATCTGCGGCCCCACATAACGCACCTGCACGCTGGCCCAGTCCGGCTGCCCGGTGACCAGGCAGTTCGACTTGAGCAAGTGCGACACCAGCGTCTGCTCAACCGGTGCCTCGTCGTGCGCCGCCTTCAGCAGCGCAGGCGACGGCGTGTACTGGTCGACCTCGATGTCGAGCCGGTCCAGCAGCACGCCGTCCAGTTCTCCCATCTTGACGGCGCCGAAGCCGTCCGGCTGGGTCAGCACGATATGCACCGGCGCGCCGAAGCCGCGCGACAAGTCCTGGCGCAGCAAGGCCAGCAGCGCATCGGTATCTGCCAGCCGGGTCTGGTTGAACGAATTGAGGTACAGCTTGAATGACTTGGACTCGATGATGTTGGGCGAATCGGCCGGGGCCGAGATCGTCGCGATCGCCACCTGCGGCTTGCCGCGCAAATTCAGCCACGACAGCTCGTAGGCGTTCCAGATATCGACGCCGAAAAACGGCAAGGTGCCGGTCAGCTGCAGCTCGTCGCGTTTTTGCTGGCGCGGAATCGGGAACAGCAAGTCCGGCGCGTACTGGGTCTGGTACGCGGCCGTCTTGCCCAGCGGTGAAAGGTCAGCGGTATTCGTCATTCGTCGTGTGTGGTTAATTACCCAGGAACAGTTTGTACACCGGGTTGGCGCTCTCGTCCCAGTAACGGTAGCCGAGCGTGGTCAAAAACAGGCGGAACTCGTCCATTTCGCCTGCCGGCACTTGCAGGCCGACCAGGATGCGGCCGACATCGCCGCCCTGGTTACGGTAATGGAACAGCGAGATGTTCCAGTTCGGCGCCATGCTGGCCAAAAAGCGCATCAGCGCGCCCGGCCGCTCGGGGAACTCGAAACGGTACAGCAGTTCGTCCTCGGCCAGTGCGCTCTTGCCGCCGACCAGGTGGCGGATGTGCAGCTTGGCCAGCTCGTCGTGGGTCAGGTCGAGCGTCTTGAAATCGTGCTCTTCGAAAGTGCGCGCCAGCACGCTCGATTCGCCGCGGCTGGAAATCTGCACGCCGACGAACACATGGGCGTCGCGCGAATCGCTGATCCGGTAGTTAAATTCGGTCACGTTGCGCGGGCCGATCAGCGCGCAGAAGCGCTTGAAGCTGCCGCGCTGCTCGGGGATCGTCACGGCGAATACCGCTTCGCGGGCCTCGCCCAGTTCGGCGCGTTCGGCCACGAAGCGCAAACGGTCGAAGTTCATGTTGGCGCCGCAGGCGATCGAGATCAGGGTCTCGTTGCGCACCGGGTTTTTCGACAACGCCGAACGCTCGATATACGCTTTGGCGCCGGCCACGGCCAGCGCGCCGGACGGCTCGAGGATGCTGCGCGTGTCCTGGAACACGTCCTTGATGGCGGCGCAGATGGCGTCGGTGTCGACGATGATGATTTCGTCGACCAGTTCGCGCGCGATGCGGAACGTTTCCTCGCCCACCAAACGCACCGCGGTGCCGTCGGCGAACAGGCCGACATCGGTCAGCGTGACCCGCTCGCCGGCCTTGATCGAGCGCGCCATCGCGTCCGAATCGAACGATTGCACGCCAATGATTTTGATGTCGGGACGGATCGCCTTGACGTACGACGCCACGCCGCTGATCAGGCCACCGCCGCCGATGGCGACGAAAATTGCATGGATCGGGCCTGAATGCTGGCGCAGGATTTCCATGCCGATCGTACCCTGGCCGGCGATCACGTCCGGATCGTCGAACGGGTGCACGAAGGCCAGCTTCTGTTCTTTTTCCAGCGTCAGCGCATGGTTGTAGGCATCGGTGTACGACTCGCCGTGCAGGATGACTTCGACATTGGCGCCGCCAAACGCCTTGACCGCATCGACCTTGACGCTGGGCGTGGTGGTCGGCATCACGATGACGGCGCGGCAACCCAGCTTGGCCGCCGACAGCGCCACACCCTGGGCGTGGTTGCCGGCCGACGCGCAGATCACGCCGCGTTTGAGCTGCGACGAGGACAGGTTCGCCATCTTGTTATACGCGCCGCGAATCTTGAAACTGAACACGTCCTGCACGTCTTCGCGCTTGAAGTAAATGCGGTTTTCGAAGCGCTGCGACAGGATGGGCGCCAGTTCGAGCGGCGTTTCGGAAGCGACGTCATACACGCGCGAGGTCAGGATTTTTTTCAGGTAGTCGATAGTCATGGTCTGCAAACAGGTTGATTCTTGGGCCGGAAGGTTCGGAATACGGTGCTGGTTGACGCTGGACTGTGTCGTCGGCTGATGACCGAGGCGTGCAGTGCGATGCGCATGCCCGGGTCGCGGGCGTGGCGTATCGTGTCGTTGCATTAGTTTTTACTCATTATAATGGACGGCTCCATAAGCCACCGAAGTGCGCATGTTTGAATCGAACTATGGTTGAAGCGGCCGTCCTGTGGCTGCTCAAGCTGCTGTCCGCGCCCGCGGTGGGCCTGAGCTCCGTCTTCGTGATCGCCTTCATCTCGGCCACGCTGGTGCCGCTCGGCTCCGAACCGGCCGTGTTTGCCGTCATCAAGGCCAATCCAGCCATGTTCTGGCCGGCCATCCTGGTGGCGACCTGCGGCAACACGCTGGGCGGCGCGCTCGATTATTTCATCGGCTACCGCGCCAAGGTGGCCTTCGCCAAGGAACGCAAGAGCCGCTGGTTCGCGTGGCTGGCGCGCTACGGCGCCAAGACCATGCTGCTGTCCTGGGTGCCCGGCATCGGCGACCCGCTGTGCACGCTGGGCGGCTGGCTGCACCTGCCGTTCTGGCCCAGCGTCGGCTATATGGCGCTCGGCAAATTCCTGCGCTACGTGACGATGACTGCCGCGCTGCTGTATATCCCCGACACCTTCTGGAAGCAGCTCGGCGCCATGCTGGCCTAAAGTCTTTTTTCGAGCACCAGCTTGACCTGGGTGCGTGCCTGCACCGTGGTCGCGCGCGCGGTGCCGAAGTTGGCATCGCGGTAGGCCAGGCTGCTTGCGCCGTCGCGCGCCAGCAGGTCGGCGCCGGACAGGCGCAACTGCGTGCCCGGGTCGATTTTCCACAATGCGTAGACGTCCAGCGTTCGACTGGGGCCGGAATAGGCGCTGCGTTCGGCGGACAGGCGCGTGGTGCCGCCGAACTGCAGGTTCAGGTTCGCCCCGAACGTCAGCGCCGGCGAATGGCGGTAGTCCACGCCGACGTTGACGGTCGCGGCTACCTGTTCGGCCAGCCGGTTATCCGGCCCCGGCACGGCGTCCAGGCGCGACCAGTTGCGCGCCGCGTTGGCGCGCAGGTCGACGCGCGACCCGAGCGCCATCCTGGTGTCGCCTTCGATGCCCCAGGTCACGGCCTTGCCGTTGTTAATCGGGCTCGCCATCCAGGCGCCGTTCTCCTGGTGCAGCGTTTGCACGATCACCTGGTCCACCTTGCGCGCGTAGGCGGACACGCTGGCCATGCCGCTCTTGCCGAAATAGTGTTCGTAGCCCCCATCGACGCCCCATGCCAGCTCCGGACGCAGGGCCGGATTGCCGCGCACGTCCGGGTTGGCCGGGCCGTTGTCGTTGTTGGTCGTGTAGCGGCGCGGCACCAGCTGGCGCGAGGTCGGCGCCTTGTAGGTGCGCGTCAGGGCCAGCCGCAGCTGGTCTTTCTCGGAGTCGGGCAGCTTCCACTGCAGGCTGGCGATCGGACTGAGGACGCCGGACTGGCCGCGTACCTGGTCCAGCGTGCGGCCCTCGGTTGCGGTGCGCAGGCCTTCCCAGCGCATGCCCAGGTACAGCTCCAGGCGCGGCGTGACGTGCCATTCGTCCTGCGCAAACAGGGCCAGGCGCGTGATCGCAGCCTGGTAGTCCTCATCCAGCGGCGGCGCCAGCGCGGCGCCGGCGAAAGTGGTGTCGCGCTGCAGCCGGTATTCGCTGCGGCTGGTGCGTCCCGACTCCCAACCCAGGCCGAGGCTGTGGGCATCGCCGATCGGGGCCAGGTATTTTCCGCTTAGCTTGGCCGTGTTGTCGATGACGTTCGAGAGCACGCTGCGCGCCAGTGTCTCCTGCGCCGATTCGCCCAGGAACAGGTAATCGTTCTCGCGCGTGTTGCGGTTGACGCCGGCCTTGACCAGCAGCTTGCCGTCGCCGTCGACCGTGTGCGTCCACGTCACGTCGCTGCGCTCCGAATGGGCCGTCGAATGGATGCCCCAGCTATTGTCCGGATAGCGGGTCGGGTCGCCCAGCTGCACCGTTTCGCCCATGCCGCCGTGGGCCGACTGGCGCATGCGGTCCAGCACTGCCTGCCACTCGATCTTGTCGTCGTTGGCCAGGGTCCAGGTCAGGCGCGGCGCCAGGCCAAGGCGCGTGGTGGTGCTGTAGTTGCGCTCGTCGACCAGCCGATCGTCGGTCAGCGCGCCGGCTGCATCCGCGCTGGTTTCGCGAATTCTGCCCACATACTCGGTCTGCAGGCGCGACAGCTCGGCCGCCACCGACCAGGCCAGCTGGCCGCGCTTGTCCGATACGCGCAGCGATGCATTCGGATTGGAGTAGCCCGGCCGCGCCGCCGCGCCCAGCGTCAAGTCGCGGAGCGGTGCGCCGCCAGCCTTTTTCAGGATCACGTTGATGGTCCCGGCAATGGCCTGGGTGCCGTATTCGGCCGAGCCGCTGCGCAGGATCTCGATGCGGTCGATCAGGGACGGCGCGATGCTGTCGATCGAAAAGCCCTGTGGCACCGGCTCGCCGTTGACCAGGATCTGGGTATAGCCGGCGCCCAGGCCGCGCATGCGGATATCGCCGTTCGCCACCGAGATGCCGGGCTGGCGCTTGAGCACCGCCGACAGCGTGCTGTCGCCGTAGCGGGCCAGCTCGTCGCGGCCGACGGTCAGGCGGCCGGCGGTGTCGGTGCGGCGCGCGTCGACTGCGGCCGAACCGGTCACTTCGACTTGCTGTATCGGCGCCGGAGCGGTTTGGGCGGCAGAGGAAGCGGAAATCAAGGCGATCAGGGGCAAGGCGGCAGCGAGAGGGCGGTTCATGTATTTCTATGTGATTGAGGAAGGGCGCCATTATCCGTGAAGGTACAGGCCTTGCGGGAACTAAGTTGGCGGATTCGTTAGCAAGAAACGGGGTTCGCCGTACCGCGAAAGACGAGACACTTGGCTTCATGTCCCCATCCGCTGGAGTTGCCATGCAAGCCGACGCACAAACTATTCCCTACAAAATTATCCCCATCCGCGATGAATTCCTGAAGGCCGCACGCGGTGTCGGAGTCGACGACCTTGGGCAGGGCGTCGAACACGTGCTGGCAAAAGGGGGCGAGCCTTGCCGCGACGTTTTACGGCGCGCCGAAGCGGGTGAAGCGCTGATCCTGGCAAGCTACTGTCCGTTCCGCCACGCCGGCCCCTACCGCGAATACGGCCCGATCTTCATCCTGGCCGAAGCCGATGCAAGGTCCGCATCGCCGGCCACATTGCCCGTCGACGGAACCTTGCCCTACCTTGGCGCCAGCTTCGTGCTGCGCGCCTATTCGGAACAGGAGCGCATCCTGGACGCCGTGGTCACGACGCCGCAGAACGCCACCGCAGACCTGCAGCGCTTGTTCGACACCCATGCGCCGGCCTTTGTATTGGTCCGCTTTACCGCCTACGGCTGCTACGCTTTGCGCCTCGAACGGGCCACCGCGTGAGGATTGGCTGGACGCCGCACCGGCGTGGAGGAAGCGTTGTTATACTCGGCACTTCGAATCCGATGGGCAGTCCCTCAGTGAAATCAACAGTGAAGCATTGCTCGATTGTCGGCGCCGTCGCCATTGCTTCGCTACTGGGCTGGTATTTTTCGACCGGCCATGCTGAAGAAGGCGCTCCGAATGCGGCTGCACCGGTAGCCCATGAGGCGAGCGGGCCCGGGCGTCAATTTTTTTCCAACGACACGATCGTTCATCCCCTTTCGGCCACCGAGTCGAAGGCAGCCGAAATCGACAGGCTGTCGGCGACCGGTAAACCCGCGGACGCATATAAGGCATATTTCCTCGCGCTCGCGTGCAAGACGGGACGTGACGACCTGAGGAATGGCATGGATTATCTGGACGGTCCGCAGGTCGATGAGCGATGCGCAGATATAACGCCACTTCAGATCAGGGAAATGGAAAAGAATCTGGCGAAGGCCGTCGCTGCCGGGATTCCCGGCGCTCTAGTGCAGAAATTGGCGTTTGGTCCCCTTGGTGGCGACCCGAGCGCCTTGGAGACGCGTCCGAACGATCCGCTGGTCCTCGAGTGGAAGCGCGGTATGCTCAATGACCTCACAGTATATGGACGCAAGACAGGCGACCTTTTGACCCTGAGCGTGCTAGAAAATATCTACTTGTATGATTACTTTGGCCAAAAAAATCCGGAACTCGCGCTGTCTTACGCCATGGCGCAACAAGAAGTGGTGAGCAACAGCGGGAATCCAAAGCGTATCCGGTTGGCGAAATCGCTCGAAGGCCAACTGGCAAGGCTGTCCGAACCGCTGACCCCGGAACAAATCGCTGCGGCGCGCGCCTTTGCCAAAACACTGGCGGCCGAATGCTGCAGCAAGTGAGCTGACGGTGATCGTGCCTTCAAGGCCGGACAATCGGGCGAAATATCATTCGACGGCTTCCTCTAATGCCAAACGATCAATTGGCACAATCAGAATAAACAGGATTTAATATTCAAAAGTGCGCCTTCGGCCGATCATCATCCGGACAAACTGGCACTTTACGCATACGGAAACCGGCCCCAGCCCCAGCGTGGTGCAGCGCAATACGATAGAATGGCCTTCCTTAGGGTCAGTCGAAAACAGTCCACGCACACATGAACGCCCCCGCACAAATTACCGCCTTGCTGGCGGATACGCCGAACGGCCACGCAGCGACCCGCCTGCGCGAAATCCCCTACAACTACACCTCGTTCTCGGACCGCGAAATCGTGATCCGTTTGCTGGGCGAGTCGTCCTGGGAGCTGCTCGACCAGCTGCGCGGCGCGCGCCAGACCGGCCGTTCGGCGCGCATGCTGTACGAGGTGCTGGGCGATATTTGGGTGGTGCGGCGCAATCCCTACCTGCAGGACGACATGCTGGACAACCCGAAGCGGCGCCAGGAACTGATCGACGCGCTGCATCACCGCCTGGCCGAAGTGGACAAGCGGCGCCTGACGGCCGACCCGCTCGAGGCGGACGACGACGCCGCCAAACAGCGCAGCGCCAGCGTGGAACAGCTGCTCAAAGCGGCCGGCAAGGCGGTCGAAGACTTCGGCAACGAGTTCCGCCAGACCTGGGACCTGCGCAAGAAGACTACCAAGGTCCTCGGCCGCTACACCGAAAAACACAACATCTGCTTCGACGGCATGAAGCGCGTGGCCCACGTGACCGACGCGACCGACTGGCGCGTCGAGTATCCGTTCGTGGTGCTCACGCCCGATACCGAGGATGAAATGGCCGGCCTGGTCAAGGGCTGTATCGAACTCGGACTGACCATCATCCCGCGCGGCGGCGGCACCGGCTACACCGGCGGCGCGATTCCGCTGACGCCGATGTCGGCCGTCATCAACACCGAAAAACTGATCAACCTGGGCGCGGTCGAAATGACCATGCTGCCCGGCGTGGACCGCGAATACGCGACCATCTATTCCGGCGCCGGCGTGGTCACCAAGCGCGTGTCCGATGCCGCCGACAAGGCCGGCTTCGTGTTCGCGGTCGATCCGACGTCGGCCGAGGCATCCTGCATCGGCGGCAATATCGCCATGAACGCAGGCGGCAAGAAGGCCGTCCTGTGGGGCACCGCGCTCGACAACCTCGCTTCGTGGAAGATGGTCGACCCGAACGGCGACTGGCTCGAAGTGACCCGCATCGGCCACAACCTGTCGAAGATCCATGACGCGCCGGTGGCCACCTTCCGGCTCGAATGGACGCACCCGAACGGGCGCGGCGAATCGAAAGGTGCGCCGTTCAAGACCGAGATGCTGATCATCGACGGCAAGAAGTTTCGCAAGGAAGGCCTGGGCAAGGACGTCACCGACAAATTCCTCTCCGGCCTGCCCGGCATTCAGAAGGAAGGCTGCGACGGCCTGATCACGTCGGCGCGCTGGATCCTGCACAAGCTGCCGGCCTACGCGCGCACGGTCTGCCTCGAATTCTTCGGCCAGGCGCGCGACGCGATTCCGTCTATCGTCGAAATCAAGGATTACCTGGACGGCTTGCCGGCCAAGGGCGGCCCGGCGTTCGCGTCGATCCGCCTGGCGGGCCTGGAGCACCTGGACGAGCGTTACCTGCGCGCGGTCGGCTACGCCACCAAATCGAAACGCGGCGTGCTGCCGAAGATGGCGCTGTTCGGCGACATCGTCGGCGACGACGAGAACGCGGTCGCGCAGGCCGCCTCCGAAGTGGTCCGCATCGCCAACACACGCGTGGGCGAAGGCTTCGTGGCCGTCAGCCCGGAAGCGCGCAAAAAATTCTGGCTCGACCGCGCGCGCACCGCCGCCATCGCCAAGCACACCAACGCCTTCAAGATCAACGAAGACGTGGTCATCCCGCTTAACCGCATGGGCGAGTACACCGACGGCATCGAACGGATCAACATCGAGCTGTCGATCAAGAACAAGCTGCAGCTAGCGGACCAATTGACCGCCTTCTTCGACGCTGGCCACCTGCCGGTCGGGAAAAGCGACGACGCCTCCGGCGAATCGATCGGCGAAGAAGAAATGCTGGGCGACCGCGTGCCGCAGGCGCAGGACGTGCTGGCTGCAACGCGCGCGCGCTGGACCTACATCCTGGCCCACCTCGACCTGCCGTTGGCGAGCGCCAAAGAAAGCCTGTACGCGCTCGGCATGGAGCGCATGGCGGTGGTGTTCGACGCGCGCCTGGCCGAGCAGCCGGCGGCCACGCTGTTCGACGTGGTCCAGGACCGCACGGTGCGCATCTCGTGGAAGCAGGAGATCCGCGCGCAGATGCGCCAGATCTTCAACGGCGCCGCCTTCAAGCTGATCCTCGACGAGTGCACCGCCTACCATCAGAAGGTGCTGCGTTCGCGCGTGTTCGTGGCGCTGCACATGCACGCCGGCGACGGCAATGTGCACACCAACCTGCCGGTCAATTCGGACGACTACGCGATGCTGCAGGATGCGCACGAAGCGGTCGGACGCATCATGAAGCTGGCGCGCTCGCTCGACGGCGTGATCTCGGGCGAACACGGCATCGGCATCACCAAGCTCGAATTTTTGACTGAAGACGAGATCAGCGAATTCCGCGACTACAAGCTGCGCATCGATCCGGAAGGGCGCTTCAACAAGGGCAAGCTGCTCAACCTGCCCGAATTCGGCGCCGACCTGCGCAACGCCTATACGCCGTCGTTCGGCCTGATGGGCCACGAATCGCTGATCATGCAGCAAAGCGATATCGGCGAAATCGCCAACAGCGTCAAGGACTGCCTGCGCTGCGGCAAATGCAAGCCGGTGTGCACCACCCACGTGCCGCGCGCGAACCTGCTGTATTCGCCGCGCGACAAGATCCTCGCGACGTCGGCGCTGATCGAAGCCTTCCTGTACGAAGAACAGACCCGGCGCGGCGTCTCGATCAAGCACTGGGAAGAGTTCGAAGACGTGGCCGACCACTGCACCGTGTGCCACAAGTGCGTCACGCCGTGCCCGGTCAATATCGATTTCGGCGACGTCTCGATGAACATGCGCAACCTGCTGCGCAAGATGGACAAGAAGTCCTTCAAGCCGGCCAATGCGGCGGCCATGTTCTTCCTGAACGCGACCGACCCGACCACCATCAACGCCACGCGCCAGATAATGACGGGCTGGGGCTTCAAGGCGCAGCGTTTCGGCAACCGCATCTTCCGCAAGTTTGCCAAGCACCAGACCAAGGCGCCGCCGCCGACCGTCGGCAAGGCGCCCGTGCGCGAGCAGGTGATCCACTTCATCAACAAGAAAATGCCGGGCAACCTGCCGAAGAAAACCGCGCGCGCGCTGCTCGACATAGAAGACGACAAGGTGATCCCGATCATCCGCAATCCGACGCTGACCCCGGCCGATACCGAAGCCGTGTTCTACTTCCCGGGCTGCGGTTCGGAGCGATTGTTCTCGCAGGTCGGCCTGGCGACCCAGGCCATGCTGTGGGAAGTGGGCGTGCAAACCGTGCTGCCGCCGGGCTACCTGTGCTGCGGCTATCCGCAGCGCGGCGCCGGCCAGTACGACAAGGCCGACAAGATGATGACCGATAACCGCGTGCTGTTCCACCGCATGGCGAATACGCTCAACTACCTCGACATCAAGACCGTGCTGGTCTCGTGCGGGACCTGCTACGACCAGCTGGCCACCTACGAATTCGACAAGATATTCCCGGGCTGCCGCATCATGGACATCCACGAATACCTGCTCGAGAAGGGCGTCAAGCTGCAGGGCGTGAACGGCACCCGCTACATGTACCACGAGCCGTGCCACAATCCGATGAAGCTGCAGGATTCGGTCAAGACCGTCAATGCGCTGGTGTCGACGATCGACAATGTGAAGATCGAAAAGAACGACCGCTGCTGCGGCGAGTCAGGGACCTTCGGCATCTCGCGTCCCGACATCGCGACCCAGGTCCGCTACCGCAAGGAAGACGAGATGGTCAAGGGCGCCGACAAGCTGCGCGCGGACGGCTTCGACGGCGAGATCAAGATCCTGACCAGCTGCCCATCGTGCCTGCAGGGCCTGACGCGCTACAACGACGACTCTGACACTACGGCCGACTACATCGTGATCGAGATCGCCAAACACCTGCTGGGCGAGAACTGGCTGCCCGAGTACGTTGCCCGCGCCAACAACGGCGGCATCGAAAGGGTGCTGGTATGAGCACCTGCGAACTGTGCGAGCTGGCGGTGCAGCCGATCTACCGCGACGACAAGCTGTCGGTGATCCTGGTCGACGACGCTGCCTATCCGGGTTTTTGCCGGGTGATCTGGAATGCGCACGTCAAGGAAATGAGCGACCTGGCGCCGGCCGACCGGATGGCGCTGAACGACGCGGTGTGGCATGTCGAACTGGCGCTGCGCGACGTCATGGCGCCGGGGAAGATCAACGTGGCCAGTCTTGGCAACATGACGCCGCACCTGCACTGGCACGTGATTCCACGCTTCGCCGACGACGCGCACTTTCCGAATCCCGTGTGGACGGCGGCGGTGCGCACCACCGAAGAACCGATCCTGGCAGCGCGCCGCGCGCAGCTGCCGGCACTGGCGGCCGACATCGTGCGCCGCATGGGTAAATGACATGAATCCAACCGACCTGACAGTCCATCAAAAATCGCGCGTGCTCGATATCGCGTTTGACGACGGCAGCGCGTTTTCGCTGCCGTTCGAGCTATTGCGCGTGTACTCCCCGTCAGCCGAAGTGCGCGGGCACGGGCAGGGGCAGGAAGTGCTCCAGCTGGGCAAGCGCGAGGTCGGCATCACGGGTGTCGAACCGGTCGGCAATTACGCGATCCAGCCGACCTTCACGGACGGCCACAACACGGGCCTGTTCACGTGGGATTACCTGTACAAGCTGGGCAGCGAGCAGCAATCGCTGTGGGACGACTACATGGCGCGCCTGCGTGCGGCCGGCTTCGACGGCGACAGCGGGCGCGCGCCGGGTGCCGTCATCCAAGGCGCTGCCACGGCCGCCAAGGGCTGCGGCCACAAACACTAAATGTTGCAAAATCGGGGTCAGACCTCAATTTAAAAATGTTTTTAAATTG
>JANYGW010000157.1 GCA_025359245.1 Massilia sp.
CCATGGCCGAGGCCCACCTGGCGGCCCGCTACAACCGCCCCGGCCACACCATCATCGACCACCACACCTACGCGCTCGTCAGCGACGGCGACTTGATGGAGGGCGTGGCGGCGGAGGCGGCCTCGCTGGCCGGCCACTTAAAACTCGGCAAGCTCATTTATCTGTACGACGACAACAACGTCACCCTGTCGGCCAGCACCGACATCACCTTCACGGAAGACCGCCAGGCCCGCTTCGACGCCTACGGCTGGCACACCCAGCTGGTCGAGGACGGCAACGACATCGCCGCCATCGAACAGGCGCTGCGCGCCGCGCGCGAGGAAACGGCGCGGCCCTCGCTGATACTGGTGCGCACCCACCTCGGCTTCGGCTCGCCGAACAAGCAGGACTCGTTCGAGGCGCACGGCTCGCCGCTGGGCGCCGAGGAAGTGGCGCTGACCAAGCGCCAGCTGGGCTGGCCGGAATCGCCGGCCTTCTACGTGCCCGACGAAGTGAGCGCGCGCTTCGCCGCCATCGCCCAGCGCGGCGCCAGAACGGCCGCCGCGTGGCAGCAGAGCTACGACGCCTATCGCCTGCAATATCCCAAACTGGCGGCCGAACTCGATCAGCTGATGCAGGCCGACGGCGGCGAGCTGCCCGAAGACTGGGACGCCGAACTGCCCACCTTCCCTGCCGACGCCAAGGGCATCGCCACGCGCGTCGCCTCGGGCACGGTGATGAACGCGGTCGCGGCCAAGCTGCCGGCGCTGATAGGCGGCTCGGCCGACCTCGATCCCTCCACCTACACGGCGCTGAAAAACACCGGCGACTTCGAACCGGCCGGCAGCTACGGCCTCGATCAGCAAGGGTCGAACGGCGGCCAGGGCTGGAACTACGCCGGCCGCAATCTGCACTTCGGCGTGCGCGAGCATGCGATGGGGTCCATCCTCAACGGCCTCGCCGCGCACGGCGGCGCCATTCCCTTCGGCGCCACCTTCCTGATCTTTTCCGACTACATGCGCCCGGCCATCCGGCTGGCCGCGCTGATGAAATTACAGGTCACGTACGTGTTCACGCACGACAGCATCGCCCTCGGCGAAGACGGCGAAACCCACCAGCCCATCGAACAGCTGGCCAGCCTGCGCGCCATCCCCGGATTGACGGTGATACGCCCGGCCGACGCCAACGAAACGGCGGTGGCGTGGCGCGTGGCGGTCGAATCGCGCCACGCCCCGGTGGCGCTGGCGCTGACGCGGCAAGCCTTGCCGACGCTGGACCGCAGCCAGTTCGCCTCGGCCGACGGCGTGCGCAAGGGCGCTTACATTCTGGCCGACGCGGCCAACGGCAAGCCCGATGTGATCCTCATCGCCAGCGGCTCCGAGGTGGCGCTGATCGTCGCGGCCCAGCAGGCGCTGTTGCTGCACAATGTGCAGGCGCGCATCGTGTCGATGCCGAGCTGGGAATTGTTCGACCAGCAGCCGCAGTCTTACCGCGACGAAGTACTGCCGCCGGAAATCACGGCGCGGCTGTCGGTGGAAATGGGCGTGTCGCAGGGCTGGCACCGCTATGTCGGCACGCAGGGCGAGGTACTGGGCATAGACCGCTACGGCGCGTCGGCCCCGGCCGGAGTGCTGCTGGGGGAATTCGGCTTCACGGTCGACAATGTGTGTATGCGGGCGAATGCGATGCTGCGCAGGCAGGCGCAGACGCAGCCGCAGTCCTGACAGGCCGCAAACCAAACCGGGGTCCGCCCCCGGTGTACGCTGCGGCTATCTGCACTTGCCGCTGAACCTTAATCGGGGTCAGCCCCCCCGCCACAGTTCAGCGGCCGAAGTCGCCGCCACAGCGGGTCTGACCCCAGGTCCGCCGCAACGATGACCCTATACCGGCTTGGCCACCGTGCGACGGCGCGCGAGGGCGCCCAGCAGACCCAGGCCACCCAGCAACATGGCATAGGTTTCCGGTTCCGGCACCGCCGCCACTTCCAGGCTGAGCAGCTGCGAACCGCGGCCGCCGGTGGAAATATCCACTTCGTGCACGCCTGCCACGTTGCGCAGATAAGTTTGCAGACCGCCCGCTCCGGACAGCGTGAACGCTTCACTGGAAATCACTTGTCCGCCCAGGTTTTTGAACGTCAGCGACACCGTAAAGTCGCTGTGATCCTGACCCAAACCGCCGCTGCCGCCGTAACTCATGGGCTGGCCTATCATGGTCAGGCCGCCGAAGTCGAAACTGCCGGCGTCATACGACA
>JANYGW010000082.1 GCA_025359245.1 Massilia sp.
GTACCAGCCGCCCGGGTCCGTCGCGAAACACGGCGTGCCGGCGCAACCGCTGCATCGCGCCGGCGTCGGAAAAATCGCCGACCGCCGCCGCGCGCGCGGCGCGGCGCGTGATTTCCTGCACCGTGCTCCACAAATACAGCGCCCGCGCCACTTCCAGCATGGCGAACAGGAACAGGAAAAACAAGCCGACCACCAGCGCGAATTCGACCGCGGCGACGCCGCGCTGGCGGCGCAAGCTGGCGCTCGATGGCGGCTCAGTTCGCATAACGAAAATTGCTCAGTGAATTGACGGTGATGACACCCGGGTCGCCCAGCCAGTCGAGCACGCTATCGCGGAAAAATACGCTCTGTATCGGCAGCAGTATCTTCACCAATACCTTGGCCGGTTTGGCGGTCGTGCTACCACAATCGCCATAACCAAAGCCGTAATCGCACTGCACCGTCACTTGCGAGCGGCGCAGCGCCAGATGCATCGCGGCGGCGCTGGCGATGGCCAGATTTTCCGCCTGCAGCGCGGCATTTTCGGCATCGTCCACATTGCTCATTTCCAGCAACGGCGTAGTGGCCAGGTAGCGTGCCGCGCCGTTGGCCGCTTTTTGCACTGTCGTATAGGTCTGCAATATATTCGACACAAACAGCACCACGCCGAGCAAGCCGCTGAAAAACACCAGGATCAGCGCCAGCTCGATCGACGCCACGCCCTGCTGGCGCGCGCGCTTCATTGCTGCAGCTCCACCGCGCCGCCGAGCGACTGTTCGGCGACGATGCCGGCAAATTCGGCGCTCAGCATGGCCGGCGCGCCGGAGCCGCCGGCCACGGCTGGCGCCGTCATGAAAAACTTGCCGATCGCCAGCACCCGCGCCAGCACGTCGGCGCCGCCCGGCAACGGGCACTCCAGCAGCGGCACCATCAGCACGCGGCGCTGCGCCAGCCCGACGTTGCCGACCGGCGCCGTGACATACAAGGCGTATGGCAGCGACGTCAGCGCGATCTTGCTGGTCGGCGCGCTGGCGCCGCCGACGCCGGCCGGATACAGCTGTGGCCATGCCGCCAGCGCATGATCGGCATAACCGGCGGCCGGCTTGATTGCGGCATATTGCGCGGCGCGGGCATACGACCATAACGGACCGTAAGCGGCCGCCGTCATGCTGGCAGGAATCGGATTGGCGTCGGCCAGCGTCGCCAGCGGCGTGCCGACGGACGGCGCGGCGCTCGGTCCGGACGGCGCATTGTTCATCCACCAGTTCGCCGCAGCGCCGGTGAAGACGCGGATATTGGTGTCCGGCGGCGCGCTCTTCGGGTGGCACCAGCCACCAAGGTACAGGTTGAAGCGTGAATTGAGCGCCGCCAGCAACGCGTCCGGAAACGGCTTGTGAGCATGGATGCGCGCCGTGCCGATGCGCGCCAGCGGCATCGTGCCGCTGCAGACGAACGGCGCGGCGACGGCCGCCGTCACATGCGCCGACGCCCCCGTCGCGTTCAACGCATCGATTCCATTAAGCAGGTAGTTGACGGGCGCCGCGCCGTTCGGGTTCAGGTTCAGCAAGTTGTAGCCGACGCCGCGCCGGAAGCCGAATTCGACCGCCTCGGGCTTGGCCGGCGTGCCGGGATTGGCACGCTGCGTCAGCGCCGGACCCATCGCGCAGACGGCCAGCGGCGTCAGTTTCAGACTGGTGCGCCCGGCCACGGCGCGCCCGCCGGTATCGATGTGCGCCAGTTGGCTCGACAGCGCGCCGATGAAAAAAGTGCCGACCCGGCCCAACGCGTCGCCATTCTGGCTGGTGTCGACCTTGACGAACATGGTCTGGGTCGGATCGGCCGGGCTGGTTTGCCATTCGCCGTCGGTGGCGTCGACGCTGGCGGCGAAGCTGACCGCCCGGTCCGTCAGCGTCACGCCGCGCGGCAGATAGCCGTAGGAACCTTGCTCGGCGGCGCTGCTTTTGGCGCGCGCCAGCGCATTGGCGACGCCAGCGGCGCTGCCGTTCAATTCCTGCGCCGCCGCCAGCGCCGCGCTGTCGGCGATATTTTGCAGCTCGGCCTTGCGGTTGTACACTTGCGCCAGGTCCAGCGCCATGCCGATGAAACCGATCAAGACCATCAACGCCATGGCGAAGATCATGATCAGCGAGCCGCGCTGGCGCGCCGGCATGGGCATGGGCTTATTTGCCACCGGAGCCTCCCAGCATGAACGTCACCGGCTGGGGCGCCGGTTCGGCGAACGAATGCTGGTAACGCTCCAGCGCGGCGCGCGCGCTGCGGCCATCGATGCCGGCCACCGGGTCGGCATTGCCGGCCGCGTCGGGCCGCGCCACCTGGCGCGCCAGCGCGATGCGCACAGCATCACCAAACTGTGCACCAAACCGCGCGCCAGGTGGCGGCGCGGCGCAGGCCGCCAGCATGGTGGGTGACAGCGCCAGCAGGACGGTGGCGAGACGGCGAGATGCGAGGCGCATGATGGCTCCCATGACGGTTGGATTCATTTCAGCTCGAAACCGGGCGCCGGCACCGGCGCGACAAAGGCGGCGGGCGCCGGCACAGGCCCCGCGGGACGGCCTTCGATGCGGCCCTGCAAAAACAGTTCACCACGGCTGGGGGCGCTGACGTGGTCGGTCGGCAGCGTATAACCGGCCGGCAGCGGCTTGACCAGATGGGCCGTGACGACAAACAGCAATTCGGTGCGGTCTTGCTGGAAATCGGTGCTGCGGAACAAGGCGCCGAGCACCGGCAATTCGCCCAGCAGCGGCAAGGCCTTGATGTTGGCGACCTGGTTATTCTTGATCAAGCCACCGATCGCATAACTCTGGCCATCGAACAATTGCACCGTCGTCGACGCGCGCCGCGTCGTGATCAACGGCAGCAGCGCCGTGCCATTGACGCCGGCGGCGCTGATGCCGACGCCTTCGCGCGACAGTTCCGACACTTCCGGCGCCACCTTCAGGTTGATGCGCCCGCCCGGCAAGACGGTCGGCGTGAAGCGCAAGCCGACGCCGAATTCCTTTTCTTCCAGCGTGACTTTGTTATTGTCTTGCCCGACTGGAATGAAAATCTTGCCGCCGGCCAAAAAACTGCCTTCCTGGCCGCTGATCGCCATCACCGTCGGCTCGGCCAGGATGCGCACCAGGCCGTCCTGTTTCTGCGCTTCGACGGTGAGCTGGTTGCCGTTCGACTTGCGCACATCGAGCAAGCCGCGCGCGGCGCCGCTGAGGAAATTCGACAGCAACGTGGTGGCCCAGCTACCCGACGCGAAACGCAGCGTGGCGCCGACACCGAGCTCATCGATCAGTGACTTCGACACTTCGGCGATCTGCACTTGCAGCATCACTTGCTGCGGCGCGCTGACATTGAGCAGGTTGATGACACGCGCGCCGGCCGCCGCGCTCGCTGGCGCGGCCGCCGGGGCCGGGGTGGCGCCATCGGCCTTGGCCGCCGGCAAAGCCTGCGCCGGCCGGCGCACATAGGCGTTGGCCAGTTCGCCGGCGCGCTGCACCGCGCTGGCGTCGGCCACGGTGCCGCTCAGCACCAGCGTATCGGCGGCCACGCTGACGGTCACGTCGCGCTCTTCCGGCATCAGCGCGGCCAGCGTCGCGCGCAGCGCCGCCGGATCGATGCCGACGCTGACATCGACCATGCTGCACAGGCCGCTTCTACCCTGAATGATCATATTGGTGCTGCCGATATCGGCGCCGACTAGGTACAGCGTGTCCGGCGCGACCAGGATCGCTTGCAGCACGGCCGGATTGCCGACGCTGCGGTTGAGCACCGGCTCGGGCAGGCGCAGCATGCTGGACTTGCCCAGTTCGAGCGCGATGCGCCCGGGCGCCGCCGCTTCGCCACGGCAGCGCGGTCCCGCGCCGGCGGCTGGTGCGGTCTCGGCCGCGCGCGCCGGCGTCCAGGCCAGCGCCAAGCTCAACGCCAGCCACGCAAAACAGGAGAGGTGAGCGCGGCGCATGTCAAAAACACTCGCGGCCAAGACGCGCGCCATCGATCACGCCGCTGCATTGGCGCGGTGCGGCCGCTTGCGCCAGGCTGGGTGCGGGCGGCTTCGGACGTGCTGCGCCGGGCGCGCGCGGCGGCGCGGCCGGCATACTGGCCGGCGCCTCGCCCAGCAAGCTGAGCTTGGTGGCGCCGCCGGTCACGCCCGGTTGCGGATCGATCTGGTTGCGCAGCGCCAGCGACAGGCTGCCGACGCTGCGCGCCAGGTCCAGTGTTTCGGCCTGGGCCGG
>JANYGW010000167.1 GCA_025359245.1 Massilia sp.
CCGCCGTTGGAGGTGGGGATCAGGTTGACGTAGGACTCGCGCACTACGCCGCCTTCCTCGGTCCACGCCACCACCCAGGCCGCGCCTTCGCCTTCGGCAAAGCCGTCGGTTTCGCCGTTCGAGTACTGGGCGCCTTCGAACACCGGAATCAGGGTCTCGCCATTCGAGCTCTGGGCCAGCATTTCATTGAGGTAGCCGCGCAGGCCTTCCTCGTACTTCCAGGTCGTCACGTCGCCGGTCTTGGCGTTGGTCAGCGTGACGGTCACGCCCGGCAGCAGCACCGCTTTCGAGCGCAGCAGGCGCTGCAGCTCGGTCTGCGAAATGGCCGGCGAGTCGAAATATTTGGGATCCGGCCAGGCGGTCACGCGGGTGCCGCTCTTCTTGCCGTCGCGCGGCGCCGGCATCGACACCAGCGGTTCGATCACGTCGCCGTGGGCGAACGCCATCTTGTGCAGGCCGTTGCCATTCTCTTCCTTGCGCCAGACCGTGATTTCCAGGCGCGTCGAGAGCGCGTTGGTGACCGACACGCCGACCCCGTGCAGGCCGCCCGAGAACGCGTAGGCGCCGCCCGAACCCTTGTCGAACTTGCCGCCCGCGTGCAGCCGCGTGAACACGATTTCGACCGTGGGCACGTTTTCTTCGGGATGCAGGCCGACCGGGATGCCGCGCCCATCGTCTTCGACCGTGATCGAGCCGTCCACATTGAGGACCACGCCGATGTTCATGCAATGCCCCCCGAGTGCTTCGTCGGAGGCGTTATCGATCACTTCCTGGATGATGTGCAGCGGGTTCTCGGTGCGGGTGTACATACCCGGACGTTGTTTGACGGGTTCCAGTCCCTTGAGGACGCGGATGGATGATTCACTGTAGTCGGATGCGGGTTTTTTGGTGGCCATATCAAAATTCTTTATGCGGATGCCTGCGCATTCTATCTTGTCGGAGGGAAAAGTTAGGGAAAGCTGCGCGAATGAATCTGCTTGCCAGCGTCGGCGATTGTGGTTAGATTCGTGGGAAGACTGTCACTTCTGTTTCCGTTAACTTCACTTAGTTATAAATAAAGCATGCATAAATACCCGTTTGCGATCCGTTTGACCGGCTTCGGCCCGGAGGAACGGCCGCGCATCGCCAACGCGCTTGCCAAGGCGCCGGTCGATGGACCTGGGTATTTTTGCCTGCTTGAAGACAGTTTGCAAGACCCCGACCTGACGCTGACCAACGGCGACGACCTCAAATCGCTGGCCTGGCTGATGGCGACCCCGCCCACCGCGCTCGAGCCGGCCATCGTGATCGGCAGCGCGGCGCTCGATTTTCCTTACCCGCGCCTGGCCCGCCCGCTCGATTTGCCGCGCCTGTTCGACATGCTCGACGAGCTGCTCCAGCGCCGCAACGAGGCGCAGGCGCTGCTGACGGCGCGCGGCCTGCCGTTCATCACCGAGCGGCGCCGCCGTCCGCGCCTGGACCTGGACGTGACCGACCCGGCCGACTATGCCAAGCGGCGCAAGCCGCCGCCGACCGGCGCCGTGCTGATCATCGACAAGGGCGGCGCGCTGCGCGACCACATGGCCACGCTGGCCGGCGAGCGCCTGGCGATCGAATGGACCGACAGCGCCGCTTCCGCCGTGCACCTGTGCGACGAGACCGCGATCTCGCTGGTGATGATCAATACATCGACGCCGGGAATCGACCCGTACGGGCTGGCCGCGGCGATCAAGGCAGTGCGCGGGGGCGAGCGGATCGCCGTGGTGCTGCTGGTCGGTCCCAATTTCCACTATCACAGCGCGCGCGCCAAGGCGGCGGGGGTGCGCGGCATCCTCGACAAGCCGGTGGCCGACCGGCACCTGGTGGCCACCCTCAAGAGGCTGATGTCGATCCCGTTCTGACGGGGGCGTTCGCATTTTTGTTACAACTTTGAATCGTGCGCCCGGTGTGCGGGGCTATATTTGAGGCATGCCAGATACCGACAAGCCAGACAGGAGAGGGCCGCCGACCACCAAGGACGGCGTTCCGCATGCGACCCGAGTCCCCGACCGCCGCGTGGCCGATGCGCCGGCGCGCTACCTCAAGGAAAACGACACGCCATTCGCGCTGGCGCAGCGGGTGCTCAGTTCGCGCTGGCGCGCGGTGCGCGACAAGATCGGCCGCGACTTCATGCGGCGCACCTTGCGGATCGGCGTGTCGGCCCGTATTTTTCATCCGGAGCCGGGCTCCGTTGGCCTGCGCAGCAAGAACCTGCAGTACCTCGAGGAGTCGATCGCCCAATGGGTGATGTCGCGCGACGTGCTGGTGTTCATGGTCCCGACGGTCAATACCAACGGCCTGCTCCACCCCAGCAACATCACCTTGCGCCACTATGCGCGCCACCTGGACGGGCTGGTGCTGCAGGGCGGGGCGGACGTCTCGCCGCAGACCTATTCGGAGGCGCCCACGCGGCCCGAATGGAGCGGCGACCGTGCGCGCGACCTGTACGAACTGGAGCTGCTGCACGAATTCGTCGAAGCCGGCAAGCCGGTGCTGGGAATCTGCCGCGGCTGCCAATTGATCAACGTGGCGTTCGGCGGTTCGCTGTACCAGGACGTGGCGACCAACGTGCCCGAGGCGCAGGAGCACGTCAACAGCGACTACGACGCGCACCGGCACCGGGTCATCTTTCCGTCGGGGTCATCGCTCTCGCGCATGTTTCCCAAGGCGGACCGGCCGATGGTCAACTCGATCCACCACCAGGCGGTCAAGGACCTGGGGCGCGATATCACGGTCGAAGCGATGTCGGATCCGGACGGAATCATCGAAGCGATCCGCTACCAGCGCGCCAGTTTTGTGATGGGATTGCAGTGGCACCCCGAGTTCCACCGCGCCGGCGGGGTCGACCTGCTCGATTGCACGCCGATTCTCGATGAGTTCCTGCGGGCGGCGCGCGAGACCCGTCTTTAAAGGAACTGCCAAGGGAACGGAACGAAAGGGCGGCTCCAGAGGCGCCAGCGTCCCGAACTAATCGACCGTCATCCTCGCGTACGCGGGGATCCATACTGAGCATGAGTCAGGGTTGACGCAAGGTCAGCATGGATCCCCGCGTGCGCGAGGATGACGCAGATTGAGGCGCGGTGGCAAGTGCGCTTCGACTTGGGACGTGTTCCCGAACGCTATCGCCCGCCCCTGAACCTGCTGATCGCGGCATTGACCATGCCCTCGGCGCTACCCTGTTCCTCGTACTGATTGCGCAAATAGGTGGCGTCGCTCGCCCCTTGCGCCGCCGCCGACAGATGGCGCAGCGCGCCCAGGCTGCCCAGCGCCTCGCCATGCCGCTCCATCTTGCGCAGCGACGTCAGGATGTCCTCGCGCAGCGACATCGTTTCATACGTCTTCGGATGCGTGATCGCGCCATCGAGCCCGAAGCGGCAGGCCTGGAAACGGTTGAAGTTGTAGACCAGGTAATCGTCCTCGACCGGCGGCACTTCGCGTCGCTCCAGCAGGTCGCGGCACAGCGCTTGCAGGTAGCCGGCCAGCGCCGCCGCCCGCTCCACCGTCAGCGGCGTGTCGCACACGCGCAGTTCGATCGTGCCGTATTCCGGCTTGGGCCGGATGTCCCAGTAAAAATCCTTCATGCTCTTGATGATGCCGGTCGCTTCCATCTTGGCGAAATAGACGTTGGCGAAGTCGTCCCAGCTCAGCGTGAACGGCGCCCGTCCGCTCATCGGAAAGGCAAACACCGAATTCAGGCGCGCCGAAGCGAACAGGCTGTCGTGCCCCTGCACGAACGGCGACGAAGCCGACAGCGCAATGAAGTGCGGGATGTAGCGGTTCAGCGAATGCAGCAGGTACATCGCGTCGTCGCCCGAGGCGCAGCCGATGTGCACGTGCTGGCCGAACACGGTGAACTGCTTGGCCAGGTAGCCATACAGCGACGACAGTTCCTGGAAGCGCGGTTTCTCGAAGATCTTCTGCTCCGACCAGTGCTGGAACGGATGCGTACCGCCGCCCGAAAGCCCGATATTGAGCTGGTCGCCCGCCGCCACCAGGATGTCGCGGATCTCCAGCAGCTCGCCCAGCAAGGGCAGGTGGTTCGAATGCACGCTCGAATTAATCTCGATCATGCTCTCGGCGATTTCCGGCGTGACGTTGCCGGGAAAGGGTTTGCGCGACAGCAGGTGCAGCAGGTCGGGGCTGGCCGCGGTCAGGTCGAAGTCCGACAGGCTGACCAGCTGCAGCTCGAGCTCGACGCCAAACGTGAGCGCCTTTGATTCGGCGAACGGCTCCAATGGCATCTTAGCTCTCCCGGGTTTCTTTGGCCCAGATCAGGGAGCGCTGGATCAGGATCGGCCCGACCACTTCCAGCATCAGCGTCACCCCCACCATCGTGTGCAGTTCCTCGGACAGGTTCACGCCGCGCAGGCGCGCATGTTCGAGCAGCAGGATCACGAACACCGACACGGGCGCCAGTGCCAGCCCGGTCAGCGCGCCCTTGCGCCACGAAATGCCGGACAGTTCGGAAAACAGCGTCACCCCGACCGTCTTGGTCAGCAGGCGCACGGCCACCACGGCCAGCGCCAGCGCGGTGCCGTCGAACACCGTGCGCCAGTCCAGCGTGGAGGCGGCGAAGACGAACAGCAGCACCGTCAGCAGCTCGCCCAGCACGCCGAAATTGCGCTGCGCCTGGTTGAACGCCACGCGCCGGTGGCGTGCCGTCAGCCCGAAGGCGAGCGTGGCCACCACCGACGACAGCTGGATCGTGTAGGTGACCGACACCAGCAGGATCACCGCCAGCGCGAAACCGATCGTGGCGTCCTTGGAAAAATTGCCCATCTGGCGCAGCACGGCCGGCACCACCACGCCGAACACCGCGCCCAGCGTGGCCGAGAGCAGCAGCGCGACCAGGCTGTTGAGGGTGGCGTCACCGATGTCGGCCGAACTCTTGAAGATCCAGAACCCGATGATGACGTTGAAGGTGAACACCGACAGCACGCAGTTGAGCGCCGACAGGTGCAGCACGCGTTCGGTCACCTGGCCGGAGCTGCGCGATTCGTTGATCACGCGGATCACCGTGGCCGGCGAGGTTGACATGGCCAGTGCGGCGATCATCAGCGCCGTCATGGTCGACGTGTCGAAGGCGATCGCGACAAAGTAGACGGCGATGAAGGTGCCGAGCGCCTCGACCAGCGCGGCCACGCCGAACCAGGGGTTGGTGCGCAGCCAGCGCAAATTGATCCGGTAGCCCAGCTCGAACAAGATCAGGCCGAAGGCGACATCGGCCAGCAGCAGGATCGGGCCGGCGCCGGACACCGGCAGCACACCGATCTGCGGCGCGGCCAGCGCGAAGCCGACGATGCCGTAAAAGCTGATGCGGGGAAGGCCGGTGAGGCGTTGTCCGAACTCGCCGGCCAGCCAGGCCAGGCAAATCGCCACGGGCCACGCAAGGTCGGTCAAGATCGTCAGCAGATTTGGCATGGCGTCCTTTCGATGCGAGGCGACGGTGGGGCTGCCGCAAGATTCTACAGCCCCGTGCCGCGCGCACGATACCGCATGACGAAATGCGCTTGTTTATTTGCTCAGCAAGCGCATCGCCCGTTCGAGGCCCTCGATCGTCAGCGGGAACATCCGGTTATTCATGATCTGCCTGATCACCGAGATCGACTGGCGGTACTGCCACACGGCTTCCGGTTCCGGATTGAGCCAGATGAACTTGGGGAAGGCGTTGCAAAAGCGTGCCAGCCATTCGGAGCCGGCTTCTTCGTTGTTGTACTCGACCGAGCCGCCCGGCGCCAGCACTTCATAGGGACTCATGGTGGCGTCGCCGACAAAAATGAGCTTGGTGTCGGGCGGGTACTTGCGCAGGATGTCCCAGGTCGGAAAGCGCTCGGCGTTGCGGCGCCGGTTGTTCTTCCACAGGTAGTCGTACACGCAGTTGTGAAAGTAGAAGAACTCCATGTTCTTGAATTCGGTCTTCGAGGCCGAGAACAGCTCCTCGACCCGTTCGATATGGTCGTCCATGGTGCCGCCCACGTCGAGCAGCATCAGCACCTTGATCTTGTTCTTGCGCTCGGGCTGCATCTTGATGTCGAGGTAGCCGGCGTTGCTGGCGGTGGCGCGGATGGTGGCGTCGAGCGCCAGTTCATCCTCCACGCCTTCGCGCGCAAACTTGCGCAGGCGCCGCAGCGCGACCTTGATGTTGCGCGTGCCCAGTTCGCGTTCGGTGTCGTAGTCCTTGTAGGCGCGCTGTTCCCACACCTTGACCGCGGTGCGGTTGCCGCCGGCGCCGCCGATGCGCACGCCTTCCGGGTTGCTGCCGCCGTTGCCGAACGGCGAAGTGCCGCCGGTGCCGATCCATTTGCTGCCGCCCTCGTGGCGCTCCTTCTGTTCCTTGAGCAGTTCGTTGAGGCGGTCCATCAGCTTGTCGTAGCCGAATTTCTCGAGCTGGGCTTCCTGCTCTTCCGACAGTTCGCGCTCCATGCGCTTGATCAGCCAGTCGAGCGGGATCGCCGCATTCGTTTCGAAGGCGGCGTTGATGCCCTTGAAGTACTGGGCGAAGGCGCGGTCGAACTTGTCGAAGTGCGCTTCGTCCTTGACCAGCGTCAGGCGCGAGACGTAATAGAAGTCGTCCATCGAGGGACCGATGACGTTCTGCTCCATCGCTTCGAGCAGCGTCAGGAATTCCTTGATCGTGACCGGGATCTTGGCATCCTTGAGGGTGAAGAAAAAATCGATCAGCATGTCAGCCCCCTTGCAGCTTGTAGTGCAGGTGCGATTTGATCTCCGGCCATTCGCCGCGCACGATGCTGTACAGGACCGTGTCGCGCACGGTGCCGTCGCGGCGCAGGGTAGTGTGGCGCATCACGCCGTCCTTCTTGGCGCCGAGCCGTTCGATGGCCGCCTGCGAGGCGTGGTTGAAGTTGTCGGTGCGCAGGCCGACCACCGCGCAACCGAGCGTGTCGAAGGCGTGCGACAGCAGCAGCAATTTGCAGCTGGTGTTGACGTGGCTGCGCTGGCGGCTCTTGGCGTACCAGGTCCAGCCGATTTCGACGCGGTCGACGTCAGGCACGATGTCGTGGTAGCTGGTGGTGCCGATGACAAACCCGCTGGGGATGTCGATCACCGCGAAGGCGAGACGGTTGGGCATGCCGAGCGCGGTCTCGATGTACTGCTCGACCTGGTGCGGCTCGGGCACCGAGGTGACGCGGATGTTCCACAACTGACCATCCTGGGCGGCCGCGCGCAGGCCGTCCGCGTGCGCCATCGCCAGCGGCTCGAGGCGCACGCCGTTGAATTCGAGGGTGACCGGGGCGACCTTGATCATCAGCGATTCGTCCGCGACATCATGACCAGGCGCTCGAACAGGTGCACGTCCTGCTCGTTCTTGAGCAGTGCGCCGTGCAGCGGCGGCACGATGGTTTTGGCGTCCTTGCTGCGCAGCGCTTCGGCCGGGATGTCCTCGGCCAGCAGCAGCTTGAGCCAGTCCAGAAATTCGGACGTCGACGGCTTTTTCTTCAGGCCCTGCACGTCGCGCACTTCGTAGAAGCTTTGCAGCGCCTGCGCCAGCAGGTCCTGCTTCAAGGTCGGGAAGTGCACCTTGACGATCTGCTCCATCGTGTCCTTGTCCGGGAATTTGATGTAGTGGAAAAAGCAGCGGCGCAGGAAGGCGTCCGGCAGCTCCTTCTCGTTGTTGGAGGTGATGATCACCAGCGGGCGGTGCCTGGCGACGACCATTTCGCGCGTCTCGTAGACGTAGAACTCCATCCGGTCCAGTTCGCGCAGCAGGTCGTTGGGGAACTCGATGTCGGCCTTGTCGATCTCGTCGATCAACAGCACCACCGGCTCGGGCGCAGTGAACGCTTGCCACAGCACGCCCTTGACGATGTAATTGTGGATGTCGCGCACGCGCTCGTCGCCCAGCTGCGAGTCGCGCAGGCGCGAG
>JANYGW010000162.1 GCA_025359245.1 Massilia sp.
AAATCCGGAGGGCACGATCACCAGCGAGGCCGCCTGCATGCTGGGACGCACCCAGGCTTGCGCCTTCTGCATGAACTGGTCGGCCTCGCCGCCCCGGTAATTGACCACCACCGGGCAGCCGCGCAGGCGGCCGATCCAGATTGCCGGTACGGCGAACAGATGCCAGGACCAGCCGGAATTTGCCATGACGTGAAACACGTCGACCCGGCCCGCCGCGCGCCACAGGTGCAGCAGGTACGGCACGAGCCGGCACACGGCGCGCAAGCCTTTGACTTGGCCGACCCAGGCCGGGCGGTACGCCGGATTAATCTGGATCATCTCCACCGAGATGCCTTCTGCGGTCAGCAGCGATGACAGCTGCAGCGTCTGGTTGGCCATGCCGCCGGACGGCGGCGGTAGCGGACCCACCAGGCCGACCTTCATGGGTTGGATCGGTTGTGCGGTCATCAGCGCTTCGCCTTGTCGTTCAGGCTGCCATAGACCGTGCGGTAGCGCGCCACGCTGGCGGCCCAGGTGCGTTCCCGTTCGACGAACTGGCGGCCCTGGTCGCGCAATGCCTGCCAGCGTTCGGGCGCGGCCAGCAGCGCCAGCACCTTTTGCGCGAGTGCTTTTGCATTGCCGGCTTCGAACAGCACGCCGGTCTTGCCGTCTTCGATCAGTTCCAGATGGCCGCCGACGTCGGAGGCGACCAGCAGCCGGCCCTGGGCCATGGCTTCCAGCGGTTTCAGTGGCGTCACCAGGTCGGTCAGCCGCATCTTCAGGCGTGGATAGACCAGGATGTCGATCAGGTTGTAATAGCGCTGCACCTGTTCGTGCGGCACGCGGCCGGTGAAGATCACGCGGTCGGCGATGCCGAGCTGTTGCGCCTGTGCCTTCAGCGCGGCGTCCTGCGGTCCGCCGCCGACCAGTAGCACGCGGATGTCGGGATTGGCCGCCAGCATCGACGGCACCGCTTCGAGCAGGATGTCCAGGCCTTCGTAGGCATAGAACGAGCCGATGAAGCCGAGGATCGATTTGCCTTCGATGCCGAGCTGCGCTGCCAGGGCGCTGTCGCGGACCTGGCCGACGCTGAAGTCTTCGATGTCGACCGCATTCGGTATCACGGTCACCTTTTGCGCGGGAATGCCGCGGCCGACGATTTCGGCGCGCAAGCCTTCGCAGATGGTGGTGGCAGCGTCGACGCGCTTGAGCGCATGGGTTTCCATGGCGCGGGTGAGGCGATAACGCACGCCCCATTCGGTGCTGGTGCCGTGGTCGACTGCGGCGTCCTCCCAGAAGGCGCGGATCTCGTACACCACCGGAATGCCGAGCCGGCGTCCCACGCGCAGGGCGGCGATCGCATTGAGCGCGGGCGAATGGGCATGCAGGATGTCGGGCTTGAGTTCGGTCGCCACTTCCAGCAGGCGTGCCGCTAGCTGGTTGATCACCGCAAGCTGCCCCAGGACCGGCAGACCCGCCAGTACACTGCGTGCCGGTTCGGTCCGATGAAAGACCAGGCCGTCGATGGTTTCCTTCGACGCCTTGGTGACGCCTTGCTTCGGGCCGGTCACGTGATGGGTTTCCCAACCAAGGGCGCGCTGCTGTTCCAGGATCGAACGCGAACGGAAGGTGTAGCCGCTATGCAGCGGTATCGAATGATCCAGCACGTGCAACACGCGCAGGGGCATCACCGCCGGCATGGGACTGCCTGGCGAGCCGGACGTTGTGCTGCTGGTCTGGCTGGTGACGGCGGCGTCGATCGATGCCATCGTTCAGGCTCCCTGCAGTTCTTTGCGCAGGAACGCTTCGAACATCAGCACGGTCCAGATCGGCGCGCTGTAGTCGCGCCGGCCCGACTGGTGCTGCTCCACCATTTCGGCCAGGAAGGCGGTGTTGAAGATGCCGGTCTCGGCCAAAGACGGTCCGAGCAGCGCTTCACGGACCCGCTCGCGCAGCGGCCCGCGAAACCAGCCGGCCAGCGGTACGGAAAATCCCATCTTCTTGCGGTACAAAATATCGTGCGGCAGATAGGACTCGAGGCTTTTTTTGAAGACGTACTTGCCTTCGCTGCCATTGAGTTTCATCGACGGCGGCAAGCCGGAAATCCATTCCACCAGCTTGTGATCCAGCAGCGGCACCCGTACCTCGAGCGCATGCGCCATGCTGGCGCGATCGACCTTGGTCAGGATATCGCCCGGCAGGTAAGTCTTCATGTCGAGATACTGGATCATCGACAGCGGGTCGTCCGTGGGTGACGCCGCTGCATGTTCCTTCATTACGTCGATGGCGCGGTAGCCCTGCAACTGACGGCGGAAGCTGTCCGAAAACAGCTGGTCGCGCATCTTGTCCGACATGATCGACACACCATGAAAATACCCTTCCACCAGGTCGCGCGAAAGCGCTTCGAAGGTGGTCTTGGCGCGGAACATGCGCGGCGCCCAGTCGGCCTTCGGATAAACCTTGCCCAGCATGCCGAACAGCGGGCGGCGCAGGCCGGAGGGCAACATGTCGCGCACGTTGTTCTCGGCCAGGGTATAGCGGTAGCGCCGGTAACCGGCCAGGTTCTCGTCACCGCCATCGCCCGACAAGGCGACAGTCACGCGCTTCCTGGCCAGCTGGCAGACCCGGTAGGTGGGAATGGCCGAACTGTCGGCG